>CAZGFG010000028.1:392-2519 GCA_964524895.1 uncultured Gammaproteobacteria bacterium | reverse complement strand
TAGATTTAGAATCAATGGTGTCTGCGACCACCTCTTTGTAGAGCCGTATGTGTAGATACATTAAAAGTATAAGTAATAATTGGCACTATACCTTCTTCCAATAAACTTTGTTGCTCATCAGTTAAACTATCCAGCACCTGACCAATACCTTTTAAGGTATTACCTCTTACCTCTATATTAAAAAAAGATTCTCTTCTTATTTCAAATATTCTTCTGATTGGGTCTAATAAATCTATAAACCTATCCGGGAAGCCTCTAACCCTTCTTGAAAACACAGCTTGAATCATCAACCACGCAAGTTCATCCTTAACAACTTTTTCTCTTAGGACTGCAACCTCTCTATCCAGCCCGCTTTCTCTTAATTCTTGAAAAATGCTTGTTTCAACCATTTTTATAGTGCCACTGTTACTCCAATAGAACTGGAGTGAGTGGCGCCATTTTGGTCTTCTAAAGTAACAGTTATAGTATGCGAGCCCCTGTCACCTTGGGGAAACTCCACATGCAGAGCAAAAGGTTCTGATGTTTGTTTAGACTCTGCTCCACCATCAATAGACCAAGTAACTGTTTTTACTCCGGCAGGAGAATTAACAGAAGCCAAAACATCAAAAATTCTTGGCACATTAGCTCCATTTGACACATTAACTATCTGAATAACTCCTCCAGATCCGGCAGTAAAACCTGCAACACCAGCGCAACTTTTAGTTGCCCCCACAAAACGGGGGTCGGCAGAAGTTAATACCCATTCATCGATGCCCTTTTGCCATTTATTGGCTCCGGTCGGATCATTTTCCTGCAGCACTATAACATCTTTATCATCTCCATCTTCGCCGTCATCCGCCAAACGATGGGGATTTTGCCGACAAACTTTACCCCGCTGATATGCGCCAGATTCATTTTTGGGTTCTGTTCCGGCAATAAAATACTCTTTTCTGGTGGGGGAACCGCTATGAGGTGTGCCGGACATTAACCCGTCAACATCTGCTTGGATTACATTCCCAGGCCTATCAAATGACTCATTAGGTAAATCCTTTAAAGCCTCTCTCATTATCTTATTCCAAATAGGCGAAGCTCCTGTCACTCCAGAGGCAATTTTAGGATCCATCGGAGTATTATCATTATTACCAACCAAAACTCCCGCTACTCTTGATTTTGTATAACCAATAGTCCAATTATCCCTTTTTTCATCTGTGGTACCGGTTTTAACAGCCACTGTCTTACCGGCAATATTTAAGATAGAATTTGATCCAAAAGCAGCAGTCCTGGCCCCATTATCAGCTAAAATATCACTGATAATAAAAGCAATCCCTTCATCCAGCACTTTTTTACCGTCCGAGGTTTTAAATTCAAAAAGCGTTTTTCCTTTAGCATCTTCCACTTTTAAAATAGATACAGGGTCAAACTGGCGACCTTTATTAGCCAACACCCCAAAACTAGATGTTAAATCCAAAAGACGTACCTCCCGACCACCCAAAGTTAAGGATAAACCAACGGAATTAACATTTTCCTCTGATGGCTCCCAAGTAGAAATACCCATTCTGTAACCTAAATCTAAAACGTCTTTTACCCCTACCGTAGCCAACATTTTAACTGCCGGAATATTATAAGAATTTCCCAAAGCGTAGCGCATTTGAGTTGGGCCATGATAGCGACCATCATAATTAACAGGAATATATAAAGGCTTATCACCTCCGGGAAACTCTGTTTTTACATCCATTAAAGTATAATTTGCGCTATAACCTTCTTCTAAACCTCTGGAATAATTAATAGGTTTAGTAGCAGAACCCGGTTGGCGAAGTGACAATGTTACATTAACATTACCGTCGTAATCTTTGTCAAAATAATCTTTTGATCCCACCATAGATAGAATTTGGCCTGTTTGAGGATCTAAAACTACTGCAGCCCCATTACCAACTTTATTACTTTTAAGTTTTTCCACTTCTTCTTTGACTATTTTTTGGGCAACTTCTTGCAACTTATAATCTAAAGTTGTAGTAACCCGCAACCCCCCTTGTTCCACCAGTTTATCCCCGAATTGCTCAATCAGCTTTTCTTTAACGTATAAAACAAAATGCGGAGCCTTAAAACCAACTTCATTTTGGGAAGTTCTATAAGTTAGTTCATCTTTTT
>CAZGFG010000028.1:0-382 GCA_964524895.1 uncultured Gammaproteobacteria bacterium | reverse complement strand
GGTTTTGGGTAATATAACCATCTTCTTCCATTCTTCGCAGAACCTCTTTTTGGCGGACTTTGGAAAGCTCCGGGCGTGATCCATAAGGAGAATAAACAGACGGCCTCTGGGGAAGTCCGGCCAGAAGCGCTGCTTCTGCTAAGCTTAATTCATTGGTGTGTTTACCAAAATATAAATTGGTTGCCGCCTCAATACCATAAGATGTGCCGCCATAAGGAATTTCATTTAAATACATCTCTAAAATTTGATCCTTTGAATAAACGCGTTCAACTTGAATTGCCAGAATAAATTCTTTGATTTTACGGGGGAGGGTCCGCTCACCGGACAAAAGGGCATTTTTAACAAGTTGCTGGGTAAGAGTCGAACCCCCGGTAACTTTCTT
>CAZGFG010000027.1:2578-3038 GCA_964524895.1 uncultured Gammaproteobacteria bacterium | reverse complement strand
TTTTGTAAGGGAGTTCCATCTTTTACGAAATCCAGAAGCTCTTTATAGTTTGTAACAGGTAATGGAGTTAAATCCATGTTTGGGATCCGGTAGGTCATACCGGCCCGCATAAAAAATCCGAATACAAAAACACCCTCCAAAGATTGAGGGTTATCGGTGGTAAAATAAAATATACTGGGACCATCTGGATCCAGGGTTGGGACTACTTTTACTAGCCTAGTCCAGCTTTTTTCAGTTAAATCTTTATTTCTAGTTTGATGTAGGATATTTAGATACCTTTGTCCCGCTTGGAAATTAATTGTAAGAACAACTGTTAGGATAAGAAGAGGTACCCCCAAGAAAAGACTACCCTTTAATCTGGAGTTAACACCTTTTTTCGAAGAATATAGCAAGGCGTTGTTCATCATAATTGCCAGTAGAGCGCCCGCCAACATGGCTACTCCTGAAGAACACATAGTCA
>CAZGFG010000027.1:0-2568 GCA_964524895.1 uncultured Gammaproteobacteria bacterium | reverse complement strand
AGTCATATATCTACCGGTAGTTTCGATAATATAATAAGGTGTAAAAAACCAATAAAGGATTGTAAGAGCTACTATCCAAAAGAGAGGGATAATTAGAGCAGATGAAAGATCTGGGTACTTCTTCCTATTGATGATATAAAACCAAATACTCCAGAATAAGAGTTGAAGTCCCAATGATATAGCAAAGTAAGCGTCACCAGAGGTATGGGTATCCATTTTACCCATCCACATCAAAAATAAAAATAAGATTGCATTAAATAGGATAATTGGTAAATAGTGGATTACTTTTTTTGATTTGGATATTGCATGGCTACTTATTGAAAGAAGCAACGCAGACAAGAAGCCCTCTATGATCAGAATTCCTGCAAGAGGGCTGTGTGTAGGAAATAATTTTTGTATAGCAGTGGCTTGAGGAGATAAGCTAACATTATCAGGTATAACCAGATGCCCGATTATTCCTAGAAAATATAGCCACCAACTGTAATAGCCATTTTGTATTAAGGTTTGAATTAGCTTTAAACTTTCATTAAACCTCCCTCCTGCGTAGGATTCTTCTCCAAAACTACGAAAGTACACCAGTATGTAGAATATACCAATTGCCAGAAATATTCTCCCAAACAGGTATTTGTCAACTTTAATCTTTTGCCTCTCTACCACATATGTTAGGAATAATTCCATCAAAATTATAAAAGGAACAGCTCCATGCATCCGAGTTGGTACAATGGCCAGCGCCAGAGTAAATGTAGTAATAAAAGCTAAGTAATACCAGGATCGAAAGGTTTTCAGTTTTCTGATTTTAAGATAAATAGTTGATGCTATAGCCAATAAGCCTAAGCCGGCGTAGGTATTCATGTTAAAAACCCAGTCGGTAGTTTGCAATCCGGCAGCAGAAACCAAAAAAATTAAAGTAGTAAGAAATGCTGCCAGTTTACTTTTAGTTAATTCATAGGACAAAAAATAAAGTGCGATGTTGGCAAATAATCTGCAGAAAAAGGAAACTGCGAAATAAGCTGGAGGGTAAAATCCCCAAAAGTGATTTATGATCCCTAAATAAAAGTAGTTAGGCCAATAGGGGTTTAGATAGGATTTGATATCAAAAAAGGACTTTGTTTTATAAACAAAAAAATCTCTCCAAAGGTTGTAAAGATGTTGCCAATCATCTCCATAAAGACCTAAGTCAAAAGATTTCCTAAATATTAAGGCTGCAAGTAAGGGAAGCACTATAAATAACCAGAATATAACAAGACGGTTAAGGCTTTTTAGCTGCATGAATAGAAATTATTACATACCTTAATTGTAATTATCAAGGTTTGCATAATAGGTTCAATCGGGTTAAAATTTCTCAAGTTATGAACAAGCAAAGTTCTTCTTCGAATAAGAAAAGATTGAAATGGCCCTCTGTATCAGTGGCAATTGCCACCAGGAATTCAGAAAGAACTTTAACCTTGTGTTTATCCTCCGTAAGAGAACAAAATTATCCTTCTAATTTAGAAATAATTATTGCTGATGGCGGATCAAAAGATGATACGTTAAATATTGCAAGGAGATTTCGGGCTAAGGTAATACCGGTTCCAGAACATAAACAAAATGCCGAATACAACAAAGGAGTAGCAGTAAATGCGGCAAAAAATGAGATTCTTTTGATGATTGATCATGATAACATCCTTCCACATAGAAATTGGTTGAAAAAAATGATTACCCCTCTTTTGGAAGATAATCGAATTTTTGGATCAGGAGTTTTGAGGTTCCATTATAATAAGAAGATGTCTTTGGTGAACAGATATTCAGCTCTTTTGGGTGGTACAGATCCCGTACCATTTTTCTTTAACAAAAGCGCGCACCAATCATATTTGTATAACAAGTTTCATTTAAAAGGTAAAATAACCGCAGAAGAAGAGGGGTATTATAAAGTGGAATTAGACCCTGACTCTTTACCAACGTTAGGAGGCAACGGTTCAATATTGAGAAGGAAGCTTTTATCAAGGGCAAAATCATCTCCTCAGTATTTCTTCCATATAGATATACATGTTGATCTTGCTAAACAGGGGTTTACAACCTATGCCTTTGTCAAAGACACAATAATTCATCTTACGGACAATAGTTTTATCCCTTTTCTTAGAAGAAGGAGATATTTTATTGAAAAATACCACTTTGTAGATCATTCAAAAAGAAGATATAGTGTTTATGACTCCAGTGTAGATAAGATGGCGCTAGTTGGATTTGTCATCTATTCTTCCTCTGTAATCTTGCCTACTATTGACTCAATTCGTGGTTTTATTAAAGTTCCTGATTTAGCTTGGTTTCTGCATCCCTTAATGTGCTTAGGAATTTTATTAGTTTATGGCATAACTACTATTAAGGAAGGAGTAAAAAATGTCTTTTTGGCAGGGAAAAACGGTGTTAGTGACTGGAGCTAACGGTTTTGTTGGGTCACATCTTGTTAAAAACCTAACTTCAAAAAAGTCAACAGTAATTGCTTTTTCAAAACACGGAATAGAATCTCCGGACAAAGTAATATATGAAATAGGCTCGGTTGAGAATTTTAGAAGATTAAGCGAGATTATAAAG
>CAZGFG010000026.1:0-3704 GCA_964524895.1 uncultured Gammaproteobacteria bacterium | reverse complement strand
CTGACAGCTGACTACTATTTTCCAAAATTTCTTTTTTGGGATTGGTACCAGGCGATGGCCTTGCGCAAATTTTGACCATGAAAGTCCGGCCATAAAACCTTGGTAAAATACAGCTCGGAATATGCTGTCTGCCAAAGCAGAAAATTGGACAATCTGCTTCTTCCCCCTGTCCTAATCACCAATTCCGGATCGGGTTGTCCATTAGTATAGAGGTGCTTCTCTATAATCTCCTCATTAATCCGGTTTAGGTCTATCCCGGATTTAACCATGTCTTTGATTGCTTCTACCAGCTCTTTCTTGCCTCCATAATTTAGGGCTATATTTAATTTAATTGATTCGTTTTGAATATAAGTTTTTTTGATCTCTTCCAAAAGTTTTTTTATAGTGTCCGGCAACCCTTCCATCTCCCCTAAAACAGAAACAGCCACCCCCTTTGCCATCATCTTTTTTAATTTATTATGGTAACCTCTTCTCATTAGGCCAAACAGGCCGATTACTTCACGTTTGGCGCGTTCGGTAATATTTTCCGTAGAAAGGGCATAAACGGTAATGGTCTTTATCCCAATTTTTTCCGCTTCTTCTACAATCTTTTCCAAAGCTTCTGTGCCTGCTTCATGGCCTTTAATATCCGGCAAACCCCGGGCCCTGGCCCAACGCCTGTTACCATCCATCACGATGGCAATATGCCCTGGAATATTATCTTTATCCAACTTGGTACCCTGCATTTGGTGCTAGCCTCCTTAAATTTAAGCTCTTAAGCTCTTCTTCAAAAGAACTCACAAGTACATGAACTCTTCTCTCACGAGCAGGATCAAGCCTTCCATCGTGCTCATATACTAGGAATCTCTGGAAACGACCGAGCATTAGTCTGCCACCCAAGTAAAGTCGATCTAAACTAGAGAAACTCAAGGCCATAGCTCTTGCATGTCTACCGGCATTACTATCATCTTCTATTTCACCCGGCTCTAGATCTGGATTATCACCACAATAATGGCGATAGATAGCGATAGGAAACGGATACTCCTGCCCTCCTCTAATCCAACTACCTCTGATATCCTCCGGTACCAATCTTCTTCCTATATCCACAATATCGTGCAATAAATTTGGTTCCTTACCTTCGTTAATCTGTAAACCTAATGTTGTATGTAAAGAGGTTAGAGTAACTTTCCCCGATTCAGTCCCAGTCTCCCCGATTATGTCGTTTATAGGATCTGTAATATCCGCAATATACGTTCTTACCGTAGATGTAAACCGAATCTCTGTTTCAAAAAGCGCCATTATTTCCTCCTATTAATTAAAAAATCTGCCAGTTTATTCAGCAGATGTAAACAATCCTCATCATCAGTAATTTCCGAAGTAGCTCCTTTTGCTTTCCTAGCATATTCTACCGCTTTTGAGCTAACATAGTCCAGTGCTCCGCTACTCTCAAAAATTTCCCTAATTTTCATAAATTCTTCTTGGCTTATTACCCCTTGGCCATAGTGTTTTTCCAGATATTCTACCTGCTGCTTATTTGCCCTTTTTAAAGCTTGGGTCAAAAGCAGGGTATTTTTACCCTCTTCAATATCGGAGTTAATAGATTTACCCAAATCTTCCTCCTGCCCAAACACCCCTAAAATATCATCCTGGATTTGGAAGGCAATGCCTAAATTCTTGCCAAATTCCAAAATCCCATCTAATTGTTTTTTGCTTGCCCCGCCAAGTATTGCCCCCACAGACATTGGGCCGATTATGGTGTACCAGGCAGTCTTATAAAGGGAGATTTTAAGGGCATCTTCTTCATCCTTTTTACCCGGTCTTGACAGTTCAATATCCAGACTTTGTCCCAAACCTGTCTTAAGCATCGATTTGGAGAAAAATTCTATAGCTTTATTTTTGCGTAAGGCGGGGAAGTTGGTTTCTGCTAAAATTTTCATGGCCAGGAAAAAGCCGATATCCCCAATAGTTATGGTTTGGGAGATAGCATAATGATCTCCTCCTAACCTTCTATAGATAGTCGGCTTGCCACGGCGCAGAGGGCTTTGGTCTATTACATCGTCATGGGATAAAATAGCAGTTTGGAAAATTTCATAAACAGCTGCAACCTTAGTAATTTCTAATTCTGAATTCTGAACTTTGAATTCTGAATTAGTTATCTCATACCCCAACATTACCAACATCCCTCTTACCCTTTTCCCTCCTTTGCAGCTATCTGCAAATACTTCTACCAGTGGAACTAATTTAGGCGATATTTCTACTGCCTCTTTTTTGGCTTGTTCAAGAAGAGTATTCAGTTGTAAGTCAACCTTTTTGGCAGATTTTTTTAAATAATTAGGAAATCGGTCCATTTTTTTAACGTGGTTAGTGTAATGGAGTTTACTTCCCAAATCAAGTTTGCTTCTTGACCAGAAGGGTTGAATACTGGTGGTAAAGTTTAGTAGCATAATAAGTTAGACAACCTGATGGATAAAAACCCACAAAAACAATCACTTCCCTACCGCAGCTTTGAATTGGCTTATAGAGCTGTTGCCAAACCCTTAATGAAATTTATTATCAGAAAGATGGATGGAGATGTGCAAGCAGCAGAGGAAGTTTTTTCCAGGACTGCCTTGGCTGCTTTAAAAGGGTATCGTGCCTTTGAACATAAAAGCAGCTACTTTACCTGGATCTGTAAGATAGCTTTGAATAAAATGGCAGATTATTATCGGGAGAGAATTAACGAAAGGTCAAAATTTATTGCCCCCACTTTGGAAGGGTTAGCCAGGATTCCTTCCCCTGCCTTATCCCCGGAAGAAAGATTAGCCCTTCAGCAGCTTAAAGAAGCTGTTTATGAGTGCTTACTTCTTTTGCCCGAAGATAAAAGAAGGGTTTTATACCTTAAGTATTGGAAAGATTTAAGCCATAGAGAAATTGCCCAAAGGCTGGGAACTTCCGAGCGGGCAGTAGAAGGAAAAATTTATAGGGCCAGGAACCTGTTAAGAACCATTATTCTTGCCCAACACCCAGACCTGGTCTTACCTTTGTTGTGAATAGATAAATCCACTGTTATAATCTGCCTCATGAAATTGCTGATTGTTAAGCTAGGCGGAAGTATCATTACCTATAAAGACAGTTCTGTCCCTAAAGCCAGGATAAAAACCATCAATCGATTAGCAAAAGAAATCAGGCAGGTTCTTGACACCAAACCATATAAGTTAGTCTTAATCCATGGTGCAGGGTCTTTTGGGCATCCTTTAGCCAAGAAATATGGTTTGTTTCGCGGAATGCAGACTAAAGAACAAAAACTCGGCTTAGGGCTTACTGATCAGAAAATGATTGAACTCGATTCATTGATCGTTTCCGCCCTCTTGAATAATCATGTTCCAGCCGTAGGATTACCACCTCGCGCATTCATTACTCAAACAGCAGGTAAGCTTAAATCCTTAGATTGTTCTTTAATCCAATCTTATTTGCAACAAGACATTGTACCCGTGTTGTTCGGCGATGTGGTATTGGATACCAAATGGGGTTGTTCTATCATATCAGGAGATACCATTATCCCCTATTTGGCAAAAAAATTAAAAGCAGATAAAGTCATTTTCCTTTCAGATGTAGAGGGAATTTTTGATAGTGACCCTAAAAAAAATCCTAAAGCTAAATTAATTAAAGAGATTAATAATGAGAATATAGAGCAGGTTTTAGAAGGGATCACTGCAAATAATCCACATGATGTTACAGGAGGAATG
>CAZGFG010000025.1:0-5878 GCA_964524895.1 uncultured Gammaproteobacteria bacterium | reverse complement strand
ATGCATTAGAGAATCAATTGTTTTTTGGGTAGGTTCTAGTATATCAATCATCCTCTTGTGGGTTTTTATCTCAAAAGCTTCGCGGGCATCTTTATCTGTGTGGGGTGAACGAAGAACAGTGATTCTTTCTATCTTGGTAGGCAAAGGAATCGGGCCAACAATTTTAGCTCCGGTACGAAGAGCCGTGTCCAATAAGGACTCACAGGTGCTATCAAGCACCCTATAATCATAACTTTTCAGTTTAATTCTAATACGGCCTCGTGCCATTTTGTATTTTCCTTTAACCTGTCAACGTGCAATTAATTGTACAACTTTGCCCAAAGTTAATCAAAAAAAAGGGGCTTACGCCCCCAGTACAACCTTCAAAACTTAGGCTATTATTTTGGTAATTACTCCGGCCCCTACGGTTTTACCACCTTCGCGTACGGCAAAGCGTAATCCTTCTTCCATAGCAACGGGAGTAATCAATTTTACCTTCATTTTAGTAGTATCACCTGGCATTACCATTTCCACACCTTCCGGCAGTTGGACTTCTCCGGTCACATCTGTGGTTCTGACATAAAATTGCGGTCTGTAGCCTTTAAAGAACGGGGTATGTCTACCACCCTCTTCTTTGGATAATACATAAACTTCCGCTTCAAATTCGGCGTGGGGAGTGATTGAACCCGGTTTAGCCAAAACTTGGCCTCTTTCTACATCATCTTTCTCGATCCCTCGCAAGAGAATTCCGGCATTATCCCCGGCTTCACCCTGGTCAAGCAGTTTATGAAACATCTCAATTCCTGTAACAACACTTTTTTTAGTGGGTCTAATTCCAACGATCTCAACTTCTTCGTTTACTTTCACCACACCTCTTTCAATCCTACCGGTTACCACTGTTCCGCGGCCTTTGATAGAGAAAACATCTTCAACTGCCATCAAAAACGGCTTATCTTTGTCCCGAGTTGGAGTAGGAATCCACTCATCAACCGCTTTCATCAACTCTTCAATAGCTTTAACGGCCTCCGGATCGCCCTCTAAAGCTTTTTTAGCACTACCCCGGATAATTGGGGACTGTGGGTCATATTCATATTTCTTCAAAAGATCTCTAACTTCTTCTTCTACCAAATCCAAAAGTTCAGCATCGTCAACCATGTCTGTTTTGTTTAAGAAAACTACAATTGCCGGAACTCCAACCTGGCGGGCCAACAGTAAATGCTCCCTAGTTTGAGGCATAGGACCATCCGGAGCGGATACAACTAAAATAGCACCGTCGGTTTGCGCAGCGCCTGTAATCATGTTTTTAATATAGTCGGCGTGACCCGGCATATCGATATGGGCATAGTGTCTTTTTTCAGTTTGATATTCTTGGTGGGAGATATTAATGGTAATTCCGCGGGCTTTTTCTTCGGGGGCTGCATCAATTTGGTCAACAGATCGGGCTTCTGCCATACCTTTGTCAGCCAAAACCTTGGTAATGGCTGCTGTTAAGGTTGTCTTACCATGGTCAACGTGACCCATGGTTCCAACGTTTACGTGTGGTTTACTTCTATCAAATTTTCCTGCCATAATTTTAATATTTTACCATTATGGATCTGGCTTGTCCAGGATCAACATGGCAATTAAAATCCAGCCCTCATTTCCCAAGCTGGATGTTTGTAAATATACAGTAAGACCTGTAAAAATGCAATAGGGAAGTTAATTTGAGCCTGCACCCAGGGATGTAAAATTTGTGATGCCCACCTCCCTGATGTCCATGTTGTCCACCTCGGGGGTGGAGTTGTAGCTACACCTGCGGAGATTTAGATAAATTCAGGCACAAGACAAGACCTGATGAAGAATTTTGGACTTTTGCCCAAAAGTGCTTTAAAAACTTAATGTTCAACGCGGCCGGTGAAGCCGGAAGTTTCAACGATTTTAGCAGTAATATTGGCAGGTACCGGTTCATAGTGATCTGCCTCCATGTAATAAGTAGCCCGACCCTGGGACATAGACCTGATAGCTGTAGCATAGCCGTGCATTTCAGCAAGAGGAACTAAAGCTATTACCACCCTGGCATTTCCTCTAGTTTCCGAAGATATAATCTGGGCCCTCTTGGAAGATAAATCCCCAATAATGTCTCCCAAAAATTCTTCAGGTGTGGTTACCTCCACCTTCATGATCGGTTCCAGTAAAATCATGTCGGCTTTTTTGGCAGCTTCAGTTAACCCCAGTGATGCAGCAATCTTAAAAGCTATTTCAGATGAATCTACATCATGATATGACCCGTCATAAACTGCCACTTTAATGTCGGTAACCGGATACCCGGCCAAAATACCGGTGTCTTCTTTTTCTATAACACCCTTTTCAATCGGCGGAATAAACTCCCGTGGTATTGCCCCACCCACAATCTCGGAGACAAACTCTCGACCGGTTCCGCGGGGCAATGGTTCAATGCGCAGCAGACAATGTCCGTATTGACCACGGCCTCCTGTTTGGCGAATATATTTACCCTCACCGGTAGTCGTCCTTTGAATAGTTTCTTTATAGGCAACTTGTGGCTGGCCAACATTAGCCTCGACCTTAAACTCCCGCTTCATCCTGTCTACCAAAACTTCAAGCTGCAGCTCACCCATTCCGGCTATAATAGTTTGATTGGTTTCAGGATCGGATTTGACCCTAAAAGTTGGATCCTCTTCGGAGAGTCTTTGCAGAGCATACCCGAGCTTCTCCTGGTCTGATTTGGTTTTGGGCTCTATCGCCAGTGAGATAACCGGTTCAGGGAAGGATATTGATTCCAAAATAATTGGAGCAGTTTCATCACAGAGGGTATCTCCGGTAATAGTATCCTTAAGCCCTACCGCTGCCACAATCTCACCGGCATAAGCCTCATCTATCTCCTCACGATCGTTTGCATGCATTAAAAGTAAACGTCCTACTCTCTCCCTTATTTGCTTGGTAGAGTTATAAACATAAGAGCCACTCTTTAAAGTTCCGGAATAAATTCTGATATAAGTCAGCTTACCAACATGCGGATCAACCTGAATCTTGAAGGACAAAGCTGCTAAAGGTACGCTCGGATCTGCTTTTCTTTCTGTTTGTTCATCAGGATTTTGTGGGTTTTGCCCAACTACTGTACCAATATCTTGAGGGGATGGTAAATATTCCACCACACAATCCAACATCAGTTGAACCCCTTTATTACGCAATGAAGATCCGGCCAATACGGGTACAACTTTGTTTTCGATTACGGCCTTTCTCAAAGCAATCTTTAACTGCTCTATAGAAATCTCTTCTCCACCCAAATATTTTTCCATTAGTACATCATCGGTCCCGGAAATCTCTTCAATTAGCTTTTCTCTGTGTTTTTCAACCTCCGAAACCATATCGGCAGGAATTTCGGTTTCATGAAATTTGGCCCCGGTTTCATCACCCTCCCAAATATAGGCTTTTCTGGTTAGTAAATCGACCACGCCTTTGAAGTCATTTTCCCTACCGATAGGAAGGTTATAGGCAATGGCATTGGCACCTAATCGGTCGCGGGCAGATTGGATTGTTCCCAAAAAGTCAGCTCCAATCACATCCATCTTGTTAGAAAAGGCGATCAAAGGGACTTTATATTTATTGGCCTGTCTCCAAACGGTTTCTGTTTGAGATTGGACTCCGGAAGATGAATCCAAAACAATGACGCCTCCATCCAAAACTCTCAAGGACCTTTCTACTTCGGCTGTAAAATCAACGTGGCCCGGAGTGTCAATCAAGTTAATCCTGGTTTCTTTACCTTCAAATAAACCCTGTTTTACAGTCCAAAAGGTGGTAATGGCCGCGGATACGATAGTAATCCCCCGCTCTTTTTCCTGCTCCATCCAATCGGTAGTGGTGGTACCTTCATCAATATCTCCAATTTTGTAGGTCCGACCGGTATAAAAAAGGATCCGTTCGGTAGTGGTAGTTTTACCGGCATCAATGTGGGCAATAATCCCGATGTTTCGGATTAGATCTAAGGGAAAATCTCTTTTGGTTTTGGTTGCCGTTGCCATTACGACTTTCCCCCCTTCTCTTTTTCCAAATCAGCAATTATCTTTCTAACCTCGTCTATCCTAACCCTCCAGGTATCCGCATCCTCCGATGCCATTTGATAAGCAGCGTTCTCGCGAAGATCGCCTTCTTGAGCCGCTTCTCCTTTGTGCTTTTGAATCTGGAGTAACTCTTTTTCAAGCTCCACCAACTTCTGACGCCACATATTCAGTTTTTCATTAAGTAGGGCTTTATCTATCATAAAATCCTCACGATCAAAAAAACCTCCTCGAAATTAGGAGGCTGATGTGTAAATATTAACCTACCTTGTGCCTAAAAGTCAACTTGCAGCTTCTGTGGTAGTCACACCAGGAATCACAACTAACGAGTCTATAAATTTTCCTCCTCCCGGTATAGGCCCATATACCGATTCATGAATCCGAAACACCCTAACCCTCCCTCTCTCTTCTGGAATTAAAGGATGGGGCTCTGCATAGCCAGGATGTTCAGTTGCCAAGACAGGATTAACATACCCCCCTTGTTCTAACATCATAAACGTAATCTATCACGGTTCTAAATATCCTGCTTGACTGCTTCCCTATCTTTTCTGGACAAAAACCTGACAAGGGAATACAATCCAGATTGTGTCAAATTCGGTTATAGAAGCACAGTATCCCGTTGATTTCCGAGAAGATTTTGCCGACCAGTTAGGATCGCACTTAAGAGATAGGCATAGTTTGATACTAATAGGCATGAGAAGAATAGGGATCAGCAACTTCTTACGTTTTTTTCTATATCACCCGGGTATCTCCAAAACCTATATTAAAGACTCCCAACCACACCTCTTTGTACCGGTAGATTTAAACGATTTGGTAGAATTGGAACTGTTCCCTTTTTGGATCTTAACCCTAAAAAGGATCGTTGATGCAGCCCAACAAAGTTCTTTAAAAGAGAATGACCAAAAGACGTTGCAGACTATATTTTTGGACTGTATCCAATCCCAGGATCTTTTTTTAACTATTGATGGAATCAAAAAAAGTTTGCTCAAAATACTCGAGGCGGGATATTTACCCGATATATTTTTTATCAGATTTGATAGATTAACAAAATCTTTTACTCCGGAATTTTTGGCCAACTTGGAAAGTTTAAAGGAGGCCACTCACCACAAATTATCAATTGTCTTTACAGCTTTTCGGCCTCTAAGTGTAATCTCGCCCGAAGTCTTTGGCCATGTTTCTTTGTCTCTGATAGATGACCAACTCTATCTTAAGCTGGCACAAGAAAAAGACATGCAGATTGTTTTGCAAAGCAACATCAAAAAATATGTTCTTAAGTTAAACCCTAAAATCAGAGCCTCTCTTCTTAAGTTAGCCGGTGGATATATCCAATACCTCCAGCTGGCCTTAATTATTTTACATCAAGAGAGCCTCATGCCTCCATCTGATAAGCAACTTTATACAATGCTGATAGAAAATGAACGAATCAAATTACAATCCGAAGAGCTTTGGGAAAGCTTAAATCCTCTTGAACAAGAAACCCTTCTGAAGTTGGAGAGAGGAGATAAATTAACCCAGCAGGATAAGCAAAATAGTAGTTATCTTTGGGAAACAGGCTTAATAAGTGAAAATGGCAAGATAAGGATTTTTAGCCCAATATTTGAAAATTTTTTGCAGGAGCGCCTAAAAGAACATAGTAACGGAACTGTCAATGTGGAATTTTCCAAAAAGGAATATTCACTTTTTAAGTTTCTGGAGGAAAACTTGAACGAAGTTTGCGAACGGGAAGCGATAATAGAGGCTGTTTGGCCCGAAGAGGAAGCTTTGGGAGTATCTGATTGGGCAATAGATAGGCTTATTGCAAGGGTCAGGAATAAACTGAAACAGCAAGGCAGTGAATATGAACT
>CAZGFG010000024.1:0-7342 GCA_964524895.1 uncultured Gammaproteobacteria bacterium | reverse complement strand
CGAAGTTCATATAATTTATATTGTAGTGAGCCGGAGGGTGCAAGATTTCGATCCTCTGGCACGAGGCGTGGGCGACGGGGGCCTAGATGAATTATCAAACGGTGTAAGAACTGTTATAACACCTGCAACGTTTCATGTTACCGCATGGATTTTATTGTATGGATTGAGATTGAAGCTGAATTTTAGTAAAATACTGGAGTCCATATCTTTTATAGGTGTGGCATGGCCCGATAGCTCAGCGGTAGAGCAGGAGCCTTTTAAGCTCTTGGTCCTCGGTTCGAATCCGAGTCGGGTCACAGAATTGGATTCCCCCAAGGAATTTTGGGAAATTCTCTGCGCGGTGGGGGGCACGCAGAGTGTTGCAAAGCCTAAATTATACTTTACTTCAAGGCGCTGATTAGTTAAAAAGAAGTTCGAGCCAACAGTTTCAGAGCTTCGGTCAAAGCTAGGAAAAGAGGAAAAAGTCAGGGAACAGATAGAGCTGGGCGCCGACGCCTAATGCGTCGATTGAAAATGCGTTCGAATTTGTCGATATACGATCACACAGCTAAGCGGGGTCACTAAGCTAAAAGCATTATATTGAAATAAATATGTAGTTCTACAAATTTTTGTCTTGTTAAATCTATAGAACCATAGTCTGGTTAGTATGTCTACTGAGGTACCCCGAAACACCAGTTTATCAAATTTTGCTAACAGAAATAAGGAAGCAGTGGTAACGGGAATGGATATGGCGCGCAAAGCAGATCTTGAGCGGGTGGAAAAGATGGGAATATGTTGAAAAGTATTATGAAACTGGAGAGTAAAGTTGTAATTCAAAAAGGATTTGACCCCTTTTAGCTTAAAAGCTTATCTAAGTTTAACCTGGTCCCCCATGATATCTTATCTCAGGACCCTTAAAATTATATATCTTGTATGTACAAACCTTCGGACGTTTGAAAGCTTCCTCTAGCGCATCCTCTAAATATTTTCTATCGTACCGCCAGACCTCGGTTTTTACCATTACATCCTTATACGCATGAAAAATAACTCTTCCGTCTAGACAGGTTTCAACTGCTACTATCTTCACCTCGTATTCCTCAGTTCGATATTCAAGTCTATCTGTACGCCGATTATCCCATTTAACATTATCAAAAATACTATCTGCATCCCGGCGAGTTACGCATTGATAGTGTTCGGTGTACTCGGAGGGTTCCGCAGTGGAAGGACCATCATGTTTTCCCCTTTTTGCTTCTTCCAAAAACCTACCAAGCTCTGCAACTAAAAGATCAACCCCACTTTCTTGTCGAAAAGCAAGGGCTTGCTGTCTTCTTTGCTCGTGAAGTTCTTTTTCGGCCGCTTTCTCTTGACGTCGGGCTTCTTCTTCAGCTGCTTTTTGTTGTTTCTCTACCTCAATAAGCTGTCTTATTCTCTCTGCAAACGACATAATAATTGAATTATAATTAAATTAAGAATTCAATTCAAATTATAAAGTAAGAAACCTAATTTGACAAGTTTGTTAATTTTGTGGCATGCTGGAGGTTGAGGATGGAAACTACTGCCTTGGTCGGATACGAAACGCGTAGAATTGATCTGACTCGTACCGTCCTTTATCTTGCCACTTTCCTTATTTTAACTCCCATCACCCTCACCGTGAGTTTTCTACCCCTTGTTTCTCTGCAATAAACCGACCAATAAAGACTTCAGCAACTTTTTCATCAGTACTCAAGGCCTGCTGAGCTTTTTTAGCAGCTTCAGGTAAACCTTCTAACGAAACACTGCTAACATTATTTGGATCTTCTAGGTCCAAAAAGATAGGAATCATCTTTTTATTATCTTTACTCATTTTTTTCTTCCATAATCATTATTTCCTCAAGTGTTAGACCATAAAGTTTATTAACCATCTTCAACCTTGGTTATCAGCTTAATAATATCTTCCCTTCTATAGCGTCTTTCTCCAACCCCACGCTTATTGCCTATCCTAATAGCTTTTAATCTTCCGCTATTATCCCACCTTCTTATTGTTGTGGGTACGACTCCTAGTATTTTGGCAACTTGATTGATATTTAGAAGTTTTGGCAACTTTATCTTATTTTCCACAAATTTAGTTAACAATAGTTATTGTACTTTATTATAAAGAAAAAATGGTTAAAAAACTGAAATTTTAGGTGAGAGCGTTATGGTTAAAAATAGCGTACTCTTTTCTTTCAGGGATTTTTGAAGCTAATTCCGGTTGCAGCCACCAAATTAAATTTGGTAAACTACTCATTGAAAGGAATTCTTGCGAGAACTCACGTAGTCTGTGCAATATCTCGTGAGGATCACAGCAATCTAGTTATTTAGATTATAACTTCTTTAAATTCCATCTGTTAAGATAAACTTATGCCATGGGGGTTTAATTCAGTAGATCTGGTTATAGTTATCCTCCTACTTTTGTTTGCCTTGGAGGCATTGGGAAGACCTTTTATAGCAGAAGTATTAGATTTTACCAGCTTCCTTTTGGCTTTCTTTGCCTCTTTCCGCTACTATAACCTTCCTGCCAAATATTTTGAAACTCACTTTAATGTTCCTCATGGACTAAGCTTGGCAGTAGGATTTATAACTGTCTGGTTTTTGGTAGAGATTACTTTTTATATCCTGCTTCATATATTCATTCAAAAAATTCCCAAAATCAAAATCCCCGGAGGAAATGTTCTTTCTATCATCCCTTCTTTTTTGCGGGGTTTAATCTTTATAGCTTTAACACTGGTTTTATTTGCAACCTTTCCAATTCATCCGGCTATAAAAAAGGAGATTCTAGATTCAAAAATAGGCAGTTATATTTTAAATAATGCCTATGCTTTGGAACAGCCTGTTAAAAATGTTTTCGGCGGGGTAGCCAATGACACTCTGACTTTCCTGACAATACACCCTAAGACGGACGAGAAAGTTGACCTTGGTTTTACCACTACTAACTTTAAGATTGATCCGGAAAATGAGGGAGCAATGGTAGATTTAGTAAACAGTGAACGCCGCAAGTTAGGGCTTTCCGCTTTAAGCTATGATGAGAAGTTAACTACAATTGCCCGCAATCACAGTGCCGATATGTTAAAAAGAGGCTATTTTTCTCATTACTCACCGGAAGGGGAAACAGTAGTAGATAGGGCCAGAAAGACGGGGATAAACTACCAGGTGATAGGAGAAAACTTAGCCTATGCCCCCACCTTAGAATTGGCCCACAAAGGATTGATGAATTCGCCCGGGCATAGGGCAAATATTTTGTCTGCCGATTACCGAAAGATTGGTGTTGGCATAATGGACGGTGGAATCTATGGCAAGATGTTCACGCAAGTATTTAGCGACTAGGAATTAGTATGCAAAATAATGCCAGGTACTTAGTTTTTATCAGCTTGCTTGTAGCAGTTTTAGGCTTTGGGTTGTTGTGGTTTGGTTTTAATACCGGACCCAATATTTCTTCTCTTCCTCCAACCCAATACCAGGCTACACCTTCTGCAAGCGAGGTTTATGGAGAAAAGGCGTATGTATCAAAAGTTGTGGATGGTGATACCATAGAGTTGGAAAATGGGCAGAAAGTCAGATATATCGGACTGGATACTCCCGAGACTGTTGACCCAAGACGCCCCGTAGGCTGTTTTGGCAAAGAGGCTTCCAACCGGAATAAAGGGTTGGTTGAAGGCAAAATAGTGATTTTACAAAAGGACATTTCCGATACGGATAAGTATGGTCGGCTGCTTCGCTATATTTATCTCCCACTGGAAGATAAGACAACCCTGTTTGTAAATGATTATCTGATCCGTGAGGGCTTTGCGAAATCTTCAACTTATCCCCCGGATGTCAAATTTACAGACAGATTTAAACAGGCAGAGGAAGAAGCAAGAAGTAATAACCGGGGTCTTTGGGGGCGCTGTATGTGATAAACTAAAGTTAGATACTGCAATGAAAAAGTTTCTCATTCAGGCTATAGTATTACTTTTGGTTATTACCGGGGCTTTGGCCTATGCACTGAACAAGACCACTTTTCTTCCCGGGCAGCTCTCCTCACCCGCCAAAACTGCCACTATCACCATAGGTAGTACTGCAATAAAAGTGGAGGTGGCAGATACCCAGGCTGTTAGGGCAAAAGGGTTGGGAGAAAGGGATACATTGGCTGCCGATTCGGGTATGCTGTTTATTTTTGAAAAACCCGGAAGGTATCCTTTTTGGATGAAGGGATTAAAATTTCCACTTGATTTTATCTATATTAAAGATAGCAAGGTAGTTGATATGATAAAAAATGTTCCAAGCCCTTTGCCCGGGGAAAAGGATCAGGATTTATTGATTTATATGCCCAATCAAGAGGTTGATATGGTTTTGGAGGTAAATGCCGGGTTTATAGATGCACACGGCGTTAAAACCGGTGACCAAGTGCATATAGGAAGTTAAAATGGTGGAAGTTCTGCCCATTAAATTACTACAAGAAGAAGACAGCCAAATTTTTGGTAGCATAAATGTAAGTTTGGCAAAGCTTGCCCGGTCCGGATTTCCGGTAGCTTCGGGATTGGTTGTCAGCGCTCCAAAGTTGGTTCTTCAGACTACTCTAAAGCACTACGATTTTGGCAAAAAAGAAATATTTGAACAGAGTTTGCACCTTGTTAGAGGTGAATTGCGCCGGATTCCTATACCGGAAAAGCTATACCTGGAAATAGGTAAGCACCGGGATTTTTGGCTTTCAGGACACCAAATAAAGTGGATTAACAGCCTTTGGATTCAGCTAATTGACAATTGGGTGGAGGAGATTCGGGTCAGGTTATGGAAGGACGGGTTTACGCAGGGGCTGACGGAAAACTTGGAACCCCAGCTGGTAATTTTTATAAAAAAAGTGACTGCTCACGGTACCTCCTTTATTAAACCGGATGATCGGCAGGTAAGCATAGATATTTTGGGTGGGAAGCTTCACCCTAATGATTGTAAAAAATTAGATGAGCTGATTTTGGAAATAGATAAAAAAATCTTAATTCCGCATATTTATGAATGGATTTTGGACTTTGGGATAAAAATCACCTCCATCAGGCCTTATACACCCACTTTTGATCCTCCTTTTCCAAAAGCCAGTTTCCCGCATGAGCAGGAAGAAAAGCAAATGTTTGCTAAAAGTGCAGTTAAAGTATTTTGGGACATGTCGGAGGGAGTCATTGCCGAAGCCGATTTGGATGGGGTTTATATAGACTCGGAGAGAGTATTCCCTCCGGACCCAACTCAAGATGAGTATGAAAACTTATTATATAGGATAACAGAAACAGCTGATATTTTTTCCCAAAAGCCGGTTTTGTTTAAACTTGCCGATTGGTCGGAAGGGATGGGAGGAGTAAGGGGGGCTATGAGATTACTTCACCAGCCTAACTTACTGGGATCTTTAGCCGAGGTGATAAGCTTTACCAGAAATAAAAAGCATCTTACAAATCTTCATTTGGTAATCCCATTTATAAGGCACACCAGCGAACTGCTGCAATTAAAAAGAGAATTGGCTGTCAGAAAACTCACCAGGAAAAATTCTTTGCAGATTTGGATGGAGGCTGCGGTTCCTGAAAATATGGTAGAGTTGGAGGACTACCTTCTGATAGGAGTTGATGGGGTAGTTTTAAATCTGGATGAACTGCTTTGCCATTTACGGGGTTTTGATAAGGATAAGGAGGATCTGGTGTTTTACAAATCGGATGTTAAGTGCCTGATTAAATTTTTAGATGAACCGCTTAAAATTTTGCATAAATCTAAGATTCCTTTTATAGCCAAAGGGAAGATAGTTTTAAATTCGGATATGATCAGATTTCTGATAGATAAAGGGGTTTGGGGGCTAGTAGGGGAAAAGTATGAGGCTCACTCCATGAGTACACTGTTAAGAGAGGTTGAAAAAAGGGTAGTATTGTCCAGGTTTTCCTAAGAGTGATTTAAGCGCAGCATTAATACGTACTCCCCTTTAGGATTTTTTATTTCAGCAAGTATCTCACTAATTTTTTTCTTAAATACGTTTTGGTGGATTTTAGTTAATTCTGCAGCCAAGCTAACTTCGATATCTCCTAATGCATCCTTAATATCTTCTAAAGTCTTTAAAAGTTTGTGAGGTGCTACAAAGATGATAAAGGTGGTAGGCAGTTGGTCATGGATAAGTTTTATTTTTTTAATCTGATCTTTTCTTTTCCCTGTCTTTTCGGGCAGATATCCCAAAAATAGGAATTTATCCGGCGGAAGTCCGGATAAAGTAAGGGCAGTTGTAACAGCCGAAGGACCGGGCAAAGAATCAACAACAATGCCCTCTTTCAAGCATTCCCTTACCAATTTGTACCCGGGATCAGAGATCAGGGGTGTACCGGCATCGGAAACCAGAGATAGATTTTGGCCGGACGCAAGTCTGGAGACAATTTGTCCTATGCCCCTCTCTTCATTAAAGTCATTTAAGACAAGCAGAGGTTTCTCTATATTAAAGTGTTTCAAAAGCAAACTGGTTCTTCTGGTATCTTCACAGATAATGGCATCAGAATTTTCTAAAGTCTCCAATGTTCTTAGTGTGACGTCTTTCAGATTTCCGATAGGGGTTGCCACAATGTAAAGCATAATTTGGCCAAGGATACTATTTTTTAAAGTTTTTGACTATACTGGCTCTGATTTCTGCATCTACCAATATGTGGTGCAGCCCCGGCAATATTGAAGCAATGATGATTAAAGCAACTATTGGCAGGAGATATTTATCTACATTCGGGATTAAGGAGCCTAGGTAATATCCGGCCAGAGTAACTCCAATTGCCCATAAAACTCCTCCAACCAAATTAAAAGCGACAAACCGTCTGTAGTTCATTTTGCCTGCTCCGGCAACAACTGGGGCAAAAGCCCTGATAACAGGTATAAACCGAGCTAAAATTATGGTTTTACCGCCGTGCTTGTCATAAAACCGTTGGGCTCTCTCCAGGTGTTTTTTGTGGAAAAAGATGGAATTATCTTTGGTAAAAATTTTTGGACCTAGTTTGGCTCCAATATAATAGCCAATACTATCTCCGGCTACAGCTGCCAAGAAGCAGCCTGCAATTAAAATTTTTATATCCAAAAATCCTTGGGAAGATAAAAATCCGGCTGTAAAGAGAAGTGAATCACCGGGGAAGAAAAACCCTACCAAAAGTCCTGATTCTAAAAAGACAATTGTAAAGACCCCTAAATATCCGGCAGTCTTTACTAGCTCTACCAAGTCAAAGTGCATAGCAGTCAGTATAGTATATAAGATGCTAAAGGGTCAATACTGGGGGGGGAGGTATAAGGTAAATTCACTGAAACCTGCGGATAACACCGACGCATTTTCCTTGGATTTTGACAGTAGTAGCATAAATTGGTTGCATAGTAG
>CAZGFG010000023.1:0-7781 GCA_964524895.1 uncultured Gammaproteobacteria bacterium | reverse complement strand
ACAGATCCAAATCTTTGGCTGATTTACCAAAATAAGTTTGGGCTGCTGATTCTACTCCGAATGCACCCTCCCCAAAATAAGCAGAATTCAGATACATCTCGAGAATTTTATCCTTGGGATACCTTCTGTCTATTTCGCTGGCTAAAACTATTTCTTGGTATTTGCGTAAAAAGTTCTTTTGGGGGCTTAATAAAGAAAACTTTACTAATTGTTGAGTAATGGTAGACCCTCCATAATCCAATCCTTGGTTTTTTATATCATCTCTTGCCGATCTTATAATTGCGGCTAGAGAAAACCCCGGATGCTGATAAAACTCTTTGTCCTCTGCAGAAATTACTGCTTCTCTAAAATGTTTTGGAATCTGCTCAAAAGGAATATCTTTTTTAATACGGGCCTGGTAAAAACTAAAGAAGGGCTTTCCATCTTTATCTAAAAGTATTAAACCCGTGCTGTTATGATTGGTAATTGTCTCCTCACTTTTTAGATAACTGGCAAAATACATATAGGTAAAGATGGGTACCAGAGCTACTGTGGAGGTAAAAGCAAGGAAAAGTACCAAAAAATCTCTGCGGAACCCTACAAATGCCGTATGCAGAATTATTTCTTGTAGCCGTAGGTAGTTGGCTTGTCGGGAGAGTAACCACTGCCGCATGAAGAGATTATAGTTTCTTACTATAGTCAGAGGGTAAGAATTGGGTTACAGCTTTGTAAATACCAAATTTAGTACCAGTATTTCCACTGTGAATATTTCTCTTTCAACCGATCCGTTGTAATACCGGCAGGACTGATTCCAAATTTGGCAAATGCTTCATCAAGGACTTGCGCCGTCCACAGATCTCTCTCCAATACCCCCGGTGCACCTAAAAGTACCGCCAGAAGGTTTTCTCCTTCACGGCTCGTTGCCACAACAGTGGTATACCCTGCATCGGCTGTATTACCTATCTTTACCCCATACGAACCCGGATATACCCCTAAAAGCCCATTCCAGTTATACATATCTATCTGTTTATGCTGCAAATTAGCCGGGTAAAACTGGTAATCTTTGTCGACAACTTCTTTTATTAACTGGTAATTTTCTAAGGCGTATTTGGTTAATATAGCTAAATCCTCAACACTGCTGTAGTTACTTTTATTATCAAAGCCTTGAGGATTAGCAAAACTGGTGTTTTTTAAACCTAAAATTTTAGCTTTCTTATTCATTGCCTCTATAAAAACTTTCCCTCCATATTTTTGGTCTATGCCTTCCTTAATCTGCTGGGCTGCATCGTTGGCGGAAACCAGCATAAGCCCGTGCAAAAGTTCCTCCAGTGTTAATTTTTGCCCCTGAATTAGCCCTAGTTTGGTGGGTATTTGGTCGGCAGACGATTGTGAAACGGTAAAACTCTCATCTCTATCGGCTAAATCCAAAGCCACTACTGCTGTCATGATTTTTGTCAGCGAGGCAATCGGCAGCCTTTTGGAGAAATTCTTTTGTTCCAATACCTCCCCGGAATTCAAATCTACGACAGTAAAAGCAGCGGAATTTAGGTAATCTTGAGAAGCATTAGCGGCAGCTATCAGTCTGGGCCGTAATGAGGCCTCACCTCCTTTGAGCGTAAACAGATTTTTTCTAAACTCTAATTTAGGCTGAATATCTTCTAATAATGTAGGGGTTTGAAGCTTGGGACTTACCAGAGCAGATTTTAAGGGCCCTAAATGTTGTATTACCACCATCAAAAATACTATCATCATACTAACCCCAAAGACCAAAAGGCTTCTTAGGGAAATCGGACCTAGAGTTTGGTTTATATTATTCATTTAATTCTTGTACCGTCCGGTTTGAAATACTTCTGTCAGCCAGATTTTTGGCTCCAAATTTTTCCCTTAGCAGGTTCCAGAGCTCCGGTTTACCTTCATCATTACCCAGTGCCCACATTCCTACACCGGCCAATTTTTTATTTTGAGCAAAATCATACTTGATGCCCAGAGACCTTTCATCCTCCAGAAAAATCATCCTCCAGGTATCCGTGTCCTGAACATGATATGCAATATACCCGACTTGTCCGTCACTATCCCACCCTTCTCTATATTCATCGATACCCTCTTTATCAGGCTTAAGATTGTCCTTAGCTACGGAATAAGGTTGGGCTGCAGGTTTGCCTCTCCAGGAATAAAAGGGTCTGGTTGTGGCTTTTACTTCCGGCTCATAAACCAAATAGTTATATCCGTAATAAGGAACTCCCAAAATCAACTTATCGGAAGGCATATATTTTAGGAAATCATCCACTGCAGAAGAAATGTCATACCAATATTTCCCGCTGCTGTGTCCATATAAAGGAGCTGTCGGGATGGCATTGTCCGAGCCTGCCACCGCAAAATCATAAGCCATCATAAATATTCCATCCGATGCTTGGGAAAGTGAAGCAATATCATATATTTTTGGGTCTTTGACTGCAGATGCATATACGGAAACCGTAACTTTGGAGCCGGGTACAGCCTCGTGCATTCTAGTGGTTAGGTTGGAAACAAATTCACTAAAGTTATCACGATACTCCTGCCCGGGGTCACCGGAATATTCCAAATCAACATTCAGTCCGTCTATCCCTCTCTCCTTAACTATTTTTACTGCCTGGTCTATAGCGGTTTCTTGAGCTTGTGGGTCATCCATTAAACTTAAGATTGGTCCATTTTTCATCTGGGTAAGAGTTAGAACAACTCTTGTTCCATTATTGTGAGCTTCCTTAAACAATTTAGTAGCTTTAGCGCTTTTGAAAGTTTCATACCCTATTCCTTGCTTATCCAGGTTACCGTCCGGCTGAATTTCTACTCCAAAGTAAGCAAATGTTGTTAAAACCCCAAAATCAACATTGTCTAATTTGTCTATATTCCAATACGGCGCAAAGCCGAACACTTCATAGTTGGACTTATCAACAGTAATAGGCTTTAAAGGCATCATGGGTGAAATTAGCGGTGATAAAAGTCTTTGAGCAGGTTGTATACCTTGGATGATCACCAGACAAATCAGCATTAAGTCCAAGACGGCAGCTGCTGCATACCTACCTCTTTTGGACTTCAAAAGGCGAACAAAAGTACTCTTGATGGGTTCCGGCAGTAATTGCATAATTTGGAGCAAAAATAAGCTCCTTTCCAAGCCTTACAATTCCAGTTTTGGGGGAAAATTTAAGAATTGCAGTGCTGGAAATGCGGACTATAACAGAAGAAAAAGACCATGTCAAATTACCAGATAAGAACTACATCAATATTTTGTAAGAGCTGTGTTAGAAGATGAAGATTAAGAATAATACTTAGACATAATCATAGACAAAAATATTGGGTGTATCTTCGGCAGGGGAAGGTCTGTTTTCGGCATTATTTTCTATTCCGGGATAATTGGCTTTAATTAAAGGAAGCATGTATTGCAGGTAGAATAGAGCTGCACCAGCCAGGGCTACTAATGAAAGTATAAAACCCATTAGAATTTTATACTCATGACCCAACCTCCTTCGGTCCTCAAGATTTCCGGGCCTATATTTAGGAACCATTACTACCGGACTGGCGGAAATCATCTCAATTTTATACCTCCTTGCCCGATAACTGCCTGGGCTGTGATCATATTGGATAAGATCATCTTCTTGTTCTCCAGCATTCTTGCACGTTCATTTTTATCTCCCTGTTTTCTAAACAAATTAATAAATATTTTCATTACTCTATAGGTGCCGTTAGCAAGACATAGAAATTCTGAAAAAGCGGGAGCTTTAAAAAAACCTGTAGGAATTTATGGAGTTTTCTCATTTAGCGTTCCGCCTTTCCTGCAATTCTGGAAATATATAAAAGTGCTAAAGCACTTAGTACCGCTACAGACAAAGAAGGAAAATTGAATCCCGAAATATCAAATCCAAACACGATATTACCAAGGAAACCCCCGGCAATAGCACCCAATATCCCTAAAATAACGGCCCCCAAGAATCTTCCTCCTGAAGGTTGGGGATCTATAATATTGGAAATTATTCCGATTAATGCTCCGAATAAAATCCAACTTAGAAAATTCATAACCTAATCTTAACTTTTTTAAATAAAACTTAGTTCAAAAAATAGTAAGTAATACGAAAGAGAAAAGGGCCCTTTGCAAGGCCCTTTTTCCCAACTTGTTCCCATACCTACGGATACTCTTGGTCAGCTTCGGATCCAGGCCTAGACCGATCATTAGGGTTCTTCTGCTGCCCTATCTCATGATAGTAGCCCTCTTCAAATATATCCTGCTGCTCCTCTTGCCCTTCTTTTTCCTCCCCTTCTTCTCTCTGATCTCTTTTTTTCTTATTGTCCACCCTTATCACCCCCTCTCGTTGTAACGTGGCCCATGATAGCTAATAAAATTCACAAACTAATATGGAAGGAGTAAGTAAACTGAAAGAGTATTTTTTAACGTAATTTGGTAAAATCTGTAAAGAGTTTGAATAATATATGCGCCTGTAGCTCAGCGGATTAGAGCACCTCGCTTCGGACGAGGGGGTCGGGGGTTCAATTCCCTCCAGGCGCGCAGAGAAGGAGGTGAAAAATATGCCTAAAACAAAGATCAAAAAAATTATTCCGGATGACAAAAAACACGATCAAAGTATGCCTTTGGAAGAGAAAGACTCCGAATCTGTTTTTGGCCATGAACCTGCCACCGGATCGGACGAAGTTGAAAAAGATGTGGTAGACATAGCTCATGAAGCTGGAATCTATGAAGGATCAACCGATGAAGGTGAAGGCAAACAAGAAGAGGTTGATATTGCCGGTCAGATAGAAAAGGATGAAAAAGCTAAATGGGAAAATTAGTTTCAATGAACTAGGGGGAATAATTTACCTCTAGGCAAGACTATCTGTTTTCTTGATAAGATTTGCAAGTAAATATCCTCATACCCATCCGCCATTCTCTTGGCATTGAATTTGTTGAGGGAGTATTTGCGGCAATAGCTTCTATTTATTTTACCCAGTTCATAAATGAGTTGAGTCATATCTTCCAAATCCTCTGCTACAAACCCGGTTTTGCCGTGTTCTACAATCTCGGGAATGGAACCTTTATTAAAAGCAATCACCGGACAACCACAGGCCATAGCTTCTATCATGACCAAACCAAAAGGCTCTGCCCAAGTAACAGGTTGCAGCAGACAAAGGGCCTTACCCATAAGTTCATTTCTTTGCTCCTCATCTACCTCCCCCACCCAACTAATTTGTTCAGATAATTTAGGACCGACATATTCGTTAAAATAAGGTAAATCTACACTGTCTAATTTGGCAGCAATTTTTAGGGGTATGTTAAGGTCTTGAGCTACTTTAATAGCAAAGTGGACTCCCTTTTCCATAGAAATCCTGCCAACAAACAAAAGGTAGCCTTCATCTTTTGCAGAAAATGGGTAATTGTGCATTGGAAGCCCATTGTAAACAGTGCCGATTAGGTTTACTCCGGGAGTTGCTTTAAGAGCCTGGTTTTTGGAAATAGTTACCATAAACGGTTTATTTAATGTTTCATAAATCCTTCTATATTCAGTATTAAAAGGGCCATGTTTGGTAGTAACCACAGGAGTAGGACAAATGTTTGCAACAGGTAACCCAAAATGCTCTGTATGGTCGTGTATGATGTCAAAATCTGCATATTGGGAATAAGCCTTCCCAATGTGCAGCATACTCCAGGTATTTAACCCATAAGGGTCTTGAATCTTGGCCTCCCTTAGAGAAATGGGGTAAACGCTGGACAGTTTTGCAGAAGTTTTTGAATCACCACTGGCAAAAAGAGTCACATTATGCCCTCTTTTTATAAGCTCTTCCACCAAGGCATGGATAACTCTTTCCGTGCCTCCATATTTTTTAGGCGGAACTCTTTCCGAAATGGGGGAAATCATTGCTATCTTCATAATCTGTCTGAAACAGGGATATCTTATTTAAAATCCTTAATAAGGAAGTAGGGAGAAAGTAAGGAAGAAGCAAGAGAGGATTATTATCCTATTTTTATTGTTTCTGTTAAAATATACAAGTTTTGGGCCGGTAGCTCAGTTGGTTAGAGCAATGGACTCTTAATCCATTTGTCGTGGGTTCGAATCCCACCCGGCTCACAGGATGATTTTTTATCGAACTACAATTTTTAGCCTCGAGAAATTGTGGATAACTCCTCAAATTTAAGCCTATAAGCAAGAGACCGAGCAGGATTCGAACTAATGATTAGATTGTCAAATCAATCTTTTTTATTTTTCAAGTCTGGATCACCAATATTTCCTTCCCAGTCGTCTCCGTAAAAGTATTGCATTACTCCACAACATAACTGGTAAACAAATACCTGTATTTTCTTCAATTCATCATCAGTTAGGTTAGGATAATAATCTCTTATTACATCAAGCGGTAACATCGTAAAAAATCACCTCCTTCGTTTAAGAATTAAAAGATCATCTCTTTAAATCTTAATTAAGAATAACAAACATGTCCCATAGTTTGACAAGAGACCCCTAATTTGGTATGATTCTTGCCATGTCACAAGAACAAAGACCTGAAAAGAACATCTGGGATCAAGCTCTTGAGGGGGTGGATTTCTCTAAACTTGATAAAGGAAAAGAGGGTGAGTACCCCACTATTTCACCTAGAGAAATTTCCGAAGCGTATGAAACTTATCCTTTAAAAGGAGATTTAATGCGCCTTGCTAATGAGAATCTTAAGGAAGCAAGAGCTCAAGCAGAAGGAGCAAAACCAAGAGAAAGAAAAACTCATGATATGGGCTGGGAGTTAGCAATAGAAACTCCTCAAGGTTTGGTCGGACTTTGGAGTTGCTGGCTAGGAAATCAATTTTATTTAGGATTTCCTAAATCAACAAGCAGCGTTGTAGACTCGGTTGATGCACAAACTGTTATTAGCTTTGGTAATCATCTTAGGATGAATCAACTATCCACAAATGCTCCTTGGTGGCAACGAAAGCCACTTGATTATCAAGGGGCTAGAGGCCAATTAGAAGAAATGTCTGATCCTGAATTAAGAGAAACTTTGAGATTACATAGAGTTCCGTTTCGCGATGTTCCATATATCCCTGTAACTGACGAGCTAATAATGCAAACTTTAGGGGCTGAGAGAGCAAAAGCCGTAAGGCAAGTAAATGCTACAGCAGTTAACGATCCAAATTATAAAGGTGAATTTGCAGATCCTGATAAACCATTAGAGCAAAATAGAGCAGGACAAATTGTAGGTTATCAAGATGTCGGTGAAAGACAATGGGCTAAATTTTATGGTCCAATGGAGCCTACAGGCGGTAGAGTTTGGGTTGATTATTCTGGTTTCCACTCTAATGGCATGCATTTCCCCTACATAGATGAGCAAGGACAGCTTCAATCTCTATATTATGGTCATGATAGATCTAATGGAATTTATACCGATCAATTTAGTTTCTATAATCAATATGCCCCAGAAGGACCAACTGCTGACCCTGAAGCAATTCAAAAATACAGAGATAAATTTATTAGATTGGCTGCTGAAATAGCTTTTATAATGGGTGGCCCAAAAGCTGTAAACATTGATTATGGTTATTCAATGGTACCTGAAGATTTATATAGAGAAGGTTATGAAGACATTATTTGGTTAAAAGGAGACTTGGGAGAAAGAAAAGGATGGGGCAACGAAATAGTAAGAGGAAGAAAAGGTGATGGTACTGTAGTTTTGAAAAGCGCTAATAGCTTAGTTCCTTGGTCTACCACTCTTCGGGCTCCGATCAGACGGCTGGCCTCTCCAACAATGCTTGCAGATTTTATAAAAGAAGATATACTTTGGTTTTAATTATGTCACCC
>CAZGFG010000022.1:3530-7981 GCA_964524895.1 uncultured Gammaproteobacteria bacterium | reverse complement strand
AGATCCAAATCTTTGGCTGATTTACCAAAATAAGTTTGGGCTGCTGATTCTACCCCCCAAGCCGGTCCACCGTATGGTGCTTCATTCAAATACATGGCCAAAATTTGATCTTTGGAATAAATCATTTCTGTCCACAAGGCCAAAATTCCCTCTTTAATCTTGCGCTCAAATGTTTTATCAGAAGTAAGGAGACTGTTTTTGATGAGCTGTTGAGTAATAGTAGAGGCTCCTTCCAGTTTATTATCCCGGAAGTTATGGTAAGCAGCACGGGTGATAGCCAGCAAATCTACCCCGTTGTGTTTATAGAAGTTCTTATCCTCTATGGCTATAGTGGCTTGTGGAAGATATGGGGGCAAGTCTTTTAGCTCCACCAAGGTTCTGTTTCTGCCCTCATACAATCTATATAGGATGACCCCGTTACGGTCATAAAATTCGGTAGTAAGAGGTTGGTCGGCAGATATTAACCTGGTAGGAGATGGAAGTTGATAAGCTGCCGTAAAGATAAAAGAGGTGTAGAAAAATAGGGCCAGTAAAATTGCCGTTAGGCTTATACCGAATTTAACTCGAGTGGGAACCCTTTTCCTCATAAATATTTTAAAGCCGGTAAGATAAAACTTGATTAAAGGTTTCTTCCTGGGCCTGCCTCTGCGAGGCTGGAGTAGTGTGAATTCTGGGATCCGGAATACCTTTATTAGGCTTACCAGAAAGAATAGGATTTTTCCAACTTCAAGAACCCAATCCACTGATTTTGAAAGAAGAAGGTTGATTATCCGATAGAAAAGTTTTATAAGCAGCAAGGGGATTTCACCTGTTTTGATCAGAATAAATTTAGCCAAAAGGGGGACAAGAGAAGGTTTGGGGCCTTTTGATGATAGTTTTTTTGCTCGTCCTTTGGGCATAACAATGCCAAGTTTGTCCGCAAAGGTTAAAAATTACAGGCTCTGATAATATTTTAATTTAAAGTCTTGAACCTAAGAAAGTACCACTTTATATATCAAATATGGTCATACTAAATCAAGGTGTAAAAGAGGAAAAGACGCGATTATCCTATTGCAACACCTTCACTGGTGAGAAAAACTATATATAAAGCTGAATCGTCACCTGTTTTTAACCAATTCTCTGCAGCTGCAGCTTGTACCCCTATAATTTGCATATCATTTTTGAGCTCGTCGACAATATCGCCACTGTCGGTATCCAGTTCATGACCTGTTTCATGCCGAGCCGTTATAAAAGGATCCCTACTAGTATCCACATAATGTTTCCCTTGAACTTGCCAATAATCTTTAGCATGGAGCTTAAATGAAAGTACCCGTTCAATATTATCAGGATGTATGGGGGATAATTTAGGAGTAGGTTTCATGTGTTTACCTACTGGTATATAAACTCTTCTTGCTTGGTGTTTGGCTTGAGATCCCTCCAGTGTTTTCCCTGTCTCAAGATCTTTAATATCCCACTGTGGATGTCCTCCCCAATATCTCCAATCCCATACAAAAAAACCTCCGTTGGTATAGCCGGGATTTTTTTCTGGCTGGTAGGGAGCAAAGTCTCTAAGATACCGATCTTTAAAATCTTCCGGCACTCCTGTTGCTTTTGCGTCACAAACGTCATTATCTACTAAAATTATAGTAGCTGAATAAGCTGGGTTGTTGGGATCTACTGATTTATAGCGTTTCATTTCAGCAGCTTTTCTGAAAAAGGGATCCAGTTCAAAGGCAGATTTTCGGATATACATCTGAACATCTTTTGTAGAGACAATAGTTATATTATATTTTTCTCTAAGCTCTTCTGGCGAGACAATATCTTTGGGCAATTCACGAGGCATAGGCCTTTCTTTTAAACCGCGAGATTGTAAAAATTCTTGGAGAGGAGAAATGCTTGGGATGTTAGCCTTGGGTTCAGGGGTGGGAATGGGTGTTGCAGATGGTGTAGGCGCAGCAGATACAGTTTTATCATAAACCCTAAGCAGATCATAAGTAGAATCAGTGTTCCAATTAGGATAGCCAGCATTTTTTAATTCTTGCCTAATCTCTTCAAGTTTCTTAGTACCTCTCAGTGTGTAGAATTGGCCTATAACATATTCGGTGTAGGCCCTTAGCTCCTGGTCACTTCTATCAAATGGCCCTATGTAACCGGCTTCTTTCAGTACGTTTTCTATGTTATCCCAACCATACCCGGAACCTTTCGGCTCTGGTGTGGGTTGGTTATCAGGATTTATAGTGGAATTATCCTCTTCAACTTGCTGATCAGGTTCTTGATCAATTTCTTGCATATCAGGTTCCTCACCGATGTCAACCACCTGTGCTTGGGTTGGTTGGGTAGGCGGAATAACTACGGGAGCGAGAGCTCCAATTCCTGCTAAGATTAGGTGAGGTTTATGTTTCTTTAGAGGACCCTTCTTCTGGTTATAGTATTCAGCTTCTTGCGGGGTGGGGCCAACTGTTCTATCCTTTCTTAAAGTAGGTGGTTGTGCTGGAATTAACCAATGTTCAGAAGGTAAAGAATTATGGGCAGGAGTTTCTACCAAACCATGCCCTTCCTTTGGGCGTCGTAGTTTGTCAACCCATTCCTTGATCCGCCCGGTTAAACTAGGATAGTATCCTTCAGTACTGGTTTCTGACATATCCTAATCAAAAATGGTTTTGGCATAATCTAAGTAACCAGGGTAACCTTTATCTCTCATATAATACCACCATTCAATGCCCCAAAGGTAAATCTTCGGGAAACCGGTCTCTTTGGCGTAAGAAATATTACTTTTTAATTCGGAAACCGGGAACTGCTGCTCTAAAACTTTAGGATCAATTTTTATCAAATCTTGGTTATTGGTAATCCAAGGTTCTGCTTGCAATTCTGAAACTACTGTAGCCTGGTTGGGTTGACCGGTAAGGGTTTTGACTGCTTGGCTCTTTACTCTATAAAATATTGGAGGTAATGGGTAATTTACTAATCCAAGATAAGGTGTCCAAACAGTCCGATAAACGGTTATTGCAAACTGACCTTTTGTCAATCTGGACACATCAACCCAAGAAGATAGCTCTCCTGAATCTGTCAAGATAATGGGCCTTTGATCCAAAGTTTTAGCTAGGTTCAGTTCAGCCTTGAGGCGGTTTAATGTTTGGCTGGTGATGGGATCGCATAAGCCCCAATCAAGCAATGGCTCATTTTCTATCTGCCAATTCTCAATATTGGCAAAAGTTTTAAGGTGACTGATCTCTTTCTCAACCAGAGTCAAGATAGCTGCTGTTTTTTCTGTTTCTTCTAGATCCCTGGCCCATCCGGGGGTGTGACATTCAGGCCAGCGAGGCTGGCGGAAACCTACTACCGGCATAATTTTGACATCCCTTTTTTCCGATTCTTTGAAGTAATAATCAACCTGCGAGAAATCATATTTGCCCGGACTTGGTTCTACTTCATCCCAATAAATCGGGAAACGGACATGCTTTACTCCCAGCTCATCCAGCATTTTTGGATAGTTGGTTTTAGGGTCCACTCCTAAATACTTTGCATATTTGGTTGAATAAGTAACCCCAAAATCAGGACTAACATCGGGTTTGGCAAAAGCTAAAGTAAAAAGACCGATGCCTACCAATAATATCCCCAAACCTTTACTCATCAGGTTAACTAAAGTGAGCCTTTCTTTATAGATGTGAGGGAATCTTCTAGAAAGAATTAACCCTAGCATAAATAGGAAGATGTATTGGGTACCCTGTATGGAGTTTACCAGGGCCGGGTTAGCCAAAGCTACGGAGAAGGTAATCAGCAGCTCGGAAGACCCTCCGGCTGCTTGTCCAAATAAAAACAGCAAACCTGCTTTGGAAAAAATATTAAGCACAGGCCCATTAGCACCGTCACTGCCAAAAACCTTTCTTCTGAAATTTGGGATTAAAAATATGATGATCCCTACCGGAATAAGTACCATCCGGGACCAGACTAAAACACTGACAAAATCCCACTGCAAATAAGCCTTGCGGATTAAGATATAAGAAAGTGCGAATAAAGTTGCAGACAGAAGTTCAAAAACTATTTCCTTGTAAGTCAGCTCTCCTTTCCAATCCGGCAGGGTTAAAACAACCAGCCCCAAAATTAAAAAAGAAACTGCCCAGATTTCATTTACCCCGATAGCTTGGTCCACAACAGCCTGAACCAAAAGAATAAGCGGAATGAAGGTTCCGATGACCGGAATAACTCGGGAAATTTGTCCAACCCGCAAAGCTTTAAACATGAAATATGCCCCACTGGTCCAAAGCAAGGTGGAAGCTGAAGCCAAAAATAGAACCTGATTTGGTGGAAGGTGGGTAACAGGTAAAGCCAGTAAGGCAACCAGGCTGAAAAGGCTGAAATAAAAGATATAAACAAGCGGATCAGGAATATGGCGGGTAAGTAAGAATTTATCCACTGTCACAGCCAAGCTGTTTAAAAAGTATGCCAGTAAAGTAAAGGGGAGATGACTCATT
>CAZGFG010000022.1:0-3430 GCA_964524895.1 uncultured Gammaproteobacteria bacterium | reverse complement strand
TTGCTGCCGCAGCCTTTGCAGCTATTCACTCTTTCCAAAACCTCTTTTGCCTGTACGGTATGGCCGATTAACCTCATTAAATGATGGGGAATACCGTTGTGTTTGATAATTTCGGCGTAAATTTGAGCCGAGGGTCGGGGGGTTCTTTCTAAAGTTTGGTAATCTACTTCGATCAATCCAAATCTGGGAGTAAATCCGTCAGCCCACTCAAAATTATCCAGCAGTGACCAGTGGAAATACCCCCTGACATCTGCTCCTGTTTGGATAGCATGATAAATCTCTTTTAAGTAGGAGATTAAAAATCGGGCTCTTCGATCGTCATTAGTAGAAGCCAAACCGTTTTCCGTAATATATATCGGCAGATGGTAGTCTGATAAATCCATTAAGACGTCAAATATGCCCTCCGGGTAAATCTCCCAGCCTAGATCAGATACATCTCTTTTGGTGATTTCAACATCTATTAAATTAGGCAGCCTTGCCTGGCCATTGAAGCTTATATATTTATTGAAGTAGTAATTAATCCCTAAAAAATCATGATGTTTAATCCCGGTCAATTTATAAAAGAAATGGTTTTCCAAAAAATCATAGGCCCATTGGGCCAGCATCTCCCTGACCGAGTGATGATGAAAGGCATCAAAGGAAATAATGTTGTGAGCAACCCCGGCTTTGGCTTTTGGAATTTTAGAATGGATAGTGTTATAAGCTTTTTTGTGAGCTTGGGCCATATTTCTTAAAACCCAAAAAGCCTTCCATCTGCTTTTTTGTTGGGGTGGCCATTTACCGGAAAGATAGGAATTAAAAGCATAAACGCTGGGTTCATTGATAGTAATCCAAAGATCTACCAAGTCTTTATACTCTCCAGCCACCTTTTCTACATAGCGGTTGAAATATTTAATATTTTCCCCCTTTTCCCATCCTCCTTTTTTAGAAAACCAAGCAGGGTTGGTAAAGTGATGAAGGGTTAGCATAACGGTAAAACCCTTGTCTTTTAAACTTTGTAGGACTTTCCGGTAGTGTTCTATTTCTGCCGGATCAAATTCCCCCTCTTTGGGCTCAATTCTGGACCACTCAATAGATAGGCGATGAGCGTTGTGGTTAAAGGATTTGGCCAGGTCAAAATCCTGCCGGTAGAGGTTGTACTGGTTGGCAGCAAGCCCGGATCTTTTTTGCACCGGTTGAGTTTTTTGTTCCCACTCCCACCAGTCGGAGTTATAGTTATTTCCTTCAACTTGATGTGCAGAAGTTGCTGCCCCCCACAGAAATCCTTTGGGAAACTCCAAGGTATGATGGTCATGTTTTGGTTTAGGTGGGTCTATCGGCATATTTACATATTAGGGTATGAGGGTATTGGGTGTAAAGAAGCTCTTAACCTGTGGGGCGGCCGTTTAGAGCGCTAAGTAAAGCCAAGGGATGGGCTTTAACTGCTTTCTTTAGACCGGAGGCAAATGCGGGTAGATCTCTTCGCCCCAGAGCTGCTCTGGCTATACCCATCCTGGCTGAAGCTTCACCCATCGGATAGGGTTCATTCTTTGCATTGCGGATATCAATGGACATTTGAAAAAATTGCGCTGCTGCCTCGTATTCCTGTCTTTTCAAATGCAGCAGTCCTCTTAGCAGGCAATAGTGGGCTTCAATGCCGCTTGCAGAATTTTCCGGTTGCTCAACATATTCCCTAAAGAGTTTGCCGGCTTCTTCTATTTCCAAATGTGCCGCGCCTAACTCTCCGGCTGTAATATCACAAAGGGCCAGCCACCCATGCTGGAAACCCTCGTTAGCAGGTTTGGGATCACCTTTGCTGCGAAGTTCTTGAAAGCGCGATAAGTCGCTCCAAAAATAACGTTTTGCTTGGTCTAAGTTATATTCAGGGTCGATTCCTTGGCAAGCCAACCCTAAATGTGCCCTACCGGAGAAATGGGTAATAGTAGAAAGTAGATCTTCCTCCCTCTGCCCACTTTGGGCTTTGGGTATGGCTTTTACAAGTTCTTGACTGGCAGACAGAAGCCTTAATTCTTGCGTAAAACCGGTTTCATAGTCTGCAATCCAGGCAAGTTTTTCTTGTTTTCTGGCGTTGTAGTAACGCCTATCATTTAAATTGAAAAATGGATTAAGTTCTCTTAATGTATCCAGGTAATGTCGGGCTTGCCGGAAGCGTCCCAGGTTAATAAGTTGCTGGGATAGTTCAGTCAAACTCTCTGCTTTATCTGTCGGTTCTTCGGATCGAGTATAGTTTACAAAACTTTCCCAGGCATTACGAGCGAAGCTGCCCTCTTCCTCCGGTGGCTGTTGAGATGTTAATTGAATTGGAGGAATAAATGTCTCTGCTCTTCTGGCTAAAAAATATATACTGTTTGCTTTTATCTCTGCAAGGTTGGCCATAGGTTAAGCGAATTCTAATCTTAACATGCTCACTTTGCAAATAAGATTCCTTACTAAGATAAAAACTGATATTATTGAGATATGGTTAGGATTCTGCTCATTCCTATCATGGTGGTTTTGGTAATTGCCGGGATTTTATACTACCGTTTTGTTTATACCAATAAAAATTTAGCCCAGCCTGTCCTCAATGAAGTTCCCGCCCAACTGCCTTCTTCACCCGTACCTTTTCCGACCAGCAGTGGAGGAGAGCCGGATATAGCATTGTTAGCAAGCCAAATAAACAGTTTAAAGGCGGCTTTAGATAACCTCTCTCAAGTTGTTTCCCAAAAACAAACCGGTACTGTTACCGAATCCAGAATTCAATCTTTGGAAGCCAGCCTTGCTAATCTGACCAGTAGGATATCTGTACTGGAAAATTCCAGCAAAACCACTACTTCTACTACCTCTTCCAAAGCTCCTTTGTATATTCCCTTAGGGTCCGGTGGGAATAGCAGCGGTGATAGGAATTTTGTCACCCTTCCTTCTTACCAAGTTTCGATTGATCCGGGCAATTACCCGGGTTACACCAGCATGCAGCTTGAGGTTAATATGAAGCTGGAACAATCAGTGGGGATTGCCAATGCCAGGCTGTATAACTCTTCTGATAACTCGGCTATCTCTGCTACTGCTTCTACCACCTCTTCCCAATATATAACAGTAAGCTCGGGTACTTTTACCTTGCCTTCAGGAAATAAGACCTATATCTTGCAGGTACAAAGTACCGAAGGCTACCAACTTACGGTCTCCAATGCCCGGATAAAAGTGAATTTTTAGTAACATGATTTTGCAGGCCTTGGTAAACTATGTGGGGAGATTTTCAAAGGCTTAATTTTGCATAAAAACTTTTAATCAATAATTATCACCCTTCCATCTCTATCAAATCCTTTGAGTTTCGTTTCCCCATACTTCATCCTTAATCTCTCAAGAGCTCTGTCCCTTCTGTTTACAGCTTTTTCATATGCTTTATCTGCTTCAGGATTTCTATAAGTAGGGTAGTATGTTTTCTCAATTTGTT
>CAZGFG010000021.1:0-8382 GCA_964524895.1 uncultured Gammaproteobacteria bacterium | reverse complement strand
CGAGTAGCTGCTGCGTTTGTTGCAGGGTGATAGTTGGATAGTCTATAATCTCTATCCAGTTGGTAGCTCGAAAATCATCCCAAGCTGCCCGCAGAGTGAGATTTTGGAAGAATTTAGAGGCCAATTGGGTCAATTTCTTCAACCCTCGTACCATGCAACTTCATCATCAGGTTTAACAAATTTCTCAATCATGAAGGGTGTTATACAAAAAATTTATGGTTTCTCAATTAAACCATCAGCTAATTTCAAACCTTGTTTTTTATAAAACTCATCATAGGCAAATACACCATCAGCTTTTATTTTCTTAGCAACTGCTACTACTGAACAATCAACCAGTGTATTCTTTTTACTTCCAGCTGGTCTAAAAATAATGGCTGACTCTTTTAAAAGCTCATTATCAATAACATGGATTAAAAACTGATCATTTTTAATCATTTCAATAAGTTTTTGGGTTAAAGTAGGTGTTGATAAAACACGTTGGAATAAAGATATAATTTCAAAGAGAACTGAAGTAGGATAAATTAACTGAAACTCTTTAGTGATCAGTCGCTGGAAAGTTTGAGTTGCTTTACTATTCAGTGGGTCGTTAGGGTTATAAATGGCAAAAATCGCATCTGAATCTACCACAACAGTTTTAGCCATAGTCACTTATTATAGAGGATCTCATCAGCTCTCTGACGCAGATCAGATGGTAAATTTTTCAGCTCCTCCCTGTTCTCAATAGCTAATTTCAGCATATCTAAAGAGGCTTGCTTAACTTTAGTTTGTTGGATTTTATCCAAATCTTCAAGGCTGACAATGGCAGCTTGTGGCTTTTTATTAGTTGTTAAAATTACAGCTTTCTTTTTAGTCTTAACTTCTTCAATAATAGATTTGTAAGATTTTTGAAGGTTTCTGGCTGGAATAACATTTGCATTAATCATAACCTAATCTTATCAATTATTATATCACATGTCAATATCATTATTTAATGTCACCGGAAAAATTGGTCTAATGCATTGTAAGGAAGCTAAGGATTGTGCGTAAAAGTTCTAACGCCGTCTACTGCTTTCCGCAGGTTTGAACGATATAAAACAATTGATTTAATCAACTCTTAAAGGTACAATCCCTGTAATAAAATATGGCGAGGAAGATGCGGAGGTAAAGACGCTGATTAAAGTAGGTTCCAACATAGTCAACTAGGCAACCGCACATAAGTCAACTCAAGTTAGCGCCCGTAGCTTAACGGATAGAGCACAAGATTCCGGATCTTGAGGTTGGAGGTTCGAGTCCTCTCGGGCGTACTCTTTTAGCGATGAGTGTTTTCCAGGGGGAAATGCTTTTGAAGTCCTTCTGACCATTTTTCCAGCCAAGTTTTGTGAGGAATCTCATGGAAGGGCAAAAACCTTGCTACCAACTTTTTTACTTCCTCCTCGTCTTGATTACCCAATACTATAAAAAGCTGGCCCGGAAACCTAATCCGGGTTTGAATCACCAAAACTCTTGAGCCCTCTTGTTCTTTAAACCAAAAAGAATCCAGCCAATGCCAAAAATAAAAATCTTCTCCCAGAACAATACCTTGAGTGGAAATTCTATACTTGATTTCATTGGGAGGGATAAAAGCCAAAACATAGGCTACAAAAGTTAAAGAAAGCAGCACCCCGATCAATAAAAATTCCTGCGCCAGTAAGGCAATCAGCACCAATAAAATAACAATAGTGGTAGTGGTGGTATAGTAAGAACGCGTCTTTTTTCTGAAAGGACGCGAGTGAGCTTCCCAAGAAAGGAGTGTCTTTATCTCCCCCGCTTCCCCAATTTTAGGGGTAAAATTCTCTTTTTCCGGTTCTTGTGGATCTTCGGCAGGGTTAGGCATAATTTAAAGTGTAAACTTAAATCCGGTTTATGTAAAGTTGGCGGAGGCGGTAGGATTCGAACCTACGAGGGAGTTTCCTCCCCAACAGTTTTCAAGACTGTCTCCATAAACCACTCGGACACGCCTCCCTTAAGCGGAGGGGGTGGGATTTGAACCCACGGTACCCTTACGGGCACTGCTTCTTAGCACGAAGCTGCACTAGGCCACTATGCGACCCCTCCAACATCTTTACAAAGAAGGCGCATAGATTCATTAGATAGTTACTACACCGACAAAGTCGGTGGAACTATCGCATGAACTGAAAGTTCATATGCGACCCCTCCGTGAGGCTAATTGTAACAGAATGATATTTGGTTATCTAGCTAAAGTGAGAGCCCAGACCTTTTTGGCACCGTTTCGTTTCAAAACATAGCAACATTCTCTTAAGGTAGAACCTGTAGTCCAGACATCATCTACAAGCAGGATATAGGGTGCAGGGTTTAGGGCATAGAGGGAGGTAGCCTCAAAAGCATTGCGAATATTTTCGTGACGTTGCCTACCCTTAAGCTTTACTTGTGACCGAGTATAGCGAGTCCTCTTTAGCCCCTCCAAATAATCTAAACCTAAAGCATTGGATAAACTTTGTCCTACTTGCGAAGATTGATTAAAACCTCTCCAGTTCTTTCTATACCAATGGAGAGGAACCGATACAACAGCCCACTCTTCTCCTCTACTCTTTTTTATCTCATCTAATATAAATGGCTGGTACCGGGCCCAATACTCAACCAAGATATCAGATAACTCCCCCGCTAACTCTTTTACTTGTCTGTACTTGAGTTGTTGAATCGCTTTTTTAAGGGTGCCTTGGTAAACCCCCAGACTCCAAAGTCCGTCTAAACCATACCTTCTTCTACAAATCGGGTGGGTTTGCCCTCCCACGGATAAACGCTCACAACGTGGACAAACCAATTCCGACTGCATGATATTTTCTTTACAGCCAGCACAGATTAAGGTATCAAATTTATTGCAGCCTACACATCGTTTTGGAAAAAATAAATCCAAAATTAGATTCATAAAGTTTGAACTTCGTACCTAATTATGGTATACTACGAATCACTGGGGATGTATAGCATCGACAGGTTAGCTCTTTAAAAACTGCAAGCCGAATAGGAAACCTTATTCGTCGTCCAAAAGACGATCAGCCTCTGGCTGATAAAATACGGTTTCAAAACACAAACGCCAAAAATATTGCGCGTTCCGCCGTTGCCTTTGCGCAACAGCTTTTTGCTCCAGCCCAAGTGGCTGTAGCTTACGCTTAAAGCGGTACTTTGGAAATAATCTCTTCCTTGACGGATTACCAAGGTAAGTACCCAGTCAGGATGCTGTAGATATAGTGTTGGTTGATCTGTATCTGCAAAAGACGATTCAATCAGATAAAAGTTTTCCTGCCGATAGGTTACAACTTTTATCTAAAAATTTATCGGCTAAGCTTGTAGAGGTTTTTTAGGAAACTTTCTTGGACGAGGGTGCAAAACCCTCCATCTCCACCCATTCGACTCGCTACGCTCGCTCAGGGTAAACCAATTAACAGTGGGCGTAGTCGAACTACTCTTTACCACGGAGTTCTTGCTGAATCCTACGCTGATGATCTTTTTCTTTGATAGCACGGCGTTTGTCAAATTCTTTTTTGGATTTACCCAAACCTACCTCAACCTTGAATCTGTTATTTTTCTCATAAATTGATAAGGGAATCAGGACAAAACCTGCAGCAGTTTTGCCAATCAAGCTCTTTATTTGGGCCCTATGCAAAAGAAGCTTGCGGGAACGTGTTGGCTCATAAGTCTTACCTCCGCTTTGTATCAACGGCGGAATATTGCTGTTTACTAAAAACGCTTCTTCTCCAATAATCTTGACATAACTTTGGCCCAAATCCACCCTGCCTGCCCTGATCGACTTGACTTCTCCCCCATTTAAAGCTACCCCTGCTTCCAAATGTTCAAGGATATGAAAGTTATGGAACGCACGCCTGTTTAGAATCTTAGCCATGGCTTGATCATATTACTTAAGATCCAAGGAGTAAATCTTGCTGCCTTCCAATAAATAAACCTTTTTGCCTTTCTCGTCTACAACCAGATCAGAAGCTGTAGCAAATTTTTCACCCTGATATTGCCCCTTATAGGCACCAGTTTTAGTCAAAACAAGTATCCTTGAGTTACCACTATCCAATAGGTACAGGTTATCGGTATCAGATGAAACAAAAAAACTTTTAGGTTCTTTTACCCCTTTATCCAATCCTTCATAAGAGAAGTTGTCGGGAGCCCCTCTGGTAAAACGCAGCATATCCCCACCCTGCTTTAGTACATATATCGAAGACTCAATCTGCATCCTGATGGCACCGGAGAAATCCGCTTTCACACCACTATTTAGATACTCCCGTTTATCCGAATAGCCAGATGAAGTAGCTATATATTTCCAGATCTGGTTTGAGGTTGTATCCAAGAGGTAGACATTGCTGGCAAAACCGGCTACATCCAAAATATTGCCCCATTCTTTATCGCTTTTGGAGACTGTGGTTACTTTTTGATTGGGAGTATCTACCCTAAGCAACCCCTTGTCTTTAGAGTAAACAAAAGCAATTCCACCGTTTAAAGAGACAACTTGGGCATCTCCCAGCTGCTCTTTACCTGCCAAAACTTGGTTATTCTTTTTCTCTATATTAACAACCACCAAAGTTTTGTTTTCCGGATCCAGCAGTAATAAGTTGTTACCGGACAAACTCATCCATTTCCCGACAAAACCCGACTTTACTAACCCCATATCCAAAAATAGGGGAAAATTGGCTGCCGAATATTGCTGTAGGATACTGCCTGATTGAGCATCAATCTGCTTTTTTAACTCCAACCCTTCCTGGTCAGAAGGCTTAAGGGCCAACGCCTTATCCAAATTACTCTTGGCACTATCCAATTTATTTTTGGCATCAACGGGGTTGAGAGATTGTAGCCCTTGTGCAGCCGAAAAATCATCCCGGGCTGCCTGTAGTGCCAGGGTAAACTGCTCATTTCTTTGCTTGTCTTGAGTAGTTTTGTACTGCAATCCTGCTCCCAAACCAATAATCAAAACAATTATCACAGCCAGTATTAGCCTACCCCGACCGCTTTTAGGGAAAAGTTTGTTTAAGTTAAACCTGCCACCCGGTCTATATTCTAGCGTCCCTTCTTCCTTTTCTCTTTTGAGTTTGGAAAACAGCACTGCCGGCAGAGAGGTTAATTTAGCAATTATAGAAGCTCCCTCCCGGGGTGAATCTGACCTTAAGTCCGCTGACTCATCTTGGGAACCTGCAAGAGTTGGGATCGCTTCTTGCTCTTCATATGAATCTATCAGCAAACCAGCCAACCCTCTATCATCCAGCTCTCCCATCCCAACCTTGGCAGACATTTCGTCTTCCCATTCCTCCAAAGGAAGCTCCAAAGTTTTACCCAAATCCTCCCCCAAAAAGTTTCTCAAGCTTTCCGTAGAAAGAAATACCCGGTCTCCATCCTGCAAGAAACCGGAGATCAGCTGTTTTTCGGAACCTACCGAAAGTAAAGGAGTGATTTTACCTGCTCTTTTAAGTTGTACCGATACCTCACCGCTCGCTATTAGATAAAGTGTCTTACCTGATATTACCGCCAGTAGCAGATCGAAATCTCCTTTTTCCGAAAGCCGCTTTTCTGCCTCTGCAAACGTACTATTGATCCGATCCGGAACAGACCCCTCTGCCTCAAAATAGAAATCGGCCAGTTCAGACAACATCTGTCGCCCGGTAGTAAAAGCATCGTCGCAGGAAAGTTGCAACACCCCAATAAAGACATTGTTTTCATCCCGCATCAAAGAGATAACTTGAGCAGCTTTCTGATCAGTATTTAATCCTACAGCTTGGGCAATCTTATATTTCATCTAAAGTACCCCCCACGCAAGCACTATTAATCCCACTGCCAACCCAACGTTAATAATCGCGATGCCCCTCACCAGTGCCGAGATATTGGTTATTAAGGTTTTGCTCATCAGCTGCGTTTGGCGGACAATGATCAAAGAAAATATAAGGTAAAAGAAAAGGATTAGCAAAATAGCCCCCTTAATAAAAGCATTTAAATAATCCCCACCGGGTAAGAACAGCTCGGTGTTAGTCGGCATATTAGTGGTGCCTCCTTCGGGCAAGATCCAATAACATATCAGCTACTTTAGCCGGATTAGGAATCTTATACATCACAATTGCTACTCTGGCTCCGGCAGTCTGTACAGATACATCTCCGAAGTTTAAAAATGTTCCCAAAAGTCCCCCTACCTTGGAATCTGTTTCTTCTATTTTGTCTAATGGTGCAAGATCAACATTTTTATAAAGTAAGGATTCAAAGTTTATATCTACTATCTGCTTGTTGGACACAATCGTAGCGTTAAAATACCAATGTAAAAAACCTTCAAATACTACGGCCAGTATAAGTAAATAGTCAATCATTAAAAAGGCCAGCAGGAAAGTCTCGGGGAAAATAGTAAGGTCATAACCTAGCAAAGGAGCAACAGCGGTTACTAAATGTGGTATAAAAAATATAAAAATAGCGGAGATAATCCAGGGAAGATTGGTAATAGGGTGGGCCCTAAGCAGGAGTAGTATTCTTTCATCCTCGTCTTGCCCTTCAAACCAATAATTTGTGGGGTTTTCTATATAGGAAGGAAACATAGCTCTGGATCACTCTTACCATACTCCGATCAACCAATTTAGTCAAACTAACCTTTTTTCTCGATATTAAAAAGTGGGCCTACTATTTGGATATTGGCCGGAGCCCGCAGGTTGAAATAGGTCTTAAAGTCTCCCGCATTAAAACTGACCGAGCCTCCGTCTCCGGAAACATTCACACTGGTGGTTTTACCACCTCCAAAATCAACCCCCACAGAGGCGGAAGAAATATTACTAAAAGCATTTCCGCCCCTATTTTGCAGTTCCTGCTTAACTCTTCCTATATCCCAAGTATCGGTTCCGGCCGGGTTTGATTTATCTACCTGGTATAGATGCTCTTTGGTGCTCGAATCTTTAGACACCAGTAGCAAAACATTAATAATATCTGCAACTTCTTCACTTTTTAACCATGCTGTTCCCCCATAAGCACTTCTGGATCCCCAATCACAATAAAACCAAGGGGAAGCTTTATCATAAGTGTTGTTTTGCAAATCCGAGAAGCTGCCGATACCGCCGGGGGAATCGACCGCATTCTTTGTCCAGGCGGTGCTACTCCAGCCGATATTACCGGAGGAAAATACATAGCCTCCATGAGTAGAAGAAAACCAGGCTTTGATTGGAGAACCTCCATTTGTTAAAACCACCCCTTTGGTAGCATCAACCGCAGCCTGCCAATTTCCGTCATTAATCTCTTTTTTTACCACCTGGCATTGTTGGCTGGAACAAATAGGGCCACTCCCGTTGTTTGTATAAGCCAAAGCATATGAACGGGCAGCGATAGCTTGAGCCTTTAAAGCCTCCATTGGCCAATTGGCTGGCATCTCATAAACATGCTTTACATAATCTTCAATATTCCAATTATCATCAAAAGATTGTCCGTATTCGTTGGTTCCGGTAACGTGGATATTAATCCCCTGGTTGTAACCCGTAACATAATCGGCATTGTAATAGGCGCTTAAAATCTGTTGGGCGCTTTGACCGGTTTCCGCCCGGCCCTTGGCGCCATATTGATTTAAACCTACCCTGTTAGGCACACCATAAGTAAAGAAACCAAAGCCGGGAGAAAATCCGGGATTTTTTCCATTAGTCAAATCAGAGGAACAACCGCCGCCTAGGCCGGCATAAGCAGAGAGCGGAATATTCAAACTGGCCAATCTTTGGGCCAATATTGATTGCTGTTTGGCAGATAACTCGGCAATCTTACCGGATAAATCTGCCTGATAAGCTTTGGCTTTTTTAATCTCTCCTCCCAAAAACTGCGCGTTTTTGTCTACCTGATCTTGTAAAACAGCCAATTTTGCCTTATCCCTTTCCAATTTTTCTTTCTGGGTTAAAAGATCCACCACTTCATTGGTGACAGAGGTTATCACATCTTTATCTTCTTTGGTGGCTGCTTGGCGGTAAGAAAGCTCCCGGAACAGATCTCCGGATTGGACAGATGAAAGAATAACCATCATCGGAGAAGCCAAATAAGACCGGATATAGTAAGACCTAACCCTTTTTTCCAGTAATGCCTGTTGCAAAACCAACTTATCTTCACGCAAATCAAGCTCTTTTTGCTTATTTTTGATATTGGCGGATAAATTGTCTAAACTGGCTTGTATTTGTGCCAGCTGCCTTTGCAATGAATCCAATTGTCCTTCCAAAGGCTTGGTTGCCTTAACAGAAAGCTCACGGGCCCGGTTTAGCTCATCAATCTGTTTTTGCAGATCCTCTATTTCATCAGCATAGACAGGAATTATTATAAGAGGTATAGCAAAAAGGGTTAGTATTAGAACAAGGAGCAGGATAATTTTTCCCATAAGTGGAGGGGCAAGTTCAATTTTATCACAGACTA
>CAZGFG010000020.1:0-10156 GCA_964524895.1 uncultured Gammaproteobacteria bacterium | reverse complement strand
AAATTCGTATGGAGCTCCTGACGAGATCTTACACAGACTACCAGAATTTTACCGTTTATTCAATGAGAACGCTCTAACCGCTGATTTTATCTATTGTCTAGGTTTCAGAAATGCATAAGTATGCATATCAAAAAATCGATCCCTGTTACCAAGAGAAGTTTGGCTTTTTTCAAGGCATGAGGGTTTGATTCTTTTTTCAAGTTTAAGACTTGACTTTAGTAAGATAAAGTATTATAGTTTAATCACTTTAGTTAAGTAAAGTGGTATGGATATTTTATCAAGTAAAGACGCAAAAGTTCTATTTAAGGCTATCTTAGCTTTGAAGAATGAATCAGAATGTAAAAAGTTTTTGCGTGATTTATTAACAGAGGCGGAAATTAAAGAATTTGCAAACCGCTGGAAAGTAGCACAAATGTTAAATAAAAAGATTGATTACAAAACTATTGGCAAAGAAACTGGTATGAGTAGCACCACCATTGCACGAGTCAATAAATGGTTAAAAAAGGGCATGGGGGGCTATAAACTAGTATTAGCCCGCCTTGCTGCTCATCATGCCGCTTCTAAATTGGCGGTGTGATGTTTTCGTGATTTAAAAATTTAAAGTTTCAAAAACTACAAAAAGCACCGCCAGCAGAGGCGGTTTTTTAGTGGAGAAAATATGAAAGTAATTAACCTAACAAAACAACTTGTAAACATCCCATCTTATGTTGGGCCATATTCTGATGAGAAAAAACTAGCCGATTTTATTTTTGGCTATCTAAAAAAATTTTCTTTTTTAAAGATAGTTAAACAACCAGTAAAAAATGGTCGATATAACATCCTAGCTTTTGATAATTCCCCCACACAAATTATTTTTTGTGGCCACATGGATACGGTTGAACCAAAAGGTGGAAAGGAAATTTTTGCAGAGATGAAAAATGGCAAGGTTTATGGATTAGGTTCCTCTGATATGAAGGGCAATTTAGCCGCAATGCTTACAGCTCTGGCAAGTTTCAGAAAAACCAGCGGCTTAATGATGCTTTTTTATGTTGATGAAGAATACGATTTTTTAGGAATCGGAAAATTCATTGAAGAATATCAATCTAAAATTAAGCCAAGATTTGTAATTTCAGGTGATGGATACAATCTGTCCATTGGTAATGGGTGTAGGGGTTTAATAGAACTTACCTGTCAAGTGAAAGGTCAAACTGGTCACGCAGCCCAACCTAAAGCTGGTAAAAATGCAATTTTAGGTAGCACTGAAGCAATAAAAAATCTTACAAGATATTTAAGGCAAAATTTTTTCTCAGAAGACTTAGGTGAAACGACCTGTAATTTAGCTTTTTTGGAAGGCGGCCTTAATTTAGGGGAGAAGAATGGCAAGGTCTTAATCGGCCGACAAGGCAACAGCATAGCTGATTTTGCAGAATTTGTATTAGACATTCGGCCTACCACAGAAAGCCTGAATGCGAGGCGTGTAGTAAAAACCCTTGAGGGCTTTTTGAATAAGCAAGGACTGGCTTTAAAAGACACCAAAGTTCGTCACGATTTTCCATTGTGGTTGACTTCCAAGAATCAACTTAAATCTATTGAAGAAATAGTATCTGAGACTACCGAAATTAGGTATGAGAGGTTATCCAAATATGGATATAACGACCTTCAGATGATTTGGCAGACTTTTAATAAAATTCCTTCATTTACATTTGGCGGTGGTGAAAGGGATTTAGCTCACACAGCAAATGAATACATCAAAATTTCAAACCTTCTAAAAACACAAAGAGTATATGAAAACTTGATCGAAAAATTAGGAGGAGGAGAAAGAAAGTGAAGGAATTACAACCTAATCTAGTTTTAAGTTTAGAAAAACTGGAAAAGGATTCTGATGTTGAGCAGGTGGCTGAGCTTTATGCTAATGTTTTTGCCACCCCGCCTTGGAACGAATATACAAGGTGTCCTAGTTGTCTTAAGTTTTTCGGTTTGGAAACTCAACATGGCGATTCTTGCAAAATTTGTGAGTCTTGTCTGGAATTAGCATACCCAACCGAAAAAGTGATTGAAGTTGTCAAAAAAGAAGTAGCCAGACCTGACGGGACTTGTTTTATCCTAAAAGATGGCTTTGAAATTATCGGATTTACCTGGGGCTACAGCTACAGTTCGCCTGAAGAATTTTCCCAAGATAAGTATCGCACGGCTAGGATGCAAACTGGAATAGCAGAACTGCTTAGGCAAAATAGTATTACTGGAAAATTTTTCTACTATTCAGAATGTGGTGTTCGTGAAACACGCAGGGGTGAAGGTAATAGTAACAGACTCGCAGAGGCTCTATTTACAGAAGCTATTAGAAAAAAATTGCCAATTGTTATGCGAACTAATTGGCAATCTCCAATGACAGCTGTTGCTGAGAGATTTGGAATGAAACAAATAATGGGGCTTGAGCCACAAATAGATAGAACAGCTAAGCAGATATTACCTACTGGGATTTCAGTTAATAATTTTGCTGATTCTGAAATTGAGGAAAGAATATTATTTGTGAGGCTCTGAGAAAGAGATGTTGTCTCTAATTTGCAAAAGCAAATTCTTCAAATGGAAGGTGAATATTTATTATGTTACCGATGGAAATAATTAAGAAGTATTACCCTAATGCTTCGGAAGATGAGCTAAAGGATATACAAGAAGTCGTGTACTTGTTATCGTGTGCAGTGATGCAACATGTTTATGGGTCAAAATGGATGGGGAGTTTTGAAGAATCCGATCAAGAGAAGAAATAATAAGTTTGAGGCTAGTTCGACTCCCGTTAGGGTATATGGTTATAGGGTTAATTTTTGACAAATTTTAGTAACTTCCCGAGGCTAAAAATTGCCAGTTCGATAAAATTCGTATGGAGCTCCTGACGTGATGTTAGCCAGACTGCCTGAATTCTTCAGATTATTCCTATCTGACGGTCTATTACCTGATTTAGTCTATACTTTAGGTCTAAAAAATGCGTAAGTATGCATATTAGAAAATCGATCCTTATGGCCTAGACAGATCACTATAACTAGTGCTGACATTCGCTCCCTAACAGTAAGGTACTTTCACCACAAGAATCATTCGGTAAAAGAATTATACCAGAAACTTTCTGTTAATTTTTGCTGTATAATCAAAGCAGTCAAAAGTTAAAATTCTATGATATATAAGGGCGTAATTATTGAAGAAAGTCTAAAAAACACTTCTCTCTTAAAAGAAGTAAATATTTTAGAAACCAAAGCTGAGAAGATAACTTCTGAACATCAAACACCTTGGTTGAAACAATGGACGCTTCATACAGTAGAAGTACCCGAAGAAAAAGCAGAGGATGTAGCTGAAAAATTAAGTAAGTCCTTGGATTATTCCCACAATAGCAGCTGGTATGCTGATTTTCAAAATGATAAGTACCACTTTATTATTTTTCAGGATAAAATTTTTAAGGTCAAAATTGATGACGCTGAAGGGTTTAAAGAAGCAAAACAATATGGTATTTCTTTAGGAATTCCAGAGTACCAAGTTGATTTTGCACCGCAGGATAAAGTGTGGAAGCGATAAATATGCATATCACAGACCAACAAGAAAAAGACTTAATAACAGCAGCGCTAGAAGGAATGAAAAATGCTTTTACCGGCACAAATAAGCCGGAGGACATGAGATTCGGAGCGGCAGTTCTTACAAAGAAAGGCAGGATTTATTCTTCTGGTCAATATTATTCAGATACTTATTCTTTAACCTTACACGCTGAACAAGCAGCTTTAGCTCATGCGGCCGCTCATGGAGAATACGAAATTATTGCTATTGCAATAACCGGTAATGAACCATCAGGCCCTAATGATTCAATTTATCCCTGCCATATGTGTAAACAGCTTTTGTGGGAAAGCCATTTGCGATCAAAAGAAAATACAGAGCTTATTTTATTGGACGAGAAAGGACAAGTTTTAGAAAGATTAAAACTGCTGGATATAATAAACTACCCATGGCCGAAAGAAGCTTAAATTTTGTCTATGCAAAAATCGCAAAGAGAAATTTGGAATCAAGAATATGGTGAGGAAAAACACTTCGAATCCTCAAAGAGTTTTGATCCCTCTCAAGAAGTTTTAGAGCTTGATAGATACTTCAAGGATCGAGGAATAAATCCTGCAGGCTGGACTATTTTGGATTTTGCCTGTGGTAATGGAAGAAACAGTATTTACTCTTTACGACAATGGAATGTTGGTCGCGCTATTGGCGTTGACTTTAGTCAAATAGCGCTTAGCCAATTTAGACAAAAAGTAACTGAAGAAAATTTAGCAGATAAAGTAGATATTCTCGAACAAAGCATAGATGAAAAGCTACCTATAGAAGATGAGAGCGTTAATCTTGCTTTAGATGTTTATGGATCTATCAATGCTAGAGAAAACGAAAGAACCACCTGTAGGGATGAAAGTTTTAGAGTGTTAAAAAGTGGCGGGTTGCTACTTGCTTATTTAACGTCTGCTGATAGCGGATTTGTAAAAGGAATGATGGATCTTACACAAGGCCCAGAAGAAGGAAGCGTAATTTTTGGCAATGGTAAATTTGAGAAAACGTTTACCGAGCAAGAGATCAGAGAGTTTTATAAGATGTTTGAAGTCGTAGAGTTAAGAAAACATAACTTTATGGTTGGTAAATATCCGGTTGAAATGTTTTGGTTACTTCTTAGAAAGTCATAATGTATGAAAAATCCAGACAAATTAAATTATGAACAAATAGTAGAAATTAAACCCACTTCTCCATTTGCTTTTGATCCCACTTTTCATAAACCAGACCATTTCACTTCCGGTGATAATTATTGGGAACCAAAAATCAGATGGCAGACATGGAACTTTAAGGGTAATTGCTTAGGAATTAAGTTCGAAAATACAGGCACTATTGATAATCCAAAAATAGCAATTCATGTTTACTCGCAAAAACAACTTCCTAAAGACTTAATAGAGAGTTTAATTTCAGAATTGAAATATAGTTACAATCTCAATCTTGATTTAAGCAACTTTTATACCAAGTTTAGAAACGATAAGGTTTTAGGCTCGATTATAAAAAAATGGCGTGGAATGAGACCTGGACACCCAAGTTCTCTATACGAATACTTAATTATAGGAGTAGTTTTACAAAATGCTACTGTTAGGCGTTCAATCCAAATGTTTAAAGCCTTGCTTGAAAATTACGGAACACCTCTTGAGTTTGATGGTAAAAAGTTATGGTGTTTTTGGAAACCTGGAAGATTAAAAAATGTCTCGGAAGAAGATTTGAGAGGTTTAAAAGTAGGATATAGAGCTAAATCAATTAAGATTATTGACGATCAGTTTAGTAACGGGTTACTAAATGAAATGGAGTTAAGAAAGAAAGATAGGGAAACACAAATGAAGAAACTATTGAAAATCTACGGTGTGGGTCCCGCAACAGTTTGGTATTTACTTTTTGACGTTTTTCATCACTGGGATTTTTTTAACCATGTTTCACCTTGGGAACAAAAGATTTACTCTAAAATCTTTTTTAATCAAGACCCTGAAAATCCAGTACCAGTTGAGAAAATATTAAAGCATTTTGAAAAGTTCGGTGAATATAAGCAATTAGCTGTTCATTATATCTGGGAGGATTTATGGTGGAAAAGGAAAAACGAGAATATTCCTTGGCTTGAGAAACTTATCAGAGTATAAAGTTATCTCGATTTCCGTTAAAGTACTGTTTAATAAAAATCGACATCTAATCAATTTGCGGGTTGTGGTATCGGTATCTGTATGGGCTGTAATGATCTGATTAAAGCTTTCCCTTCGTGATTTTCAAAGATTTTGTATGCACCTGTATCCGAAAACGTGATAGTTATTGAATGATAAAGAGAAGTGACTAAATCTTCCAAGGTTTTATCGCTAGACAAATAAAGAACTTTTACTCCTCTTCTCTCCAAATCTTTCAGGCTTACTCTTCTGGAATGAGAACGGAAATTCTTTCTGGTGGCTAGATAGTGAGCAATCGCCTTGGCTTTTGTTTTTTTCGTTCTTTCATCCTTTAACATATATTTTTCTAGCCAAGTTGCAACCAGAACTTCTGATAGTTTTGTGCTATGATCACATTCTACAAGTAGAGATGGGCCATACAGCCTAAGTATAGGTATCCAAGCAGTAAGCGATTCTGTATCTTTCTTAACTTCTTTCTTAGCCATTTCAAATTGTTCTTTAACTGCTTGTGCCGGTGAGATTATTGCTTGCCCGTCTCGATTTACTATCATCTGTGGATCAGTTGGTCCAAGCTCTGTGCTACTTTCGTAACCCACTATTAAATCACCAGATAATGCCAGCATCGTTGCTGCACTTTTTGCGGTACTTGGAATTATAAATCTTATGTCATCAAACTTATTTCTTAGAATTTCTACAATTGATTCTGTAGCTTCTGCAGATCCGCCAGGACTATGGAGAATAATGTCGAGTTTACTTCCGGAAAGTCCCTGCAGGACTTCCATAAAGCCGTCTTTATCGGATAGATCAATACCAACATCAGCAATTCGAGCCTTTTGTCTATTGAGGAAATCGGCTATATAGAGAACAGTATTCCGTTTGGTATAGTTCTGTAGGTCTACAAGTTTTTTTCGTCTCAAAACATCACATCTATCTGGTCGCCCCCCAATTTTCTCTAATTCTTGCCTAATTTCACTCCAATCAGCCATATTTAACTTTTGTAGAACTGCTAGTGTAAGTCTTAGGTTCGTAAATTGAAGAGATGGCCCGAGAATATTCAGCCATTGATAGATCAAATATTTTCAAGGATTTTACGAGCTGAGGATATTTCTCTTTAAATGATTTGGGGAGATCTCTTTCTTTATGCTTAGTGATTTTAAGCTTCTTATTCATATACATAATTCTACCCTCTCTATATTATCACAAAATGTTTTTATAACTCAATCCTCTGATTTGAAGGTGACACTAGACGAGAGGAGGTGTGAATTAAATTTATGTTGCCATTAAAAATTATTAAAAAGTACTATCCTAATTCTTCAGAAGACGAGCTAAGAGAGATACAGGAAGTTGTTTATTTATTGGCATGTGCTGTTATGCAACATTTTTATGGGTCAAAGTGGATGGGAGGTTTCGAAGAACCAGAGCAAGAGGAAAAATAGCAACATCAAGGCTAGTTCAATTCCCGTTAGGGTTCAACCTTATAAGCTTAGATTTTACAAAATTTTAGCAATTTCTCGAGGCTAAAATCCACAAGTTCGATTAAATTCGTATGGAGCGGGATAGGGGGATCGAACCCCTGACATTCACTTTGGAAAAGTGACGTTCTACCGCTGAACTAATCCCGCTAATCTAAAATAAAATTTTTTGCGATTATACTTTTTATTTGCTTGCCCACACCAGTTTTATAAAACTTCTCTCTTAGTAATGCATCCGTCTTGCACACAAATAATTCATAATAAATAAGCTTAAATGGACCATTTGCCTTAGTCCACTTATTTGAACCAATGTTGTGCTGTTCTAGCCGTTTTTCTACAGTACCCGATGTACTACCCACATATAGTTTACCATTCACGGCACTTTTGAGTATGTATACAAAATATGACATTCTACCGATGTCAGCCAGAGGCTGATCGTCCTCTGGACGAAATTACACCCGCGCGCAGAAGAATTCTATCAAAATTAGGCGCTTTTGAAAAGCTTTAGCGGATTTCGTAGCTTAAAGTAACTATCACTGTTACAATTTGGGATCCGGGCTCTATTTGAGTTGGAACAGAATCCTTGCTAACTGCCCCTTGAGAAAGCAGTGGTATCGGGCGGGGGAGACCTCCAAAATTTTCCTGGTAGTTAATTATTCTACCCAGTTTAAAACCGGCTATTCTGGCAGCATTTTCGGCTCTGCTTTTTGCTTCTTCTACAGCTTTCTCCCGGGCCTGATTTTCTGCTTTGGTCCTATCTTCAATATCAAAGGAAACACCACCAACTTGATTGGCCCCCTGACTTGTAGATGCGTCTATAACACTGTTTACTCTATCTAAATTTCTGACTTTTATAGTCAAATTAGTACTACCCGAGTAACCTGTAATTCTTTGACCACCTTCCCTAAAATCATAGGTAGGGGTGATATTATAGTTGGTAGTTTGTATATCCCGATCCTCAACCCCTAGTTTTTTTACAGCATCGGAGACCTTATTGATAGTCTGGTTCATTTGGTCTTGAGCTTGCTTAAGTGTATCCGCACTTGCAGATACCCCCACAGTTACCAAAGCCAAATCAGGGCTTACACTCACTTCCCCTTCTCCACTAACGCTAAAAGTATCTGTCTTTTGAGTGGTAACACTGTTGACCGAAAAGGGGATAGGGCCGGCAAGTTTAATATAGGCAAAAAGGATTATGAAAAAAGCCAGGATAACCGATATAGATAGAATTAATTGGTTCCGCATACCTTTATTTTATCAGACTGTTGACCTTTGCAGCCAGTATAAAATCATTTTCCGACAAACCCCCTATAGCGTGGGTCCATAACTCCAGATTTACCTTATTATAAAATATATGGATATCCGGGTGATGACCTTCTCCTTCGGCCAAATTTGCTACTTTATTAACAAATTCTACAGCCTCTTTAAAATTTTTAAACTTGAACTGACGGCTGATCTTTTTATTCCCAATAACTTCCCAGGGAGTTGTCAAAACAGCTTGATATTTCTGGATCTTACTTTTATTTAGAGGTTTTGTTCCGCCTTCACAAGGAGCGCAATGCTTGTCAGCTAAATCCATTGGTTTATCTTATCACAAATCACACTAATTCTGGGTTGACAAATCAACCCAAACCTCTTAATAATGAACTTAGAGAGATACGGGAAGGGGGTGAGAAAATGGAAGTGATCGGATCAACCATAACTTCTGTGGTAGTGGGTTCGTTAAGCAGGCTTGGTAATTATCTGCCTCAATTCCTTGGAGGGCTAATTGTCCTTCTGGTGGGTCTTTTGGTCGCTACTTTACTTAGAAGCGCCGTAGCAAAATTCTTTGAGCTGATTAAGCTTGATACTTGGTTTTCATCTGTGAGCAAATGGTTTCAGCAGGAAGACAAAACCCTAAGGGATGGGAGTAAAGTTTGGCCGGACATAGTAGCGGAATTAGTCCGTTGGACTGTGGTTATCTTATTTTTGATCCCGGCTGTAGAAGCTTGGGGATTACCCAAGATAACAGAGGTCTTAAACCAATTCCTGCTCTATATTCCTAATGTGTTTGTAGCAGTGGTAGTTGGATTTGTAGGGTTTGGGGTTGCTAACTTGGTGCATGATATTGTAAAGCACGCCAGCAGAGGACTGGGAAGCAACTCATCAAATTTACTGGGCAGTATTGCCAGATATTCCTTGATTTTTTTCACCGTACTGGTGGTACTAAATCAGTTAGGTATTGCTGCAGACTTAATTAGGATCCTGTTTACAGGGATTGTAGCTATGTTGGCTATAGCAGGAGGGCTTGCTTTTGGCCTTGGAGGCCAGACCAGTGCTAGGGAAACTATAGAGGATTTGAGAAAAAGATTGGAAAAATAGGCTTTGCTTGGGAAGAGATAAAAAACAGACAGCAACTTTTAGGTTCTGTCTGTTTTTTTAAAGAACCCCTTTTTTCTTAAGAAAATTGATATCTTCCCGCATTTTGTTAATTTCCGCCTCAATATTATTCAGGGCTCTCCTGGCTTTTTCCTCATCATCTATATCTTCCGAAATTTCCTCCACATCGTCCTCTAATCCCTCGACATCCTCCTGGATATCCTCAATGTCTTCTTCTACCGCTTCCAGGCTTTGGGTATTCTTATTTACCGTCATCTGAATAAAAATGGCCAGATAAATTGCTTCAAGAGAAACCGCAGTGGTAAGTATCAGCAAAATTTGATCCAATCCAACTCCAAATATCTCCAATCCAAATATGCCGATAAAAAATAGGGTGTGAACCACCATAGAGTAGGGGGTACCTATCCACCCTGTCATTTTAAATGATACTTTCTCAAGACCCTTTAGTGTTCTTTGCATATTTTTACCCCACTGTTAATTTTAAACAGCTAAAGCATATATAACAACCCCAAAATTGTACAAAACACTCACTTTAGGCTACAATTTGCAGATAACGGGGACTAGTTCATCGGTAGAACGCTCGCTTTGGGAGCGAGAAGTACAGGGTTCAATTCCCTGGTCCCCGAC
>CAZGFG010000019.1:0-12461 GCA_964524895.1 uncultured Gammaproteobacteria bacterium | reverse complement strand
CGCGTTAGCTGCGACAGTGACAAAAGCCACTATCTAGCAGAGATAGTTTACGGCTAGGACTACGCAGGTCTCTAATCTGCTTCGCTCCCCTAGCTTTCGTGCCTCAGCGTCATGAGAATGTTAGGTGCCTGCCTACGCCTTTGGTGTTCCCAATCATATCAACGCATTTCACTGCTTCACGATTGGTTCCAGCACCCTCCCATTCCATCTAGTCCGATGATATTTTGCCCAAAACCCTGATTGAGTCAGAGCCTTTCAAGCAAAATCTATCGGACAGCCTACGCAACTCTTTACGCCCAATGAATCCGGATAACGTTTGCACTCTACGTATTACCGAGGCTTCTGGCACGTAGTTAGCAAGTGCTTATTCATCTGGTACCGTCATAATCTTCCCAGATAAAAGGAGTTTACAACCCGAAGGCCTTCAATCCTCCACGCGGCGTCGCTCGGTCAGGCTTTCGCCCATTGCCGAATATTCCCGGTTGCTGCCACCCGTAGGTGTATGGCCCGTCATTACGTTTACTCTGGTCACCCAGAGAATCAGACTATATCTTCATCCTGTTTTCGAAGTCTAGTAGACTTCGACCGGGTAAAGAGTTAAGGTTTGCACCTAAAATCTCCTTGCGCATCGAAACTAAAAGACAACTCAAATAGGCGTCAACATATAATGGAAGTTTAAATTCTGGATTATCCAGTACCTTCCATATCAGTCGTTACGGGGCTACTAAAAAAATTTTTCTTAGGGTAATTATTTAAACCTCTTATTTCATTTGCCAAACTCAAAGCCTTACTGAAAGACGTTTCACTTTTAAAACGATCTTTCAAGGCTAAAAGTTGCAAAGCAAGATCTAACTGCTTATGTTTATTAACTACATAAGGCTTTAATCCTCTAAGCAAACGCTCAATATATTTACTATCAGTAATTGAATATTCTGATAGTCGCTTCTTTGGATAATCTGCAATAGAACCATTTCTTAGTTGGTTTTGAATCCAAACTAAAACATGTCTATTGCGGATATGCTGAGTGAATGTAACAGCAATTCTAGTCCGCAAACCAAATTTGTTATTCAGTTGTTTATCTATTCTCGCTTTAATACATCCATCCCCATCCAAGAAACCTGCAATATATGCAAGCGCTGTCTGATTTACTCTTTTAGAGCTTCCCACGGTATTATCCCAAACGTACATACTTCCAAAGTAACCCAAAAGTTACCCGAAGTCAATAGTTGGGACTTCACCGTTATTAGTTGAATTTTTCTATACCGTTACCAGTATAGGCGACCTTTAAATCGCAGTGCCATTGTGGCTGGCCGACCTCTCAGTCCAGCTACCCGTCGTCGCCTTGGTAGGCTATTACCCCACCAACAAGCTGATAGGACGCAGGCTCATCTCAAAGCGTCTTGCGACTTTATACTTCGATTGCTCTCAGTACACATTGGAAATTACCCCCGCTTTCGCGGGGCTATGTCCAACTTCGAGGTAGATTCCCACGCATTACTCACCCGTCCGCCGGTTTACTTCGACCTTGCGGTCTTAGTATCCCTTGACTTGCATGCCTAAGGCACGCCGCCAACGTTCATCCTGAGCTAGGATCAAACTCTCAAATGTAAACATTTGATCGTTTGCTGTAATTTTGGATTACAGAACAAACTCTCAAAAAAGAATTACGGAGCTATCAGTCTTCAGCTATCGGCTTTCAGACTTTCTTACGATTATCTTACGACTGATGACTTTGTACTGATGACTCACATAAAAAAACCCACCACTCTTCCGGGTTTTAGGCCATTGGCCTAAAAAAACCGAAGAGCGGTATATCACTTCTTCGGTTTTCAAAGAACTATTCCCAATACCTCCTGGTACTGGGTGGTCCGCCAAAGGCGGACCTTCAACATGGAATAGTATTCTTCTATTTATCCTCCAAAGCTTTGTTTCGCGACGGAGGAGAACTTTCTCCAGTCTGCTCCAAGTGAACTTGGAAACTTTTGTATTGTAGTCAATTGTCTACTTGATGTCAAATGGAAATCGGAAACCTCCTGTTCTGTCACTTTCCGGCTTGGATCCTCCTCTCCTTTGACAACCACTGCTAAATCCTGGTATTCAATCTTAGAAGATCCTGCAGGCCTGGAAATTTTGGAATAGACACTACCCCTTTCTACCAAATCAGCCCCCAAAATACTTTCCCGGGGATTTACTACTAACCTCACTTGTTGGTAATCAACTTTGTTGCCGTTTTTCTCCAATTTAACCGCAGTATATTTTGCCCAAATTTCTCGGGCTATTTTTTTGGCTTGTTCAATGCTCCTGCGTCCCATATTCCCTATTTCTTCTGTTGCCCGTTGGTATGCCCAATCTACTTTATGAGAGCCTTTAACAATCTCACTTTTAACTTCTTCTGTATCAGAGCCGGGTAATCTTTTTGCTACCTTTTGCATATCCACCTCTCTTTGAATGGAGACAGCTTCCGCTTCCGAATCAAAAACATCTTCCCGCAAACTATTGGTTTGCTCATCCCGGACAAACCAGAGTACTTCCTCAAATGGATGGCTGGTTGGCACTTGTTTTACAATCTGCTCTTTTGATTCTGTGGCAATCACCTCTTCCTGCTGCCCATTTTCAACTACAACAGGGACAGGAGTTGTTATCACCTTTGGCTGCAAAAGGGTCAATAACTTCTCTTCTACCTCCTCCATCTGGGCTGCCTGGACAGCTTCCAGGGTTCGGATAATTTGCTCTCTATCTTCCTCCCAACGGTACGGACTGGGAGGTAAATCTAATATTCTCCTGTCAGAAAGCTCAATTACCGGATTTACTATCTCCTGGTGGTAATCACTTCTTTCCAAATTAATGTCAGATAAAGTAAAGGGTCTTGTTTGCTCAAACAAGGAAACTGGAGGAGAAGTATCCACCAAAATTGCACTATCCATTACCTCACTTCTCTCCACCGGCCCTTCTGTAGTAGGCATAGAAAACTCACCGGATGAAATCGGTCTAAATTCAACAGGATTAAAAGATAAAGTTGACTCTGGGGAAAAAGGACTTAAAGAGGGACCGGCCCCAATTGCTGGAGCAAATCCGACAGTTGATGATGATAAGGAGGCGGCTGCGCCTTCAACTGTTGAGATAGATATATCCTCCTCTCTGGATTAATCTTACTTTAAAAATGGCCTTATTTGGTCAAATATTGCTTAAATATTTGTTTATGTGATTTCCAACCTATAGGAGGAAGATTGTTTATACCAAACCACCCTACATGTTGATTTTCCTCAATATCTAGATTCTTAATGGTCCCTTCTACCTCAGCAAAATAAAAAATTCCAAAATGACCAGGAGCTCTAGGGTCATCTTCAGTTTGCAAAATATCTACAATCTTTGCATTTTTTAGCTTCAAGCCTACCTCTTCTTCTAATTCTCTTTCTAAAGTCTCCAGAGGATGCTCCCCATATTCAATAAAACCCGCAGGAAACATCCAGGTGCCAAGGTATGGTTCTCTATTCCTTTTAACAAGTAATACTTTAGAATCTCTAATCACTACTGCTCCAACGGCACAGTTGACATGAGGATAGTATGCCCAATTACAATTTTGGCAAAATTTTCTTTTTTTTGACTCCTCTATTTTTATCTCGAGTTCATTTCCACAAAAAGGACAATATTTATAATTGGGTGGGGTTATATTTAGCATACCGACCGTTACTTTCTGTTTAAAATTATATCATCAATAATAAGAGTCCTGTCATGATCAATAATAAATTGTATGGTATCCACAACTTCTTTAGGATCAATTGCTTCTTTAAGATTGTATTGATATCCAGCTTTCTGAAATATATCCGTCTTCATTCTCCCTGGATATACATTAATAACATTAATACCTTTTTGTTTTAAGTTAATTTTTAATGACTCAAAAAAACCTTTCAGTCCATATTTTGATGCAGAATAAACAGGATGATCTTCACGCCCTTTAAGAGCAGAGGTGGATAAGATATTTATGATTTTGCCATTTTTATTTTTTTTAATACGACGAAGTATAGCTTTAGTTGCATAAATGGACCCCTTTAGGTTTATATCAATAGCTTTATTTATATCTTCAAAAGTATTTTCTAATATATCACCCTCAATCCAAACACCAGCATTATTTATCAATATATCTATAGACTTAATTTTCGAAATTATTCTTTGAAGTTGGCTATAATCTCTAATGTCACACTTATAGAAGTGTAGTCTTCTACTATTTATTAATTTTAAATTGGTTAAACTAAGTTCTTTGGTTCCTATTGTAAAAACTTCAGCACCTGATTTAAGAAAGTTCATAACTAGCAGTAATCCCAATCCTGACGTTCCACCAGTAATAAATATTTTTTTGTTTTTTAAATTCATATGTTTGTTAATGCTTTAAACTTTTTAAAAAAAGGTTTGACATATGGTTGTTTAATGTGAATATTGGATTATCAGGTCCGCGGGTTTTACCATGGTAATCTGATCCTCCTGTAATTTCTAATAGATATCCTTTTAAAATTTCTAATAACTTTTTTATATCTTGTTCAGAATGATCTGGATGAAAAATCTCTACACCATCTAACCCTAACTTAATCAATTTATTCAAATATTTCAAAAAATAGCTTTTTTCCGTTTCTATATTAATTCTTCTACCTGGATGAGCCCAGATAACTATAAAGTTTGAATCTTTTAGAGCACGGATTGTTTCTTTTACGCTAGGTAGATATCTCTCTTCTCTAGTAAACAAGAGGTTACCATGCTCTTTAGCCCATCTTTTAACCTCAACTGCATCTTTGATATTAATAGCTTTGCCTAAAGCCTCTGCTAAGTCATAAAGGTGAATTGGTCCAGGTAATTCTTTATTCCTTAGATTGGAAAAGCTTGGCATACGATATCCCTTATTTACAAGTTTTCTATAAATTTTATCTGCTCTTTTCTGATAGCCAGAATTAACTATATTTAATAAATTGGTAAGTTTTTGAGTAACCTTAGGTTTTAAAGAGTATCCAAGCAAATGGCAAGGGAAACCTTCCAATTCACATGAAATTTCAATACCTGGCACAATAAGAGTTTGAGCAATGACAATTGGTCTTTTAAGAGTTAAGTAATGATGATCTGTAATACTTATTAATAACCGTTTTTTAGAATTTTTTGCTAATAAGTATTTTTTAATATCGTTAAGAGAGTTTTTTCCATCAGAATTATTTGTATGTATATGAAGATCAGCAAGCATAAACTACCTTTTTACTTCCTGAATATTTCTCATGTAATCTTTATCTATTTTGTTAATAAAGTCTTTTTGAATTAAAACAGGTTCCGAGTCTATCTGTCTTACCCATATTAGACCAGGTTTTAGAGGATTTATCTTCTTTTGAAAAACTGGAATCTTATTTTCATATAGAATATCTAAAATTATCCCTGTAATATTTAGCCCAGCTCTTGCAAAAAAGTAGCTTGTAGCAAAAAAACGTCCAATATTAATTTCAGTGGGATTAGGAATTCCTTCTGAGTCAAGCGTCATATCAACTGAAAATATACCATGCGGGTTTTCATCTGCAGCATAAATTGCCTGCAAAGCTACCCGATCAACTAATTTATCTGAGATAGTTTCCGCAACTCCGGTTTGCCCTGTCACTCCCGAAATACTGTGATGTCCGAATCTCCATTCAATTCTTTTTCTTCCTTGGGCGACAATCAGATTCCCTTTATACCATAAAGACATCCAAGTTACAGAAACTGGCGATAAATATTCTGCCACTGTAAACTTTCCCCACCCTTTATAAAAATCAATCCAACTTTTGGCAAAAGTAAGATTATCAGTTAATACAGCGGCTTTCCCTGACCACCCGGAGATCATTCTCAACCACACTTTTGGCCCCAAGTTAGTCATAGCCACCTTAAGATCTTTATAACTATTGATTAAAACAGTACGAGGGACTTTAATTTTTTCTTTATCCCATCTTTTAAAAGACTTAAACTTATCATGACAAAGCTCAATAGTGGCATGATTGGGTAAAAAAAGTTTACATCCTAACTGATTTCTATTTCTGGATAATATAGAAATAACTGAATCATTTTGAGAAAAAAGAACCTCTGCTCCAGTTTTAGAAATTATGTTCTTAAGAAGTGGCATAAACTCCTTTTGGTTAGCATCACAAACTAAGTATTTTTCATCAGTATCAGCTAGAGCCAAAAGGTATTTATCAGAGGAAATACCTATAAGATGATACTTTCTTTTTAAAAGCCTTATGGACTTGGTAATGTTTATAGATGGTGCTCCTCCAGCCTCGCTTATTAGTATTTTTCTCATATATTGTTAATAATTTTTCTACAATCTTTTATAAATTGCTCTTTAAAAACTCTATTTCGCTGAAAACCACTCTCTAAAAGACCTATACGAAAAGTTCTAATACTGACCTTCTTTATGCTTTCTTCAGTCACCAATGTATAAATTCCTGCAGTTTCAAGAGACCCTACTCCATCTACCAGATTTTGACAGATTTTAGGATCCTCTATATTTCTAGGTATTACTATTGCTTCATAGGGTAGTAGAGCTATATTAAAGGGCAGATTATAAATTGACAAAAGAGTAGATACAAATACCGCAATTTTGTTAATATCTTTACTTTTAACTTTTATAGACCAAGCTGGGTATCTTAAAATTTGGAGTAAAATACCGTTTTTAGAATAATTTGTTTTAACTTTAACTCTCTCAATAGGTAGATCTAAAGGAAAGGCGTGAATATGAAGATGGTCAGGTACGCTCGCCCCACTACCCCTTCTATTACTAATTAAGATCTTTATATTTGGTTCCATTATGCATAGCTTTAATAAAGATATAATCTCATTTAAAGTAGGATCAACCCTATGTTCTTTGTTAAAGAGCAACAAATGTAACGGGAGTATTGGATATTGGTTACCATATAGATTAAAGGATTCATACTTAAAAATAAAATAGGGTGATGTTTCATTAACCAAACAAAAATTACAAGTATTATTTTGGCTTTTTGAGAGATATCTTCTTTGCATCCTTTTACTATTAAACAAGCATCTCCAGGTTAAGTTGTAATAAGAGTCATCAATAGTTTTTTCTTGAGTATCTCCACCAGAAGAAATCTTTTTATTCCACTCAGCATAAAGGGTGTCCAAATTAATATTCATATTAGATCTGCTTTATTACTGATTAAAATTTTAAGTAGCAGATCATTCTCCTTTTTTCTTTTAATACTAATTCTTATATAGTTTGGTAGGTCATAAGAGCTACAATCACGCACAAAAATATTATGATCTAATAAAAATTCTTTGGTCTTGCTGGCAGATTTTACTTTAATAAGTAGGGAGTTTATATACGAAGGAACCAGCTCAAAATTATTTTGAGTGAGAATCTCTGCTACTCTTCTCTTCTCTTCACTAATTCTTGTCCTTGTTTCATTCATAAACTTTTTCTCATCAAAAATACTAATTCCTGTAGCTTGAGCAAAACCATTGATATGCCAGGATGGGGCAAGAGATTCAAACTGTCTCACTACTTTTTCACTAGCGATACAATAACCCAATCTAGCATTGGTAACAGCATAATCCTTAGTTAACGACCTTAGAATAATCAGCCTCGAATTACTAGTTAGCGGAATTGAATCCCAAGGATTTTCGACAAAATTTATATATGCCTCATCCAAAATCAAAAAAGAGTCCGTAGGCATAGCTTTAATAATTTTAACTACATACTCTTTTTCGTAATAATTACCAGTAGGATTATTTGGGTTACATAGAAAAAATAATCTGGGCTTCTTCTGAGCTATAATTCTCAATATTTGGCCTATATCTATTTTAAATTCAGGTGGATTAATTTTAACTGGGATATATTTACCCTTAAGTCTTTTAGCATAATAAAGATAGTCTCCATAACTTGGCCATAAACTCATTACACTATCCCCTTGCTTAATAAAGCAGAGATAAATAAGCATGATAATTTCAGATGAGCCATTGCCTATAAATACCTTATTCGGAGAAATCTTATGGAATTTAGAAATAGCCTCTTGAAGATCAAAATTTGAAAAACTGGGATACTCATCAAGTTTTACCTTCTTTATAGCTTCTTTAACTTTCTTTGGAGGACCATAGGGGTTAATACTTACGCTAAAATCTAAAATACTTTTTGTATCAATAGAGCTAAGTGAATTCTTACCTCCATGTATACGGTTTTTAATCTTAACTTGATTTATCATGGTTGTTTAAATTTAGTATTGACCTCATTCTTTGCGAAATATAAGAATAGTAACATTCCATATCCTCTGACTGATCTGCAGTCGGTTTGACGACTCCACGCCTAACTAAAGTAGGATATTCCCGTCCTAATAACACCTTATTCATGGAAGATGCGGTTATGGCACATGGTAAATAATCAACCCTTATCGTATTAGTTGTCGGATTTATGTAAAAATTGAAGGCACCTGCAAAGCCTTTGGTAAACCACGCTGTACCTGCAGATGAAATATTGTCAAGCCTACCTTCTCTAGGTTCAGCCTTTCTAATATATTTTGCTATATATTCCAGTAGCCTTCTAGAATCCTTGGAGAGCCAATTATTTTCCTCAACATATTCACTTAAACAAGCTCTACGTTGATCTTGAGATTTAGGAATATATCTTTCTGTATTAGGATCAACCTCAAAGTTAGTAAAAATAGACTCTAACTCTCTGTATACTTCTTCAAATTTAGTATACATATCTCTAACTAAAGTAAAAGCTTGCGTTCTAAATTGAGAGTAATCCAAAAATATCGAGCAATGTCCGAGGCCTAATTCTATTCGATCTTCTAACTCCTTCCCAAAAATTTCAGCTGACTTATGATTTAAGAAATCTCGCACTATTATAGAAAAAGGTTCTACCAAACTTAGGCTGTCAAACCTGTTAAGATTACTTACTTTAACTGGTACTCTCTGCGCCATAATTTCGGGATTTCTGGCCACATAGATATGGGAATGTAGTTTAGTAGTTATAGAGTGTCGTCCAGGTAAGTTATCTAGAGGATTAAAACCTACACTAAAGTGGGTAAGTTCTCCCTCCTCCATCGGTTCCTCTGCAAGTTTTAAATTAATATCAAAAAATAACTTCCCTTCATCTTCTGTTAAATCTGTCAGACTGGCTATCTGTCTTGCAGAATTTCCAACAAAGATATTTATATCTTTAAAGGTCCAAGGAGGATTTTTTTTGGTCACTATATACTCAGTCTCAGTAGACTCGTCCTTATAAACAAAGAAAGGCTGCATTTGCTGTTTAAACTCTTGCCAGGAAAGTCTATTGGCCACATCTGAAGTTAGAAGAGGAGTAGCATAAAGAGGCACATCCAAAACTCCTAATGATTGTCTTTTAAGCTGATTAAAGGAGCCTACAAAAAAATGTCCTTTTCTTAGGTCCCTGTTATCTTCCACCATCATGCAAGCTGTCGGCGCTATATTACCATAAATAAGATATAATCTGCTAATGGACATAGAAATTGAGACTAAAGTTTTAAATATTAATGTTAGTGAAATTATAGCTAAACTTAGAGCGCTTAAAGCAAAAGAATCCCCTGAAATGTTATCCAGAAGGTATGTTTTTGACATTGAATCAGATAACATTGAATGGATTAGATTAAGAGAAAGTGGTGGCAAAGTTACACTGACATACAAATATAAACTTCATGGCAATACCCAAGTAGGCAAAACCACTGAAATAGAAGTTGAAGTCTCAGATTTTGATAAAACAGCTTTAATTTCAAAAAGGTTGCCTTTTAAGCGGATTTTTTATCAGGAAAATAAAAGCCATAAATTTTATTTTCAGGATATTGAATTTTCCATTGATACTTGGCCGTTAATTGATCCATATTTAGAGATTGAATCAGATAGCATTGAAAGAGTTCAGGAGGAATTAAAACTCCTTGGTTTAGACGGAAAAGACGTAGGAGATAAAGATATTACAGAGATCTATCAAGAAAAAGGCCAGGATATTCCTTCCTATCCAGAGTTAAAATTTTAACTATCCCCAGTGGGTTTTCCAAGCATGATTTTAGGATCAGTTATGATTTTTGTCATAACTTCATTATATCATGTTGTCTTTTCTATTACTTGATACAAGACTATTCCTAGACTGACCATAACATTGAGCGACTTATTAATCCCAAACATGGGTAGTTCCACAACTGCATCTACCATATCAAGCACTTCTTTTGATATCCCATAAGTCTCATTACCCACAACCAAAGCCAGTGGCAATTTGTACTCAAACTTATCATAAGGGACTGCAGTGGCAGTCTGCTCTATGGCGATTACTAACCCTTTGTCATTCCGATGGGCCATTGGCCCAGAGGAATCTCCAGACTTGTTCTGGAATAAATCCAGAGATCCTTCACTTCGTTCAGGATGACAACTCCATAAATGCCTTACTTTCTTTATTGCCTCTACTGCACTCTCGCAGTATTCCCATTCCACTACCTCGGTAGTATTGATGGAAGCTTTTTTAATCCGGTGGTTGGGAGGGGTTTCTGTCCCCCCACAAAGATAGATCTTTTTAGCTGCCACCGCATCTGCCAGCCTGAAAATGGCACCAATATTGTAGGTATCCAAAACATTATCTAAAATAATATAGATATCCTGCTTTTGAATATCTTTGGGCTTTTTACCCTTATATTTTCTCAACTGCTCCGCATTCATTTTAACCATGTAAGGAATTATAACCTAATCCGGATTGGTTGACACTTCCCCCTCTTCATGGTTTAGTTAAAGCATGAGCCAAAAGTGGCTGGCTGTTATTCTTATCCTTGTTGCTATCCCAATTATCCTGGCTGTGGTAGCCTCCCGATACCTTATACCTCAAAAAACCCTGACACCTAACTTGCCGGCTCAATCCCCCAATCCCAGACTGGCCAGTGAAGTTTTGCCTATATATACAGAAAGTGATATTCCCGGTTGGGTCTTGGAACAAAGTATTTTACCTAAATCTCCTAATTCTTCCCCGGTAACCTTAGGCACTTCCCAAAATGAAGTTGGCAAGGCCTATTGGCAAGCTTTGGCTATCTGGAAAGTATTTGGGGAGAACGGCTTGGTGGGAGTGAATAATACTTCAGATACCGCTGCAGTAAAAGCTGCTGCCCAACCCGGCAACAGTGCAGCCTTAAAACAGATTGCGGTGACTGCCAAAAGCATAACCATTAAGCTGACAGAGAAACCTCAACCAATGCTTGCGAGTAAAAATGAAAAGGGTGTAGTTGTTAACTCTGTGGGTGATCAATATGATGCCAATGGCCAGAAACTTACTATACTAATCCATATCTCCCCTCCTCTCTTGGAAGATCCTGCAAATGCCAAGTATCTTTCTCCCAGAGTCACCATTCTCTATCTTGCCAGGCTGTTTCAGTTAACTCACCCAGATGCCAACAGTACAGAAGCCCAACAGCAAGCAGTGATATTTTTACAGGACCAATTATCCAATCAATCCCTCCTTACCATTAAAAAACAATGAACTTACCAACCCTACCAACACCAGACAGAAAAAATATACCTTTCATGGTTCTGGCTGGAGTACCTATCCTGATTATAGCCCTAGCAATATTGAACTACTTTAATATTGTGCCCCTATCCCAAAAATGGCCTAACCTGTTTTCTATCCTTCCTCATTTACCTCCTAAACCAATAACTCTTAAAACTGCACCTATAACCGCAGTAAAAGAACCAATAGTTACAACCAATTCCTCCGGCAAAGTAGCCACTAAAACCACAACCGAACAGCTGGCTAAGGAAAGCTTGGATAAGATGATCCAATCATATATTAATCCGGGCTACAGAACTGACTCGTCAAAAGTTTTTAATATTTCTCCTAAAACTGCCCCTGGCACGGTTTTTGTAACATCTTGGACAACTAAAGACCAAATTTCCCTGCAGCTTTTTGCAAGATATGACAATAAAGGTGTTTTGTCCCCAGACAGACAGATATTTATAGGTTTACCCAAAGGAAAAGTACAAAGTTTAGATGCAAAATTAGCCTATGAAACAGCTAGGCAATATCTATCCTTGCAGGTAAGCTCCAACTTTACCTGTTCCAAGGTCAATACCAATATCCCCGACTTAACACTTTGCGAATCTAAATGGACCGGCCAGGATAATTTAAATATGCTAGTCCAAGTTGAATACCCAATCTAACTTAGGCAAATCTTACCCTACAGAAGCGCAATTCTAACGTAATTATGATATAATTTGGTTATATATATGAGCATACGTACAGAAGTTGCAGAGGTACCACAGCACCCTGGAAAGCTCACCCGTAGACATTTTTTGCGGGATGCAACTATAGTGGGTGCTGGTGCAGCGGTAGCTGCCGCAGCTACGCAATCAGGCATATTGGAACGTGCGGTGAATGCGGTAGCTGAATGGTATGATCCCTCTGCTAAAAAACAAAATCCGGAAGTATTTGATCAAACCAGGGAATTTATAGAAGT
>CAZGFG010000018.1:7409-13727 GCA_964524895.1 uncultured Gammaproteobacteria bacterium | reverse complement strand
CTCCGCCTATAAAAAACTTCTGTAGTGCGTTATACTGGGCACATGAATATTACAAGTAAAGATTTAAGAGAGAAATTCCTAAATTTTTTTAGGGATCACGGTCACACTAAAATTCTTTCCGCTCCCCTGGTTCCTTCGCAGGAGCAACAGTTGGAAGGTAAGGAAAAAGTTTTATTTACCAGTGCCGGAATGCAGCCGCTTATCCCCTATCTTTTAGGTAAAAAAGAACCTCCCAGTAAAAAATTGGTTGATGTCCAGAAGTGTTTAAGAACAGATGATATAGAAGAAGTAGGAGATGCAACCCATCATACGTTTTTTGAGATGTTGGGCAATTGGTCAATAGGTGATTATTGGAAAGAGGAGGCAATAAAGCTTTCATATGATTTTCTTACTAAAGAATTGGAAATTCCTGTAGAAAAGCTAGCTGTTACTGTTTTTGCTGGAGATGAAAACACACCGCGTGACGAGGAATCTGCAAAGATTTGGGAAAATTTGGGAATACCTAAGGAAAGAATCTACCATTTTGGCAAGGAGCATAACTGGTGGCCACCCGGAGGTGGTTTTGGACCATGTGGCCCGGATACTGAAATGTTTTATTGGGTAGGAGAAGGTGAATCGGAAGGTAAGCCAAATGAAGATCCCCGGTGGGTAGAAATTTGGAATGATGTTTTCATGCAGTTTAATAGGAAAGAGGACGGAACTTTGGAAGATTTGCCTCAAAGAAATGTTGATACGGGAATGGGTCTGGAAAGGACTTTGGCAGTGTTGAATAGAAAAGATAGCGCTTATGAAACAGATCTATTTGAACCGATAATTGGGAAGATTAGAAAATCCGAAAATAACTATTCTGAAAAATCCCAAAGGATAATTGCAGACCATTTAAGAGCTGCTGTTTTTCTCATTGCTGATGGAGTGGAACCTGATCCAAAAGATTCCAGAGGATCAGTGGTGCACAGACTTATAACACGGGCTTTGTATCAAGAAAATAAACAATTAGAGCAAGGAATAGTATTTGATATCATCAAGGGTGTCGTCGAGCACTATAGTGATCCTTATTTATATCTTCAGGATAAGTTTTTTTCTATAAATTATGAAATACAAAATATTGTAGGTGTTCTTTCTGATTTAGTCACAGGTCCAATTTATAACCAGATGAGTGAGAAACTACAAAAGGATTATAAATCCTCTACTGCTAATGTTGATGCTGCAGGAACAATTTCTTTTTATCACCAATCTATGGGTATACCGGAGACTGTTGCTTTTGCAGCAGCTCAAGAGGTCGGTTTCAATATAGCTGAATTGAAACCATTATATGAGGAAAAAATAAAAGAACATCAGCAACGGTCGAAAGGTATAAAAGGTATAGATGTAGGAACCTTCAAAGGCGGGTTGGCTGGGCACTCGGAGGTAGAGATTAAATACCATACAGCTACTCATTTGTTACACCAAGCATTAAGAGATGTTTTAGGGCCGGAAGTTTTTCAAAAGGGTTCTAATATTAATCAGGAAAGATTGCGTTTTGATTTTTCCTTTGGCCGCAAAATGACTGATGAAGAGATTAAAAAAGTCGAAGATTTAGTTAATCAAAAGATGGAGGAAGACTTGAAAGTGGATCACAAAATAGTTTCTCTAGAAGAAGCCAGAAAACTTAATGCTATCGGATTGTTTAATGAAAAATATGAACAGGATGTAAGTCTTTATGCTGTGGGACCGGATTATAAGTTAGATCCGGAAGCGAAAGATCAACGAGACCGGGGAGGGTATTACTCACTGGAGTTTTGTGGAGGACCGCACGTTACCCATACCGGTGAAATTGGTAGAATTAAGATTACAAAAGAAGAAGCAGTATCTGCCGGCGTTCGCCGCATCAGAGCGGAATTGGTTTAGGAAACGACTCTAACGATCGTTACAAGCATTTTCACAACTTTGAGTTTATGTTAAGATGAGGGTAACGCCTGGTTTGAGGCGCATATTGATATGAGTTTTTTAAGTAACCTTACTGCCCGGTTACCTTTCTCTAAAGAAGAGGAAGCTCCCGAATACTTTTTTGCCTTAAATATCGGTCCGGAGAAATTAACTGCCGGAGTTTGGACTATTGAACGTAGCAGGCTCAAGGTAGTGTCCAGTGCTTACGGAACCTACTCTACCACCGATGAACTTATTCAGGTTACAGATAGATTATTGGATGAGGCTTTAGGAAATGAAGAGATTGAGCCCACAAAAATACTTTTCGGTGTTCCCGATTCTTGGTTGAGCGGGGATGACCTTAAAGAGCAGTATCTAAAATTGCTTCGCCAGATGGTTAAAGAAATGGAGCTTACTCCGATGGCGTATGTGGCTACCTCCCATGCGCTTATCCATTTCTTGGAAAAATATGATGGGGTTCCAACAACTGCTATTTTGGTGGGAATTGAGCAGCACCATTTGACTGTAACTGTAACTCGGGCAGGTAAGTTAGACGGTAGCAGATCGATTCCCAGGGGCGACAATTTGGGAGCAGACATCGAAAAGCTGCTTTTAGCTTTTACCCATGTTGAGGTACTGCCATCCAAAATACTGATTTATGGACCGGACAAAGAATCTTTAGAAAAGCAGAAAAACGAACTTCTTTCATACAGTTGGATGAGCAAACTTTCTTTTTTGCACTTTCCTAAGATTGAATCATTGGATAAAACTATAGAATTGGATGCTACCTCCTTTGCCGGGGCAGTAGAGCTTGATAGCAACGTTATTTTTTCTAAGAATGTTACTCCTGCTGCCGTCCATACGGTGCATGAAGGCTCTTCCCTAAAACAGGAGCCGGAAAGTGAGCAGCATCCACTGTTGCCCAAGGAGGAAAGGGATTCGGAAGTCCATGAGACTCTGTTGGATTCTAAAGAAGATGTAGCGGGAGCAGGGTTTGTAGTGGGGGATATTATGGAAAATCTTCCTAAAGAGGAAGTATCCCAAACGGAAGATATTCAAACAGCAGAACCTTCTCCCCCAGAACCCGGACAGGAAAATAGTTTGGGAATCAGTCAAGAGGATTTCTATACGGATAAACCGGATCAGGAGCTTGTGGTAAACACGGATGAGGAAAAGGCATTTAGGGCTTCGGTTGGGGGTTTTGGTCCCGGTAATCTGCGGTTTAATTTTAGGAATCCATTGTCATTTGGCAAAGCAATGTTATCGGGGAAAAAGGTTTGGTTGTTCTCACTTCTGGCAATAGTTGCTGTTTTATTACTTGGTTATCTATTTCTTCTAAAATCTACGGTCAAAATTTTTGTTGAGCCTAGGATTTTGGAACGTGATACCCAGGTAGTAGCAGATCCTTCTGCTAAATCGGTAAATGAGGAGACCAAAACTATCCCCGGACAATCAGTGGATATAGAGGTATCGGGAAGCGGTAAAGGAGAGACTACCGGTAGAAAGCAAGTTGGTGATTCGTCCAAAGGGACAGCTGTTTTGCGCAATAAGACCGACGAAGGTAAAACTTTTGCCAAAAATACTATTTTGACATCCTCTGGCGGGATGAAATTTTCTTTGGATAATTCGGTGACAGTTGCTTCTAAGTCTGCTGATGATGGAACTTGGGGGAAAGCTACGGCTTCTGTTACGGCGGTGGATATTGGTGCTGATGGTAATCTACCTTCCGGTACGGATTTTACAGTCAATGGCTTTTCCAGTTCGCAGTATGTTGCCAAATCCGAGGGGAATTTTTCGGGAGGGACAAGTAAAGAGGTAGCTGTAGTTTCTGATGCGGACCAAAAGAAATTACTTGCCTCGGTAGCAAGCGGTTTAAGAACAGAGGCTCGCGATAAGTTGCAGGCAAAATACCCGGATAAAAAAATCTTAGAAGAAGCCTTGTTAGAAGAGATAGTGCGTAAGACTTACAGTAAGAATATCAACGATCAGGCTACGGATTTTTCCCTGAACCTCACTATCAGGTATAAAGGTACCGCGTTTGATGATAAAGACTTGCGTTCTATTGTTTCTAAATTGGTCAGTACCAATGTTCCGGAGGACTTTGAGTTGGATTTAGCCGAGACTGAAACACAAGCTGATGTGTCAAAATTGGAAAAAGACGGCAAGCTGATCTTTTTGGCACGATTTAAAGCAAAGTTATTACCTAAACTTGATACCCAAAAAATTAAGCAGCAGATAAGAGGCAGAACTTCCCGAGAAGCGGCAGAGATATTAAGGGGTTATGAAAATATATTAGGATCTGAAATCAGCACCCAACCAAGCTTACCGGCCCTTTTGCAGAGATTACCGCTTTTGGATAGGAATATTAATATTGAGGTTGGTTTGAAATGATCGCTACAGGAAAATTAGTATCATTGTTTTTCTTGTCGGCAGGTGTATTTTTCTTGATGCAATTGATACTTCCATTTGTAAGTTTTCAGCTCTGGAATGTTTTACAAGATTATAGCAATAGCTTACTCATTAGCCCTCAACCACAAAAAAATTCCGCAGTTTTAGGTGTATCCGTTAGCAACTATGACAATTTTCCGGCTTTTGTTTCCAATTTAAATAGGCCCCTTGCCCCGCCTTATTCCTATTTTAATGTTACCGTTCCCAGACTAAATTTAGAAAATAGCCCGGTGGAAGTGGAAAGCAACGATTTATCGCGCGGGTTGGTTCATCTTCCGGGGACAGCCTTACCGGGTGAAAAGGGAAATGTTTTTGTATCCGGCCATTCTGCCGTACCTCTTTTTTCTGCTTTCAAGGGGAGCGCTGTTTTTGCTAATTTAACAAATATAAAAAAGGGAGATCAGATTATTGTAGAGGCGGGGGGAGCAAAGTTTATTTATCAGGTAGAGCAAATCAAGATAGTAGAACCGGGAGATTTGTCGGTTGTATTGCCACCTGATGGTATAGGTCGGTATATTAGCTTGATGACTTGTGTGCCTCCAGGGTTAAATACCAAGAGGTTGATAGTCCTGGGCAAGATGATATAATCCTCTGATGCGTTATCTGGGCATTGATTTTGGTTTGAAACGGGCCGGATTGGCTATTTCCGAAGGCAATTTAGCCTCTCCCTGGAAAGTAATAACAGAGACTTCTGCAAAAAAGCTATCGGAAAAAATCTACCGGGAAATTACAGGCAATGATTTCGATAAAATAGTTGTTGGTAGACCCGAAGGGAAAATGGGAATTGCTGTTTCCAAACTGGTAAAGTTTTTAAAAAGTAAAGATGTGGATATAGAGGAAGCAGATGAGACGCTTTCCACAAAACATGCCAGTGAAATTATGATACAGTTAGGGGTACCAAAAAAGAAGCGCCGGATAAATGACGATTTTTCGGCAGCTATTATCTTGCAGAATTTTTTGGATAATGTCGGCTGATTTATGAGGTACTTTCTACCAATAGGGATATTGTTAGTAACACTATTTTTGGCAGTGATTGTCTGGTGGAATAATAATTTATCTCCTACGGGAAGCAGTACAACAGAAAAAAGCATTATTATCCCCAAAGGCGAAAGTTTTGGTGCGGTCTCCCAAAAACTTCAGAATGAGGGATTGATAAAATCAACCTTGGTTTTTAATCTGTATGCTAGACAACAGGGATTGTCGGATAAGCTTCAACCGGGAACTTTTAAACTTTCCCCTTCTATGGGTGCAAGAGAGATCTTACAAGCTATAACTTCTCAACCTCTGGAAATTTGGGTAACGCTACTCGAAGGTTGGAGAAAAGAAGAGATGGCGGATAAGTTGAACCAAGCATTAGGTATAGATAAAGGACAGTTTATTAAAAAAGCCAAAGAAGGCTATATGTTTCCCGATACTTATCTCTTTTCTAAAGATATTACAGTGGATCAGATAGTTGAAACTATGGAGAATACTTTTGATCAAAAACTGACTGATGATATAAAAAATAAGTTCAAATCTCAAGGATTAACACAAGAGCAAGGGGTAGTTCTGGCTTCGATTGTAGAAAGGGAAGCCCGCTCTGATGAAGTGAGGACCAAAGTAGCGGGGATTCTTTTAAAAAGGTTCACAATTGAGATGGGGCTTAACGCTGATGCCACAGTCCAATATGCCTTGGGTTACCAACCTAAAGAAAAATCATGGTGGAAAAGGCATCTGGCCAAAGCTGATCTGCAGATAGATTCCCCCTATAATACCTATCTTCATGCTGGCCTACCTCCAGCACCAATATCAAACCCTAGCCTATCTTCTTTAAAAGCAGTCGCCAATGCAGATTCCTCTACCCCTTATCTTTACTACTATCATGACTCCCGGGGCAATTCATACTATGCCAAAACTCTAGAAGAACATAACCAAAACGTAGCCAATCATCCATGAGTAAGGTTAAAAAAGGTAAGTACCAACACT
>CAZGFG010000018.1:0-7309 GCA_964524895.1 uncultured Gammaproteobacteria bacterium | reverse complement strand
GAGTTCTGAACTTCCACACCGGGAGTGTGCATTCAGTATATACATATTGGAGGCGGTAAAGTTTGCAAATAAACAAAAGAATACTTATAAAAATATCTTTTGATAGGAGTCAATAATCTCCCTTACATTTAAGAGTTGACAAGGCTGATAGTTTAGGTTATACTGCTTTTAGTTGAATAAGAAATGAGTAGGCGTACGGGGACGTATGCTTCTTTTCGTTGACTCCGATTAATTTCGGAGTCGTTCTGTCCAAGAATAGGCCATCTACTAATGTTGTCAGCTGTAGCAAACATCGAACAAAATACTAGAAGATACTGGAACAGGAGTCAAAGCCTTACTCCTGACCTTAATCTCATAAAACTTCAACTTGACTCTTATAAATGGTTTTTAAACGAAGGAATTAAAGAAGTCCTCGCAGAGATTAATCCTGTTGAGGATTTTACAGGAAAAAATTGGACCCTACAATTCGGGTCCTTTTCTTTTGGTAAAGCTAAATATACCCCGGAGCAAGCCGTGATCAAAGGAGTAACTTATGATGCTCCTTTAAAAGTTGAGGCAGTCTTGACAAATAAACAAACCGGAAAACGGACTACCCAAGAGGTGTTTATGGGGGATATCCCCCAGATGACTGACAAGGGTACTTTCGTAATAAACGGTGTAGAAAGAGTTATTATTAACCAACTGGTTCGTTCCCCGGGTGTTTTCTTCTCCGCAGCAGATGACCCTATTACAGGTAAAAGATTATATTCTGCGGAAATCCGTCCATACCGCGGTTCATGGTTGGAGTTTTCTGTTTCCCGAACCAATGTTTTAACAGCCAAAATTGACAGGCGCCGAAAATTTGCTGCGACAACCTTGCTTAGGGCTTTGGGATTTTCCGATGATGAGGCGATCCTTGAACTTTTCAAAGATGTAGATACCGCAGAAAGCAAGTTGATTGAGCCGACTCTTTCCAAAGACCCCACAAAGAATACCGATGAGGCTTTGCTGGAGCTTTTTAGAAAGATGCGCCCCGGGGATCCGGTAGTTTTAGATAACGCTAAAGCTATGTTGGATGGGATGTTTTTCAACGGCCGACGCTACAATTTGACCAAAGTAGGCAGGTTTAAGATAAATAAGAGACTGAAATTGGATACCCAAAACACTCCGGATAATTGGATTTTAACCAGAGAAGATATTATTGCAACACTAAAGTACTTAATTAAACTTGCAAACGGTGAGGGCAAGGTAGACGATATAGACCATTTAGCCAATCGTAGAGTCAGATGTGCTGGAGAGTTGGTTCAGCAAAATGCTTTTAGGATCGGTGGATTAAGGCTGGAAAGAATCATTAAAGAGCGGATGAGTTTAACCGCCATTGATCTGGATGTTACCCCGGGTGGATTGATCAATGCCAAACCGGTAATCGCTGCTATTAATGAATTTTTCCGCTCCTCACAGCTCTCAAGTATTTTGGACCAGGTTAATCCTTTATCTGAAGTTGATCATCTTCGAAGATTGTCGGTAATGGGTGCTGGTGGTATTACCAGGGATAGGGCATCATTTTCAGTACGCGATATTAATCATTCCCAATATGGCCGTATTGATCCTATTAGATCTCCTGAAGGTCAAAATATTGGTCTGGTAACTTATCTTGCTTTATATGCCAAGATTGACGAATACGGTTTCTTGCAAACCCCTTATCGCAAAGTAATCAAAGAAAAAGGAAGGCCTAAGATAACAGAAGAAGTTGTGTATATGACAGCCGATGATGAGGAGACATATCATATTACCGAAGCTACTATACGTACGGATGAGAGGGGATATATTCTGGACGACCGTGTTCCTATGAGGCATATGGGTAATTTTTACGAGTCTACTGCTTCCGAGGTAGAGTTGATAGATATTTCACCGCAACAGATCTTTGGAATTTCCGCCTCAACAATCCCCTTTTTAGCAAATGATGATGCTAATCGAGCCTTAATGGGAACTCAAATGCAATGTCAGGCTGTTCCATTACTTTTACCACAAGCCCCTATTGTGGGTACCGGTATGGAGAGGATAGTCGCCGACAATATGGGTAGGGTAGTACGGGCCCCAGAAGATGGAACCATCAGTTATGTTGACGGCAGGAAACTAGCCTTTAAAACTCGCAAAGAAGAGATTAAATACGAGATCAAGAAATTCGTACATTCGCCACAAGGTACTTGTTATTCACAACGTCCGGTAGTAGCTGTAGGCCAAAAAGTCAAAAAAGGCGATTTACTGATAGATGGTGCCGCTACTCAAAACGGGGAACTGGCTTTAGGCCAAAACCTAACTATCGCTTACATGAGTTTTGACGGTTTGGGTTATGAAGACGCTATTGTCATCTCGGATAAGTTGGTTAAGGAAGATCTGTTGACCTCTATTCATATCGAGGAGTACGAAATCGATGTGGTGGAGACAAAACTGGGTCCGGAGGAGTTGACCAGAGATATCCCCAATGTTTCCGAAGAGGCATTACTTAATTTGGACGAAAGGGGAATTATTAGAGTAGGAGCGGATGTTGGACCAAATGATATCTTGGTCGGTAAAGTTCAGCCTAAAGGAGAGACAGAATTGACTGCGGAAGAAAGGTTACTACGAGCTATCTTTGGTGAAAAAGCCAAAGAAGTAAGAGATACTTCGTTACGCATTCCGCATGGCGAAAGAGGTACTGTTATAGGTATCCAAATTTTATCCAGGGATGAAGGGGATGAGTTAGATACAGGTACATTAATGCGTATCAAAGTCAAAGTGGCCCAGCTTCGTAAAGTAACAGAAGGAGATAAGCTGGCAGGGCGACACGGTAATAAAGGAGTTATCTCCAAAATTGTACCTGTTGCCGATATGCCGTATATGGAAGATGGCACACCGGTTGATATTATTATCTCCCCTTTATCTGTGCTCTCCCGTATGAATTTAGGGCAGCTTTTGGAAACCCACTGGGGTTTTGCCGCCCATAAATTGGGATATAAAATTGGTGCCCCTGTTTTTGAAAAAATACCGGAAGAGATCTTAATACAGGAACTTAAAAAAGCCGGTTTACCTGTTGATGGGAAAATCCAATTAATAGACGGTAGAACCGGACAACCGTTTAACCATACCGTAGTAGTAGGTAAAAATTACATCCTCAAACTTATCCATATGGTTGAGGAAAAGATTCATGCTCGTTCCACCGGACCGTACTCTTTAGTAACACAGCAGCCATTGGGTGGGAAGGCTCAAATGGGAGGACAGAGATTGGGAGAGATGGAGGTTTGGGCACTGGAGGCATATGGAGCAGCTCATATTTTACAGGAGATGCTTACTATTAAATCGGATGATGTGGTGGGTCGGGCCAAGGCTTTTGAAGCAATAGTCAAGGGAATAGATATTCCTCAAGCTTTAATTCCGGAGTCATTTAAAGTCTTAGTTAAAGAGCTGCAGGCATTGGGGTTGAATGTTGAAACACTGGGAGCCAAAATCATATCCGCTCCGGTAGCAGAAGAAAAAGAAGAGAAGAAAGAAATTGTAGAAGAGGTGGCACAGATGGAACATGAACTTGAGGTAGGATCTAAGATTACGGAAGAGGAGCTAAGTTCAGCTGAAAATCCATTTGAGTTAGTTGACACCTCCAAAGAGGAATCAACGGAAGGAGAAGTTTAATGAATGACCTACTAGATTTTGAAGCTCTAAAATTAACTATCGCCAGCCCGGAACAGATCAGGTCTTGGTCCTTTGGTGAAGTTACCAAACCGGAAACTATAAACTACAGAACCCTAAAGGCTGAAAAGGATGGGCTGTTTTCCGAGAATATTTTTGGTCCAACTAAAGACTATGAGTGCTATTGTGGGAAATATAAAAGGATCCGTTATCGTGGTGTTATCTGCGATAAATGCGGGGTTGAAGTTACACAAAGCAAAGTTAGAAGGGAAAGGATGGGCCATATTACTTTGGCTTCTCCTGTTGCCCATTCCTGGTTTGTAAAGGGGGCTCCATCTAAACTATCACTGGTTTTGGATCTATCCCCTAAGAATTTAGAAGCGATAGTCTATTTTGCTTCTTATTTGGTTATTTCGGTTGATCCGAATAAAAAAACTACAACCTTAGAGAAACTTGATAAAGATTTGGCCAAAAAGCTTGAAGAATCAAAAGCCGAGTTGGATAAAACTATTAAAGAATTGGAGAATCAGTTGAAGTCGGAACTTTCCAACCTGAAGAAAGAACAGGCAGCAAATAAAGAAAAATATGAATTGTTGGCACAAGAACGTGAGCTTAAAAATAGGCAAGAGATTCAAAAACTACGGGATAACCAGGTGGTTGAGCAGGGGCAAATTGAAAATATTTATAAAGCGGTTGGGGATTTGGTCAAAAGTGTTACACCACTGAAGTTATTATCCGAGGAGGAGTATTCTAAATTGGAGGAATATGGGGTAGTGGATTTTGCAGAGGTTGGTATGGGAGCAGAGGCTTTATTGGAAGTTCTAAAGAAGTTGGATTTGGATAAACTTTCCTCTCATTTGAGGGAAGAAGTTAGGAAATCAACAGGACAAAAACATATCAAAGCTACAAAGAGATTAAGAGTTATAGAAGGGATGAGGGTCTCCACTCTTGCTCCGGAATGGATGATTTTGAGGATTTTGCCGGTTCTTCCCCCGGACTTGAGGCCAATGGTCCAATTACCCGGCGGAAGATTTGCAACTTCTGACTTAAACGATTTATACCGCAGGGTGATAAATAGGAATAATAGATTGAACAGATTGATTAATTTGGGCGCCCCGGAGATTATTTTGCGTAACGAAAAAAGGATGTTACAAGAGGCAGTTGATGCTTTGATAGATACCACTCAACGCTCTGCCAGACGAACCGGTCCAGCAGCCCACATGCTGCGCTCTCTTTCTGATATGTTGAGAGGAAAGCAAGGAAGGTTTAGGCAGAATTTATTGGGTAAAAGGGTAGATTATTCCGGGCGTTCGGTAATAGTAGTAGGTCCAAATTTACGCTTAGACCAGATGGGTCTTCCCAAAGAAATGGCTTTGGAGATGTTTAAACCGTTTGTACTGCGGGAGATGATAGCCCGGGGTTTGGCCTCGAATGTTAAAGGAGCCAAGAATGTATTAGAACATCGGCCGGCAGAGGTTTGGGATATCTTGGAAGAGATAATTACCGGACACCCTATTTTGATCAATAGGGCACCTACTTTACACAGATTAGGTATCCAGGCATTCTATCCGACTTTGGTAGACGGTAATGCCATACAGATCCATCCTTGTATCTGTACCGGTTTCAATGCTGATTTTGACGGGGATCAGATGGCTGTACATGTACCTTTATCTAAAAAAGCACAGGAAGAAGCTCGAACTTTGATGATGGCTCGGGAAAACATCTTTGGCCCGGCCAATGCACAGCCGATTACGGTCCCCAACCGAGAGATGGCGTTGGGTTGTTACTATTTAACCACTATCGGTGCAATTGAAGACAAAGAACCTAAGATTTTTACCGACGAACAAGAAGCTATTATTGCCTATCGGTCACAAAAGATTACAATCCAGCAAAAGATTAAAGCCAGAATTGGCTCCGAGATAATTGAAACTTCGGTAGGAAGGATCCTCTTTAACCAGGTTCTGCCGGAACCGATGAGGTTTCTCAATGAACCAATCAAAGGTGTAACTATTAGGGATATTATCTTAAAGGCAATGGAAACTATGCCAAAGGTAGAGGTTACCGAGCTAATTGACCATATCAAATCAATTGGATTTTGGGGGGCTACTATAGCCGGAATTTCCATCAGTGTATTTGATGCCAAAGTTGTCTCCAATAAGCAGGAATATTTGGATAAAGCTGAAGAAGAGATTAAAAAGATAGAAGCCAATGTTACTCGAGGATTAATCACCCCTCAAGAAAAATCGCAGCTTTCACAAATGGTTTGGATCAAAACTACGGAAGATTTAGCTAACGCTACATGGGAACATTTAGGTGCGGGTAATCCGATACGGATGATGGTAGAGGCAGGGGCTCGAGGTTCCCGCGATCAAGCCAAACAGCTTTCTGCAATGCGGGGACTTTCCACAGATCCAACCGGTAAGATTGTAGAGTTGCCTACTAAATCAAACTATCGGCAGGGGTTGTCGGTGTTTGAATACTTTACCTCTGCCAGAGGCGCGAGAAAAGGTGTTGCCGATAAAGCTCTAAAAACTGCCGATGCCGGTTACCTAACCAGAAGGTTGGTTGATGTAGCTCATGATGTCATCATTAGGATGGAAGACTGCGGAACCAAAGAAGGGTTAGAATTAAGCCTTAACAAAAGCAGCTTCTCCACTGCCAGGGAAAAATTATTAGGCAGAAAACTATTGCAGAATGTTACTGATCCCAAAACTCGAAAAGTTTTAGTCAAAGCAGGCGAACATTTGGTGGAAAGTAATATACAGGAGATCTTAAAGGCTGGAGTAGAAACAGTATTTGCCCGCTCACCCCTTACTTGTGAATCTAAATATGGGCTTTGTTCTGCTTGTTATGGGTTTGATCTCACTACCAGAAAACCGGTTGAGATTGGTACACCGGTTGGGGTAGTGGCAGCTCAAGCTATCGGTGAGCCGGGAACCCAGCTTACCATGAGAACTTTCCATACCGGAGGTATTGTCGGTGTGGATATTACCCAAGGTTTGCCGAGGGTTGAGGAATTGTTTGAAGCCCGCACCCCTAAGGTTATAGCTCCAATGTCCGAGATTGCCGGGAAAGTATCAATCATAGATACGGATGGAGTGGTTAAGGTTAGGGTCCGCACCACCCAAAAACCGCACGAAGAACGGGAATACCAGATTCCGGTTACCTCAACATTGTTGGTGGAAGAAGGACAGCTGATTGCGGCAGGAACGGTTCTGGCCAGTGGGCATGTAGATATCAAAGAGACTTTGCGGGTACAAGGCTTAAAAGAAGCCCAACGTTATATTGTAGATCAGGTACGTTTGGTCTATGAATCTCAAGGAGTACCGATCAATGAAAAACACTTTGAAGTGATTGTACGTAAGATGTCCGATAAAGTAAGAGTGGAATCCCAGGGTGATACTAACCTGCTGCCGGGAGAGATTATAGACAGAATAAGATTTGAGGAAGAAAATCTACGGGTTTTGGCTAGCGGTGGTGAACCTGCTACAGCAGAGGTGGTGATATTGGGTATAACTCGGGCCAGTTTGCAAACCGAAAGCTTCCTGTCTGCAGCTTCCTTCCAAGAGACTACAACGGTATTGGGTGATGCGGCTATTCAGGGTAAGGTAGATAAGTTGCTGGGGCTTAAAGAAAACGTTATAATAGGCAGGCTTATCCCCAC
>CAZGFG010000017.1:0-14853 GCA_964524895.1 uncultured Gammaproteobacteria bacterium | reverse complement strand
CCGATTAAAAATTCAATCACATCCCCATCTTTGACTTCATAATCTCTACCCTCTACCCTAACCCAACCTTTGGATTTGGCAGCAGCTTTGGATCCTGCTTCCATTAACTTTCCGTAACTCACAACCTCTGCCCTGATAAACTTTTTCATAAAGTCCGTGTGTATGACACCGGAGGCCATGAGCGTGGTTTCACCTCGTCGAAGGGTCCAGGCCCGAATCTCTTTTCTGCCGGCTGTCAAAAAGGAGATTAAACCTAAAACCTGATAGGCTTTTTTGATTAATCTGTTCAGACCCGGCTCGGCAATTCCCAATTCTTTTAAGTATTCCTTTCTTTCCTCATCGGATAATTCCACCAATTCCTCCTCTATTTTTGCAGAAATAACCAGTTCATTTTCATTTGCTATTTCATGTTCTAATCTATGGGCATAAGATCCCTCATCAACATTAAAAACATAAAGTGCAGGTTTAATAGATAAAAGAGGTAAGCTCTTGAACCAACTTGCTAACTGCTCATCTTCAATCTGATACTTTCCCAAAGTCTTACCTTGTTCCAGGTTATTTTTAATATCTTGCAAAATTGTAACCATCCGATCGCTATAGCGATTGATTGGTCCTTTTTTGTTTTCATTCTTTAGATTGTCAATAAGTTTACCAATAACTTGTAAATCTGCTAAAGCAAGTTCAATTTCAATAGTTTCCCTGTCTGATTCGGGGTTTTCAGATCCTTCCCGGACAATATTTTCATCCTCAAAATCCCTTAAAACATGGATTATGGCATCAACTTCTCTAATATGTGATAAAAATTGGTTACCTAAACCTGCTCCGGTTGAAGCACCTTTAACCAACCCAGCAATATCCACAAATTCAACAACTGCCGGTACCAATGGAGGTAAAAAATCCATTTTTTCCTCGGACTTCACCAGCTCTGCTAATTTGGTTAACCGGTCATCTGGGACGGCTACTACCCCGACATTGGGTTCAACCGTAGCAAAGGGATAATTGGCAGAAAGAGCCACCCTTTTTTTCAAAAGGGCATTAAACAGGGTAGATTTCCCCACATTCGGCAATCCAACTATCCCACATTTCATGAGTCAAAGTGTAGCAGAAAATCTAGAAATTACAAACTAAAAAAGTGAATTCTGATCTCGAATCAAATTTCAAAAATAAAATACCCGGGTCGGTGTCACCCGGGTATTTAGAGTTCACAAAACTAATTTAGGTTAAAGGTGACCGCTTCAACCTAAACATTCTTTTTTATTATTTTAACTTCGCCGTTCCTAGTAGCGGGATCACTAGGATCTTCTCTATCTCTTAACCCTCTAACACTTTCCCAAAGGCCAAGTGGCAGAACCTCTTCCCATGGTGCTGTATGCAACTGCTTCCCTGGTGCTATCCAAGCCGGCAACCTGTCTGTAGGTAGCGGTTCTAACTTACCAGCATCCGGCAGATTTTTTTGTTTTGGTGTTTCGGATGAAAAGAACTCATTGGCATCTTTAAAACGTTCCATAATTTCACCTTCCTTTCACTATTTGACATTAAGTCCTATAGTGGTGTATACTTTAAACTATGACCCAAGGTCAAAGTCAAGTCAATCTTTTAACCATCCAGAGATTTGCTGATATTTGCGCTACAACTCCAAAGGCGTTACGTCTTTATGAGAGAAAAGGAATATTAAAACCGTTTAAAATTGACAGGACAAATAAATATCGCTCTTACCTGCCTGATCAAGCCAGGAATTTAATGCAAATCAAATTGCTCCAAAATTTTGGCTTTTCTTTAACTGAAATTAAAACCCTTTTTAGAAAACATAATATTTCTGAAGTGTTAGACCAAAAAATCAAAGCTAAACAGCAGGAGATATTGGAAGAACAAAGAGAGAATAATTTTTTGTTATATATTAAGAAATTTCTACTAGAAAGCCCGGATTTTAGCCAAATAATTGAAACTGAAATAGGACCATTTAAAATGATTACAAAACAAATAGATAATGGTCAGTATTCAAAAATTGCTGAATATCTTACAAATTTTAGGAAAATTGTCAATGACTTGGGGCTTAAAACCGGAACTGATGAATTCACATTTTATTTAGACCATAATTATAATCCTCAACACTCTAAGCTTGAAGTGGCATTTAAAGTAGAAGATACTCAATTGCCGCATAATCTACAACTACCAGAAGGAATTAATATTAAAGATTTCCCTCTTTCCCAAGTTAAAATTTTTAAATATAAAGGTCCTTATGAGTATTTAAATTTAGTTTACCAAAAATTAATTCAAGATTATCAATTACTTAATAGTAAAAAACCATTTTTTGATATCTATAAAAATACTTCCAAAGAAACTTCTAGATATGATCTTTTAACTAAAACTGTTTTTCCTCAATCTTGATGACTAAACACCGTATGGACACCCCGGGGGTGGATTTATAGCTACACCTGCGGATTTTTAAATCTTTTAGGCTCAAAAAGTGAGTAAATCTTAGGACTTTTGGAGATTATTGTCTATCTATTTCTTGAATGCATCAATGATTTCAGAATTTCTTATTAGAATTGTTCTATTGGTAGTAAATGTTAAACCTTTATTAGGGCTAATTTCAAAGCCTAAATATACAATTTCTACTTTCCTTTTCCTGGCTTCAGCTATGGCTGGCTGAAGATCAGAATCAGAGCTACAAAGTATGGCTGTTTTAACTTTACCATCACAAGCAAAGGAAACTAAATCAACTGCAATTTTTACATCCACTCCTTTTTCCCTAAAAATAATGCTCTTACCTACTTTTTGACCTCGGACATTTCCAGCCATGACGAATTCGAAACTCTGCTTTTTTAAATTATTGATAAGTTTACGCTGTGCCTTAATAAGCTCCTTCGATTTTTTAGGAGTTTCAGGATTAAAATGTAACTTAGCACCATAGAAAATTTTTCTAACAGGATTTAGACTCTTTAATGCTCCAGAAAGCAATCTATTAAAATCTAAATCTACAGTTTGTGTAAATCCTTTAGCTTTTGATTTTTGCTTTAAAACATCTTCTATTTTGTGAAGGAAATTTTCACCATCAATAAATAATATTGTTTTTGACATAACCTAATTATGCCATAAGAACCTCTCGCCATGCTCGAGAACCTTGAACCCTTAGGGTATAAAAAACCTCAGCGGGTCTTGCGACACTGGCTGAGGCGTTTATGTTTTATTTATACCATAATTGGCTTAGAAATTCAACCCTTTATTTCAGTAAATATTTAGGCATAAATTTAGAAATTGGTAGTTCAATTACAAGCTCAAAAGGGATTTTAGAAAAATGCCTGCATTGAGCAAAGTCGAAATGTTGACTCTGAACTTGTGCATTCCTACTTTTAGCATTGATTTTTATCTCCTTTTATGTTAATATACAAATACTAAACATGAAGCGAATATCTCTTATGTCCGCTTCTTTTTTTATCTTTTTTCCTCAAATTTAATCTCATTTTCTAACCTAACAAAGTCTCTGAAATTGCTCCCTGCAAATTGTCGAATTTCTCTAGCTGTCCTTGATCCACGAGCTAAAACGACTACTTCTTTCCCGATTCCTCTTAAATACTTCAAAAAGAGGAAGAAAATCTCCATCTCCAGATAAGAAAAGTACTCCATTTATTACTAGGGAGAAACGACCATATGACTGCGTGTCATCCTGCTATGTCTTCCATTTTGATACCTTTATCTCTCCAATTTATTTTTTTCAAACTCGCGGAGAAATTATACCAGGAAGTCCTAAAATTATTTATTCAAATTTAAAAGTATCCATTGACCTTTTAAGCTGGGGCTCGCGTTTATCCCAAAAACTTTCTAAGGCTTTACCTGCCACATTTATATAATATCCATCTTTATAAAAAGAATAGCTTAAAACCCCTGCTTTGGCATTTTTCAAAAGGGTTTCCACATCCTTTTTTAGTTCTTGCTCAGAAATTTTGGTGCCTGAATTGGCAATTTCTTGTTTAATTTGGGATTCCAAAGTCCCTCTTAATAAGTCAGCCAAATCTTTTGTAGAGCGTGTAACTATTGCTTCCTGCCCATTTATAGTAGTTTTTTGTTTGCTGATATTTTCACTGCTTTTGCTTCCAAAAGCATTATTTGCCTCATCCAGGTTTGCAAACTCCCCCTTGGCAACAAACACAGTAATGTTGGGTTGAACATCAAAATAAACCAAACCCTCCTCTATTGTATCTTTGGCTGGAGATAGAAATTCTACAATTATACTTCCATTTGCAGGCAAAGTATCCCAACCTGCAGGAGGTTTAATAGAAAACTTAGGAGCTTCTGATGATTTTTCGTCTACCTTTAATTCAACGGCCTTAACAGCTAAGCTTCCACTATTTGCCAGATTTACTGCATTAGGGCTTGGAGTTTTAGGATATAGATTACCCCCTGTTGTTTCTGTTGTTTTATCCTCCCTGATGCTTATTTTTTTACTTGATCTGTAAACACCAAAACCCCCAACTACAGTTACAGCCAGTATGAGTATTATGACAAGTGGTACTATTCCCTTTTGGTTTAAGACAGGCATTAATAAAACTGTATCCTAAATTACCAGATTTGACAAGATATGGCTATTATAATAATGTTAATTTAATGCCCACATTATTAGATCAAAAAGGAGTTGTGCCGCCCGTAGCAATTGCTGTTGTAGCAGTTGTTTTAATTGGAGGGGTTTTTCTAGTCAGCCAAAGATCTAACCAACCTCCAGCATCCAACCAGGAACAGGAAACTTCTAACCAGCAAAATTCAACTAAAATTCAGTGGGAAACATACACAGATGAACAGTACGGATACTCTTTAAAACACCCAAGCGGCTGGGTGGTAGAAAATATAGATTCACAAGGAACCAGATTGATTAAAACAGCTTCCCCTGATAAAACCGTTTTTGTCATCATAGAGGGAATCGCCGGCCCTGCTTTGGAGGATGAAAAAGCTATGCAGGAAGTAGTAGATTATCTGGAAGATGAATTAAAAAGCAAGGAAAATTATAAAGTTACAGCCTCCTCTAAGGTTACTGAAGGAGGATTGAGTGGTTATATAGCGGAGGGTGAAAACGCTGGAACCGGTATTACGACTTTATTCGAAGAGAGGTTTATGGTGGCTAAAAACGGCCAGGGTCTTCGTATGCACACAGAATATTCTATAGATTCCAAGGAGATTAACAAACCTATTACCCAAGAAATTATGGCTAGTTTTAAAACAGATTAAAGGAGGTGATAATTTTGGGAATTCTTTTAACAGTTATTTTTAATTTTTTACTCGGTGTTTTAGGGACAGCTCTCTTGACTACTCAAATTATGACCGGCAAAAGCATTAGCGCTACAGGGCTAAGTTTGCAATTAAAAAATGAGGGGTTAATTTTATGGGTGGTACTGCTGGTAGTTTATTTTTGGGGAGCTAAAAAGTTTTGGGGTAAAACACCAGGTGGATTATTAACAGATAAACTCATCGGTAAGAAATAATGTTTACCTATGTCATTATTCTAGCTGCTGTTTTAGTAATCTCTCCTTTTATTCTAAGCCTTGCTGCAAATCAGAGGAAAGAAACTAAACAGCAGCTTAAATTTATTTTTTTAGGTTTACTCTGCACCCAAATTGCTCTGGGTTTTTTAAATTGGGAAAATTTTAATTTTGGCAGAAGCGGTTTTGAGCTTTCAATTGCCTATCCTAATTCCCTATTGGGTCTGTTTTTTATCATTTCAACAATCCAGATAATTTTACTGGTTATCAGCAACTCATTTAATACCCCAGTGGTTTTTTTAAACTTTATAAACTCTATCTTAATATTTGCAGGGATGATCAGATTAAGCAATATTTTAGGGTTTCAGGCCGTAAGTTTAGCGTCTGTGGGGGCTATCTTTTTAGTCTTGGCAGGTAATGTTATTGGCCTATCATATATTAACAAGGATAAAAATTTATTGAAAAAATATCCATATTTTAGACCTTGACAATTATTAACAGATATGGGCATGATTAAATTAGTGAATAAAGCTGCCCAGGATAATCAAAAAGGTATTATTGACCCTAAAATAATTATTGGGGGTGTAATAGCTTTAGTAGTTGTCTTCTTTTTAGCAACCGGCAGTTTTAAAGGTTCAATCTCCCGTAATGACCAAACAACATCTCCCGGGGCCGCACCATCTGAACCAAAAAGTTACCAAAGTGAGCAGTATAAATTCAGTCTTGAATATCCAGGGGAATGGAGCTATAAAGAAGCCCAGGGACAGTATGTCGCAGCTTTCTTCTCACCAGAAGAATCATCTTCTGATAGCTATCGTGAATTCTTAGGAGTTAAGGTTATCAGCACTTCATCTAAACCCGATATTAGCTTACAAGAGGCAGCTGATCTGTGGGAGGAACAAACGGTAGCAGAGTCAACTGCTAATAATTTCCAGGTAGTTGATAGAAAAACGGTAACAATATCAGGCGAAGAAGCAAGGGAAATAATTTACACTGTTGATATTAAAAATATCCCTGCAAAAGGGTTTGTTAAAATCACCATAGCAAATGGCAATATTTATATCTTTCAATATTTTGCAGAAGCTGACAAATATGACAAATACCTTCCCGATGTAGAAAGTATTCTTTCTTCTGTCACCCTTTGAAAATCCTAATATTTATTATCTTAATATTGGCTGCAGCGGGAGTTGTTTTATTCCAACAAAAAGATGTTGTACTTGATCAAATTGCAGAGGTTGCATCGACCAAAATTACCCGTCAGCTAGCTATAGAAAATGTTAAAAAACTATCTGAAGTACAGGAATATTTGAAGAGGGTACCAAATGGAAAAGTTGAGGTGGATAATGAACTGGAGGGAGAATATAATGTCCATGTTTATGAGGTAAAGAATGGTCATACAGCTACCTTTAATTGGTACAGGGTCAGTATTAAAAGTGGTGAAATCCGACCGGAGCTTGAGATTAAATCTACGAATACAGGCACCATCTTAGGCAAACTATGTTATCCATCTGAAGCTTTGCCTCCTGGTAAAATTGAAGCCAAAAGGCTGTCTGATAACCAAATTTTTACTCAAGATTATCCGGGCAACCAAAATGGCGGTAAGTCCAATTATGCTTTTGAGCTGGAAGAAGGAGATTACTACCTAAGATACAGGGTAACTGATGATTTAATTGGTTATTCCACCACTGTTTGCCCTACAGGAAACGAAGAAACCTGCGGGGATAGCAAACAAAGAATTTTGGTAAAAGCAGTAGTAAAAGCCGACCAGGAACTAAAAAACTACGACCTCTGTGATTATTACTACAAAGATTCCAATGCCCCAAAATTTTAAAAACTTTATTTTCATTCTTATCATTCTCTTGCTAGCGCCCTCACTCACATCAGCGCAGGAGGAGGCCTACGATGCATCTTTTACGGAGAAGGAGTGCGCGGCTATTAGTAACGCGACAGGCCAGAATTTAATTTACTATCATCCTGGTTGCGATCTCCGTAATAATAAGAATGTAGATGAAGTTGAATATATAGATAAAATTGAAGATGTGTCAATTCTCAGATATGGATTATCTGCGGAACGCAACACCCTTCTTCGGTTTTCGGACCCCGCCAAAGCGAAAACACACATGGATGAAGTAGTGGCCCTCCTCCTGAAGACAGATTATGTATCTACAGATGATAAATATAAGGCATTACCATACAACAAAGAAACCGTCAAGATTGGTGACGGAGGCGTGATCCTTATCGGTGAGACTTCTTCTCATGTGAATCGCATTGGAGTTATAAAAGATAGTAATTTGCGTGATTATGAAAACGGTTGGATAAGTGAATTTCAAATGCATTTAGTCGCTCAAAAAGGATCATGCGTCATCGCAATTGCCGGACAAACATCGTTGAATTCTAAACAGGACGAATATCATTCTATCCGTTATGACCGTTCGGATACCCGCAAGAACCTCACTAATGTTACCGGCTTTGTAGTTAATGAGCATCCGGGTTTTGATCATGGGAGGGCAAGACTTCTTGAATGGGTAAAAGGAGAAGCAGTCAAACTTGAAAAAGCGATCGGGCCCTACTGTGGCGGCAGCACAACAACAAAAGCGCCGACTCCACCCGTAAATAAGTCAAACTATACCCGGGCTCTGGTGATTGAACCTCCAAAAGAAAGTGACTTTAAAAAAGTTTCCGAATCGGATTTTAAACTAATAAATCCTCCTATAGGTACAGCTTCAGCTACTCCCAAACCCGCCGCCGAATCGGCAACTTTAACAGGCACAACATTTATCGGAAAAGTTGGCGGAGAGGGTGAGCTTATACTGCAACTTCCCGATGGAAAAGAAGTAAAACTTACGGATGATAAATCAGCTTTTGGAGGATTGCGTGAAGGATTGCGACCAGATTTATATCGGTGGCGGGACATAATTGGAACAGGACGCAATTATATTGCACCTAAAAAAAGTATTTATATTAAAGAGGTTGACTGCCATATCCTATTAGAACAGGAAAGACGGGATCAAGAGATGATAAAAAGCCTTGGTGGTATTAGATATGCAAGCGAATGGGGTGTGGATGAAACGATTATCGTCAAACCAACAGGAGATTGTAGTTATGTAAGTGAAGGCGGACCTATTAGGGTGTTGGCGGGACAAGGACAAGTAATTTTTAAAACACCCGGTGGCGCTGCGGTATCGGCTGAGAATGCTGATTTTGGAATTGGATATAATGCTAAATCCGCTGTCTCCGTAATTGAAGTCTATAATGGATCGATCACAGTAATGAATAATACGGGTAATTCAAAAACAATTTCAGCAACTTATGGATCGGAAATCAAACAGATTGAAGTCGATAAAAATGGGGTGATGGGTGAAAAAATCGCCATCCCTCTGTCGCAGTGGCAGGCATTTTTAGCAAGCAAACAAGAGAAAAAAGATGAAGCAAATGGAAATACTCTGCCTATTGCCGGAGCAGTCGCGGTTATAGTCCTGGGAGGCATTGTTTTCTTTTTATACCGGACCGGTAAACTCCTACCGATCTACACGAAATCCCGCCAAAAAATAACTGAAATATTTAAAAAGATTCGTAAGGAGAAATCAACAGACTAAATGGATTTGGTAAATATTTACAAAAAAGTTATTGAGTCGAAATTGAAAGATTGGGTGGTTTTTGAACATGGAACTTGTGTGATTATCTATCATCCCCCGAAGGATTTAGAGGCTGAAGCCAAAGATGTTTTGCAAAAATATGGCCAGGTACATCCGGGGTCCGAATCTGCAGACTTTACGGTTATAAAGGTGGACAATGGCTGGGTTGTTGCCGGCAACCAACCCGGAATTTTAAATTATGTGTCTGAAGATGAAGGAAAAGGTAAAAAAGACTTCGAAATCGGCCTTTTAGGCAGGAATAAAAGGGGCCTGGACAGCCAACAATTAAAAGTAGCCTACATTAACTTGTAGCTTTGTAATATACTGTATGAAAATTTCCAATCTTTTATCACACAACCTAAAAAAACTCTAATAGTCTAGGCGCTGTTTTCTTCTTTGAATCTAATTCTTTTAGGTTTATACTCCTGCTCTGCCCCACTCTGATCAATAACCATGTTTACATATCTAATCATGTGTCGTAAATTATTGTCAAGTTTGTTAAAAGCATTGCAAACCAAAAAATATCTATCGCCACAATTTACCGAAGTGAAATTGTACTTTGACCCCTTACTAATTCTTTCCATAAAGTTAATCCCATATTTCAGAGCCTGACTATGGGTAAAATCTGGAAAATCCTCAGCCCCTCTTTTGAATAGATATTCTCTATCAAAAATAAAAAGTGAATACTTAGCGCAAAGTTGTTTATCTCGACGCACAAATTTTTTTACTGCCTGTGCTAAGGTTCCTTTACCAGTTTTACACTCTGCATAGAACAAACCTTCGTCCAATAATGCGACTGAATCGAATTCATCATCTTTATTCGCATCCTCTAAATGAATATTAAACCCTGCAGCTCGTCCTCCAAATTCTCGTCTGAGCAACTCACCTATAAACCATTCAAAGGTTCGCGAATATTTGTTTTGATCTCTATCAAAATCCTTATTCTCTTTATGAAATTCCTTACAGAGTTTTAAGTAAGAAACTATTATTTCTGTAGGTTCCTTTCCAAACGTCCAATCTCTAAGCTTCCTCCTAAACGTAACTCTCTTCATTAAATTATAAAGAATGTTAGCAAAAGATTGCTGAATTTCCTGAAGTTCACTTTGGGGAATAAAAATATCATTAAGACTACCCTGAGTAATTAATTTATGACCTCGTTGATATAATGCTTGTGTCAGATTCATTTGGAACTAGTTTTACAAGCAAATTTTACACTTCAACTTCACTCAGTGCAATTGGGACTTTCTTAGTGGAGAGTCAAATTTATCCTGAATGAAACTGAGTCAGACTCAGTGTAATCGAAGGACCAAACCAATTGAGGATTTGTAGTAATTATTTTTCTACAACCGTAACAATGTATGAAGTTGCTACACCACTGTACCCTGAATGTGTTACATCAAGAAAATACTCTTTCCCGTCTTTCTGTTTAGAAAGCAGTATAACCGGCAGTAGGCTGCTTTTTTCCCCATACCGGGTTATCCTATTCCATCCCGCTTTTTTCAGACTAGCATCAAATGCGTTATCTACTGCTTTCTCGAATGCTTCAGGAGCACCTGGTTTAATGAATTTAGTGCCATTGAGGCCCTTTTCGTAATATTGAATCCCCATGTCAGCATAAGCCTGTTCTATTACCCGATTAAACATAAAACCTATATAACAGGAAGCTGTATTTTTGGCACCTTCAAATCTTTCCTTTTTAAAAGTAGGCCGTAATGTCCCAGTTGCCTTATCTTCACTTTGATAACGGAAGGGTAATTTGGGCACACTATTAATCTCAGCGATGCAAAGCTCCTTTAAGGATAATTTCTGCTGGGTAGCGGCTGGTGTACCGGATGGAGAAGAAGTTTGGGATGGAGCTTGTTTCCAAATATTAAGGTTGAATTTGGAATAATTTTTAAAAAGCAGGAAGCTAAAAAACCCAAAACAAATTATTAGGATGAGGACAATTGGGGCTACTCCCTGCTGTTGTCGGGCAGACATACTAATATTAAGGTTAAACCAAAACATAAATATTAACAATAGGTTAAATTCTGCTTGTGGTGAGCGGAGTCGAATCCAATCGAACCATGGGGAATATTGTCCAGATTAAAGAGGTTTTATTCTTTTATCAACTCTGTCAAACCATCATCTTCCGTTATTATTCTAAGGTGGCCTACTGGAACCGATTGTGCGCACCCAGGGCCTTCTGCTTTTTTGGTAATAAAACCTGCTTGGAGGTTTTCTAACCCCTCCTCTGTTTTGCAAGCTGAATATATAGTTGCCTCATCTATGCTACAAAGGTCGTTTTGGTCTTTAACATTAGCAAAAATGGAAAAACAATTGTTATCCCCGGAGATAAACCCTCCTGTCCCGTCTGCTTGGTCGTCTCCTCCAACTGCTGTACGGGATATTTTAATAGTCCCATCAGCTCTTTGATCGTAGAAACGATGGTTATAGGCAGACACTGTAGTTCCAACTGGCGCAGCATCTTCAAAAGGCTTGTCATAAAATATCACCAGGCTGTCAGACTTATATGTGCCTTCAATGTCAGGAGGGTTATTGCCAGTATAAATTTTCATCCCGACTGATTCATACTCTTTAATATCAACATTATTCAAAAACTCATTAACCTTATATGGGATATCTTTTATTTCCTGGTTTATTATTTGATTGGTTTGGGTGGGGGTATCTTGGGCTGGCTGTTGGTTTTTATTTTGGTTATATAAAACCCCCAGGATCACAGCCAATATTGCTACACCTATTAAAATTATAGGACTCAAAACACCTTTTTGATTGGGCATTAATTTAAATATGATGCTTTTCTAAATAAAAATCAAGTTACTAAAAGAATAATAAATATACCATAATAGGAACAGTTATTAGATAATAAACAAAACCAATCTTAAAAAGTGTAATAATTTGCTGTTTCATATTATATCCCCAGCCGGATTTAATCTGCCGCAATATGACATAATCCCTGAAATTTGCCGGTGATATTTGCCAGAATAAAAAATCAAGTACCGCCCCAAAAATAAACCATACTCCTATCATATTGATAAGCCCCAGAAAGACCGGGATTGCATAGCTTTTGTCCGGAAAAAGAGCCGGGCCGGAAATCATAAACCAAATAAGCACAATAAACCCTGTGCTAAGCAGGCTGATTATCCAAAGGCCATACAGAACACTAAAATAAGCAGGATATTGTTTAGCAGCTACCCTTATCCTTGTTTGGCTGTCAACCTCATCAAGTTTAAAAAATCTTTTCAGGCGGGGCTGTATCCATTTGATAAACGGCGGAACTATTGCGCCTACCCAAAACTGTGTGGAGCTCATTTTTTCTTTTTAGAAAGTTTAAACTGTGATCTTTTTTTAATAAACCAGATTGTGCCCCCAATGACCCCTGCTGCCAGTAATCCAGCAATAGCCAGTTTAACAGGTGACAGTTTTTGAGAAACTACCACTACTCCTGGTTTTCCTTCATTCGGCTTAACTTTAACTGTTTTCCCGTCTTTGGTTTTAACCTCCACTTCTCCCGTATATACTCCAACCAAGGTTTGCTTACCAGGCTCATGAGTCACCCAGTAGTGAGTACCTATAACAAACAAATCGATAAATTCTGTACTCGCCCCAACATCTTGTTGTTCAGAGTCTGGAGAAAAAATTCCTACTCTATTTACCTCTATTGTTCCTTTGAGGATTTCAATTTGCCTGTCGCTGGTTAATACAACTTCTGAGTCTGGAGCAAGTATCATTACCTTCTTTGTTCCAATATTAATTCTAATTGGCTCATTCATTGCCCTGATAGTCGACCCTGTTGGAATATGCCAAATATCCTGGAAATCCGTAAATTCCTGGGAATCCGGCAGCTTCACCAGCCCATTTGTATAAGACATACCTAAGTAAAACTGGTCTTGAGCCGGTGTTTCCACAGGTGCTACCTGGTCCTCTTTGATTATGATTGGCTGCCTCTCTACTTTGGCACCTTCTTCAATTCTTTTAATATCCAGATCACCGAAGTTATTTTTGATCCACTCATTAACAGCGTTAGCTTCTGTCTCACTTGGCTCTTTATTTTTCTCAATGCTTCCAGACCCTGCTTCTTTTCGGGCATCCTGACAGGCTCTAAAATTTGCCAAAGCCTGTTCGTTACAAGCCCGTCCCTTTCCGTCACAATCGTTTGCTTTCGTGCATTTACTATAAACTTCTCCGGAGTTGAAATACGCGCCGCCGTCTGGTCTTTTTGTTTCCTCACCGCATTTTCTCTGACAATCACCAGAAACCCCAAGGCATTTATAACTTTCTTTATCAAATATTTTCCGGCAATCCTGTTCTGTTTGAGCATTAGTCTTTTGGGATAAGAAAAACACAGCAGTCAAAAAAAGTATTATGAGCAGGACGAATTTTTTCACTCTACTATCAGATTAGCACTGAAAAAACTGACAAGTCAAATCGTGTTAAGATAATTTTAATGGGTAAATTTAGAGGCTATTTAACCGATTCTTCCACAATTAGCCTACTTCTTTCTAATTTTCTAGTAATTACTCTGGCCATAGTCCAAGGCTGGGAGGTAACTACAGTTCTTTGGGTTTACTGGATGCAAAGTGTAATTATTGGATTCTTTAATTTTTTAAGAATTCTATCTTTAAAAAAGTTTTCTACTGAAAATTTCACCATCAACAATCAACCAACCTCACCTACCTCAAATACAAAGCTTTTTACTGCCTTTTTCTTTGCTTTCCACTACGGCTTTTTCCACTTTATCTATGCCATCTTTTTGTTTAACTTTTTTAGATCCAGCCAACCACTGGATTTCGGTTACTTATTTCTTGGAGGGCTGATATTTTTCCTTAACCACTTTTTCTCCTACCGGCATAACAAAATAATTGATGGACAAAAAACCCGAAATATTGGCCAACTGATGTTTTCTCCTTATGCCAGAATTATTCCTATGCATTTAATAATTATCTTCGGGGCATTTTTGGGCCAATCAACATTAATTGTATTTTTACTTCTTAAAACTTTGGCAGATCTCTTGATGCATACAATTAAACATACAGCAGCAAACTATTCCTTAAATCTGAAGTAATTCTGATATCATTACACTGTCTTAAGGGTGGTAGGGGGTATTAGTTTAATAAAACTATCATTAAATTTAGGGACGAGGCGAAGGTGACCCAAAGAAGATAAGGGATTAAAAGGTAAGCTGCCAATTTGTTTATTTTATAAAAGGCTTTAATTGTTAAAATAATTGCTACCCATAATGCCACTATATTTACTAAAGCCAAGGTAGGGTTTTTCAGCCCAAAAAAAATGATAGACCAGGTTGCATTTAAAATAAGCTGAATTGCAAAGGTAATAACTGCTTTTTGCCTGTTTACTTTTTCCTTTGTACTTAATATTAAGTACAAAGATATTCCCATTAGTACATAAAGGATTGTCCAAACAGGGCCAAACACCCAATTAGGCGGGGAAAAGATGGGTTTATTTAAAGTTACATACCAGGTAGGAATTGAGGAAACTGTAAAAAATGATCCCAAGACCCCTGCTCCTAAGCAGATTCCAATAGATAAAATTAGTTTTGGGAAACTAACAGGCATACTTTGATGGTACTACGTAATTAGTTACATAATCAATTACGTAACCTCACTACCCAATCTTGATTATGCCATTCTGAACTTATGGCGCAAGCTGGTTATAAACAGCTTATTAGCTACAAGCTAGCTCAAATATCTAGTTACAATGTAACGCTATAGCGTAGCATTGTAACC
>CAZGFG010000016.1:0-15210 GCA_964524895.1 uncultured Gammaproteobacteria bacterium | reverse complement strand
TAACCAAGAAAATAGAAGAATTTAAACCAATTAATCCTCCGAAAGTAGGGGTATATACTTGTGGCCCGACAGTCTATGACTTCATGCATATTGGGAATTTAAGAACTTTTATTATGGCAGATGTTTTAAGAAGAACTTTAGCAGCAAATGATTTTGATGTGACTGTTGTCCAAAATATCACAGATATAGATGATAAGATCATTAAAAAATCCAAAGAAAAAAATATTTCAATAGAGGAGTTGACTGGTGAATACACAAAATATTTTTTTGAGGATTTATCTAAACTTAATATTCTATCTGCCAATATAAACCCAAAAGCTACAGAGCACGTTGGAAAAATGATCAAATATATAGAAACCCTTCTGGATAAAGGTTGTGCTTATTTGGAGAAGGATGGGTCTGTATATTTTGATATCTCTAAATTTGAAACTTATGGGAAATTGTCACAAATAGATAAAAGAGATCTTAAAAGCGGGACCCGGATTTTGTCTGATGAATACACCAAAGATGATGTACAGGATTTTGCTTTATGGAAGTCAACAGAGCCGGGTGAGTTTGGCTACGATTCTCCTTGGGGAAAAGGAAGGCCCGGTTGGCATATTGAGTGTTCGGTCATGAGCCAAGAATATCTGGGGGATACTTTGGATATTCATGCAGGAGGAATAGATCTTCTTTTCCCACATCACGAAAATGAAATAGCTCAATCGGAAAGCAAGACCGGTAAAAAGTTTACTAATTTTTTTGTACACGGAGAACATCTCTTGGTAGATGGGAAAAAGATGAGCAAATCTTTAAATAATTTTTACCGTTTGAAGGATTTGGAGAACAGGGGATTTGACCCGCTATCTTACAGATATTTAGTTTTGTCTGCACACTATAGAGATAAGCTAAATTTTACCTGGGAGTCTTTGCAGGCTTCACAGCACGCTTTGAATCATTTAAGGGAGGAGATTAGATTGTGGGAACAGCCCAAAATAGGTTGTGCACAGTTTGAGCAGAGATTTGCCCAGGCTGCTAATAATGACTTAAATATGCCACAAGCTGTTGCGGTAATGTGGGAACTGGTCCGCTCGGAGTATCCAACATCTAGTAAAGCAGCTTCAATTTTGAAAATGGATAAAATACTGGGATTGGATTTGGACAAATATTTGGGGAAGTCTTTGGAGATCCCGGAAGAAGTTAAGAAACTTTTGGATGAAAGAGAAAAAGCTCGAGAAGGGAAAGACTTTGAAAGATCGGATCAGTTAAGAGATGAAATTAAAAGGTTGGGTTACGAAATCGAAGATTCCGCACAAGGATCGAAAGTAAAACCTTTGCATTGACCTTCGGATAATTTTCGGTTATTATTTTTTTATGATTCCCTTAGCAGACAGAATGCGCCCCAAAAACTTAGCGGAATTTGTAGGGCAAGAACACCTTCTTTCTAAAGATAAGTTACTTTTTCAAAGTCTAAGAAATAAGAAAATTTTCTCTATGATCTTTTGGGGACCTCCCGGTGTTGGCAAAACTACCCTGGCCCGGATTATTGCCAAAGAAATGGAAGCAGAATTTATGGAATTTTCGGCTGTCACAACAGGTATTGCCGAATTAAAAAAGATTTTTGAAGGTATTAAAAAGAGACCTCTGTTTAATCAGCAGGTAATAGTTTTCATCGACGAAATCCACCGCTTTAATAAGGCCCAACAGGATGCACTGCTTCCTTATGTAGAGACCGGAGTTGTTACTTTAATTGGAGCAACTACCGAAAATCCCAGTTTTGAGATAATAACCCCGCTTTTATCAAGGTCTAGGGTTTTAGTACTGGCGCCTTTGTCGGTTTCAGACCTATCGGAGATTATCAAGCGAGGTTTAAAAGAAATTGGAGCCAAAATAGATACAAAAGGTAGGGATTTGCTTGTTGAATTATCCGGTGGGGATGCCAGAATTCTCTTGAACACTTTGGAGATAGCTGCCGGTTTAAATAAACAAATAGGAGTTAAAATAATTGAGGAAGCTTTTCAGAAAAAAGCCTTGATGTATGATAAAGCCGGGGACGAGCATTACAATACAATCTCCGCCTTCATTAAATCAATGAGAGCTTCTCAACCGGATGCGGCACTTTATTATCTAGCCCGCATGGTCGAGGCAGGAGAAGACCCTCTTTTTATAGCCAGAAGGATGGTTATTTTTGCTTCGGAGGACATTGGTATGGCACAACCAACGGCATTGGTGGTAGCCAATGAAGTATTTAGGGCTTGTGAAACAATAGGTTACCCTGAATGCCAAATTAATTTGGCCCACGGTGTAATCTATCTTTCTTTGGCAAAGAAAGACCGCTCCTCCTATGAGGCATACTTTGAAGCGTTGAAAGATGTTCAGAGTTTTGGCAATCTGCCAATTCCAATGAATATCAGAAACGCTCCAACCAAATTAATGAAAGACTTGGGATATGGGGAGGGGTATGAAAAGTATGACAAAGAAAGTTATTTGCCTGTCAAATTAAAGGGGAAGAAATATTACTCTCGTAAAACTTAATCTTTTTTGTTAAACTACAGACTTAGTGGTAGAAGTTATTACGATTGATGGTCCTACATCATCCGGCAAAAACAGCGTCGGATTTCTTTTGGCCCAAAAATTAGGTTATCAATACATAGATACCGGCATGATATACCGGGCCGGTTCCCTCTACATCATAAAGCATGGAGTATCTTTGGATAATACAGAAGCGGTAATAGAAGCATTTAAGGATCTGAATATTGAGTTTAAAAATGGAAACTCGGAACGACGCCTCTATTTGGATGGAGAAGATGTAACCGATGTTTTACACTCAAGAGAGGTAACCAAAGTGGTACCTGTTGTGGCAGCTATAGCAAAGGTAAGGGAGGTTATGAAAAGCTTACAGAAAGAGATAGGTTTCAGGGAAAACACGGTAATGTCTGGCAGAGATATCGGTTCGGAAATTTTTCCGGATGCCAAACATAAATTTTATTTAACGGCTACGCCGGAAATTAGAGCCAAGAGAAGATATGACCAGCTGGTTAAAAAAGATCCGAATATAAAATATGAAGATGTTTTAAAAGATATGATGGAGCGTGATGAAAAAGATACAACCAGAGAAGTTTCCCCTTTAAGAATTCCGGAAGGTGCGGTTGTTATTGATACCTCTGACCTGACAATTGAGCAAACTGTTGATAAGATGATTGGATATATTAATCAAAATGTATAAATTAAAAACTTTAAAAAACGGACTTACTTTAATTACTGTGGATATGCCGCATTTGGATTCGGTTACGGCTCTGGTAGCTGTGGCAGCCGGATCCCGTTATGAAGCCAAAGATATTAACGGTATCTCTCATTTTTTGGAACATATGTTTTTTAAAGGATCCCGTAAATATCCTACTGCGGAAATTATCGCAACCTTAATTGACGGGATAGGGGCAGTTAATAACGCTGCCACTGATAAAGAGGTAACTTATTATTGGATCAAATCTTCTGCCAAGCATATCGAACTTTCATCGGATATTCTATCTTCTATGATTAAAGAATCTTTACTTTCGGCAGAAGAGGTTGATAGAGAAAAGGGTGTAATAGTGGAAGAATTGAGAATGTACAGGGATAATCCAACCAGATATATTTGGGACTTATATGAAAGGCTGCAGTTTGGTGACCAGCCTTTGGGTTGGGATATTGGCGGAAGCGAGAAAACGGTAAACTCTCTAGTTCGTGAAAACTTTATTGAATATATGGACTCTTTATATGATCCAAAAAATATGGCTTTGGTATATGTAGGGAATTTGCCCAAAAATATTGATGAGTTGGCAGAAAAATATTTTCTGGATTTACCCAAACGTTCACATTACGAGTCCAAGCCTTACAGGAGGGGAAAACAAATTAAGCCAAAGGTTAATCTTTTTTATAAAAAAACAGATCAGGCAAATTTGATTTTGGGAGTAGAGGGTTTTGACCGCTATGACAAAAAGCGGTTTGCTGCCAGGGTATTGGGGATAATTTTAGGAGAAGGGATGTCTTCCCGATTGTTTATGCAAGTTCGGGAAAGAAGGGGTTTGGCTTATCATGTTTCCGCATCTCATGGCACCTACAAAGATACGGGGGCGTTTACCGCATATGCCGGACTAAAATTGGAGAAAGTATATGAGGGTTTGGAAGTTATTAAGGCTGAAATGGAGCAGACAACAAGGGAGAAAGTAACGGATGCCGAACTTAAAAAAGCCAAGGAGATGGAGAGGGGTAGGGTTGCTTTGCGCAGTGAGTCTACAAACTTTTTAGCAGAGCATTTTGGGGTGAAATTTATACTTGACAAAGAGTTGGAAACTTTTGAAGAGTATTTAAAAAAGATAGATGCGGTGAGTGCAGAAGATGTACAAAATGTTGCCAAGGAGTTGTTTAAAAAAGAAAAATATAATTTGCAGGTAATCGGGCCGTTTAAAGATTCCAAAAAATTTGAAGCAATCCTCAAAAGTTAAACATACCTTCTTAACCAATTTTTAAAATACCAGGCAATGTGAACAGAGACTAGCCCGGCAATCATCCCGCCTAAGATATCCAGAGGATAGTGAACTCCCACAAATACCCTGGCAAATCCTACCCAGAGTAAAAATATTGCAAATATCGGGGCAAATTTTGATTTATAGTAATAAAATGAAAATGCTACAACAGCCATGGTAGTAGTATGCCCGGATGGGAATGAGGGGTCCTTTATTCTTTGAATTAGAGGATCAATGTTGTAGGTTACAAAGGGTCTTGGCTCGCTATAGAAAAGCCTGATTACCCAAATTAACAAAATAGAAATCCCAAGACTTATTAGAGTTAAAAGCAGGGCTTTTTTCTCTTTATCGCCGAATCGGAATGCCAGAAGTATTGCTAAACCAAAGGTGACATAAATTAAGTATTCGGCTCCAAAGATCATCAGACTGTCAAGAAAAGGGAATTTACGTCGCAGTTCAAAGATTGTCAAAAATAGGCCTGTATTACTGGCTAACATAAGGCAGAAAAATAATAACACCTGCAATTGCAGCTGTGATAGAGATAACCAAAACCGCTCCCGCTGCAATATCTTTTGCCATTTTTGCTCCCGGGTGAGCGGCTTGGGTAAGTGAATCCACCACTGTTTCGATCGCGGTATTGGTAAGCTCCAGAGAAATAACCAATCCTATCAGGATTATCAGTTCCACCCAATCTGTTTTGGATATTTGGAAATAACTTCCGGCTGCAATAACCAGGATAGCTACTAGGGCATGGAACTTTAAATTTGGCTCTTCTTTTAGGGCACAATAAATTCCCTCAAATGCATATTTAAAAGATAGTATCCTGGTGTGATAGCGGTTGTGATTTCCCTCCATAATCTTAGTTTAGCATAACTTGTTTCGGATTGTTTTTAAGGGGTTGACAACTATTTAACAAATTTGATATTTTATTATTAATGAGTTCTCTAACGGATGATTTAAAAAACGCATTATCCTCTGTAGTTTCCGGTGCCGGAGATGTTGCTTCAACCGTCCAAGATGTAGCCAGAAAAAATGTTGTTAATCTTCTGCAGGGGGCAGGTGATGTAGCTACGGCAGGGCTTCAGACGATTGATCAAGTTGTAAGTGAAGGTTTGGAAACTTTATCTTCCAGTGGAACTTCATTAACCGAGGGAGCTACAGGTTTGGTAAGGGGAGTGGTTGATGGAGCAAAAGATGTGGGAGTGAGTGCAACCGAAGCAGCAGGAGAAGCTGCATCCACTGCTGTTAAAACAGCATTTAGGGTAGGAGGGGATGCAGGAGAGGTGGCTGTATCTTCGGTAGAGGGGGCTATAGAGGCAGCGGGTGATATTGGTGCGGATTCCGGAGAACTTGCAAAGAGTGCAGTTTTGGGGGCTATTAAGGCAGCAGATGAAATAGGGTCTGAAGCCGGAGGATTAGTCAGGAAAGCATTACTTAACGCTGCAGCCCTGCCGCATGATGTAATTGATGCCCTCCTAACCGGCAGAACAGAATAAGATTCCTAGGGTATTTACATCAATCTATCAATTCCCTAAGTATCTCTTCTGCATGGTTGACATGTAAGTAGTGGCCTTCATTTGGATAAATCTTTAGTTTACTTTCGGAGATTTGAGAAGATAAATATTTTCCCATATTCAAAGAAACGCTTTTATCTGCATCCCCATACCAAAGATAGACAGGTATTTTAATCTTTCTTAAATCAAACCCCCAATTGTCTGTATAGATTTTAAGGTCTTGAGCTGCTGCTTTTATACCTTGTTTAAAAGCTTCTTGCCTGGATCTTAGTGTGAGTTTTTTGAAAGAGTTGGTAGTTAATAACCTGTCAGATTTGGAGATAAGGAACGAGTAAAGATTCGTTTGTAAAAACCTAGTTTCAAACCACCCTAAAAAGGAAGAGATATATCTCAATAGCGGAAACTTATGGTAGTTAGCCCAGCCAAATTTATTTAATGTACCCATCCCTTCTAAAACTCCTTTAATATTCACAGGTCCAAGCCCAACCATAATACCAACTTTAGTAATTCTTTGTGGGATTGAGTATGCACAACTGGCTGCATAAGGTCCCCCTCCCGAAACGCCCAATACAGCAAACTTTTTAATTCCTAATCTATCAGCAAGTTCTAATACATCTTTTGGAAAATCCAGCAAAGTCCTGTTTACTTGATAGTCTGATAAGCCAATTCCGGGTCTATCCAAAGAGATTATCTTAATCTTTAATTTTTTAGCAGCTTTTTCAAATCTCTGGCCATGAAGCCTGGAACTTGGCCAGCCGTGGAAGAAAAATAAAGGCTTGCCATCTTTATTTCCGTACTCGGCATAACCTAACTTCCTCCCATCCTTTAAATTCATAGTATGATCAGCGGATTGTGATACCATGACAAAAGTATATAACAAAATATTGACTATTTTAAAAGATAAATAAATTTTCCTTACTCGTTCATTACTTAATTTTTACCCCTTATATTATCCAAATAGCTTATATTTGTGCAGATCAGGTAAGGGAATAGAAGTTTCCTCAATTGACCGGGGGTCGAGGAATATAATAGGATTATCTCTTATGGGCAATGGAAAATTCCAAATTGAAGATAGAATAATTTAGAATCATAAAACAAAGTAAATTTAATGATCCCGGCTCGTTGACTTGGGAGTTTAGGTTGTGAAATACTTGTATAGATGATTAAAGAAAGCTCGTTGGGGTTTAGTAGGATTTTGGTAGTAATTGTTGTTTTCTTCCTACTCCTGATAGGGTTCTTATTGGTGAGATCGGGAAAATTTACCTTAAACTTTACAAGCGCCGATCCTTTTAAGGTTTATACAAATACTGAATACGGTTATTCAATCAAATATCCAAGAGACTGGGAAGTTAGGGAATTTGACAGCAAGAGGGGAGCTGCTTTTAGGCCGGTTAACAAACCGAATAATCCCTCTTTTGAATATATAAACATAGATGAAATAGATAAAATTCCTGATTTAGTGAATAGGCCATTGGAGGAATATGCCAAAGTCGCTGCCACCAAGGAATTCCAAAATTATAAACGCCTGAATTCCTTTACCAGGGTAACTTCTAAAACCGGTTTGGTAGGGTATCAGACTACCTGGAAGGTAACTCCTTTGGGAGGTGGTGAAGAAACTATTTCCGGACCAATAACCTATTTTGATGTATCCAACATGCGGACTACCATACAAATTAAGCTAACAAATTATGATTATTTGGATTTATACCATGAGATGTTACAAACATTGTCAGTTCAGCTCATGTAAGCGAATCATCTGATCCTTAAGCAATTTTGGTAAGGGCGGTAGGTGGTATTATGATATCTGGATGCTCAAGTTCATAGATGATTTCTTAAATAATATCACTATGTACCGTTTGGTACTTTCCTGCCTAATTTTCTTTTTGGCAGTAGCGTTGGTACTTTCATATTTAGGGCTTCTGCCATATGGGTTTTTGGAAATATTACTAAGCAGTGTAATTTTGATTGGGGTATCCTGGGTTACCAATAAAATCTTTGCCGGCGTTTTTAAAATCCCTACTAATTTAGAATCTATTTTTATCACCGGATTAATCCTGGCTTTGATTGTCGCACCGATACGAGATTTGCAAGATTTACCGGCCTTATTTTTGATCGCAATTTTGGCTTCGGCTTCTAAATTTATCTTTGCCATAAATAAAAAGCATATTTTTAACCCAGCAGCTTTAAGTGTCTTTTTAACTACCACTTTCTTTGGAGGCTTTGCCAATTGGTGGGTGGGAACACCGTTTTTGTTGCCGGCAGTAATTTTAGGAGGATTGCTTATTGTAAAGAAACTACAAAGATTTGATTTGGTTTTGTCCTTTTTACTTATCGGGTCCTTAGCTTTTTTAGGATTTAATTCAACAGTAGGCACAAACCCAATAGCTTCACTAACAGACCTTTTTGCCTATTCACCGATCCTTTTCTTGGCTTTTATTATGTTAACCGAGCCCTTAACAACTCCACCTAGAAGAATTTCCAGGATAATATATGGTGGTTTGGTTGGATTTTTATTTCCACCTCAAGTGCACTTGGGAAATATTTATTCTACACCGGAACTAGCCTTGCTTTTGGGTAATATTTTTTCTTATCTGGCTTCCCCCAAACAAAGACTTATTTTATCCTTAAAAGAAAAAGTTCAACTTGCCTCAAACATTTATGATTTTGTTTTTGGTAAGCAGAATCTGGCATTTTTGCCCGGGCAGTATTTGGAGTGGACTTTGGGACATGAAAACCCTGACAGCCGGGGAAACAGACGTTACTTTACAATCGCCTCATCACCTTCTGAAAATGAGATAAAAATTGGGGTAAGGTTTAATGAAAACTCCAGCAGTTTTAAGAAGGCTCTACTTGCATTGGGTAACGGGGAGAAGATTGTTGCCTCTCAATTATCAGGTGAGTTTACTCTTCCAAAAGATAAAAGTAAGAAGCTAACCTTTATAGCCGGAGGCATAGGGATAACACCTTTTAGGAGCATGATTAAATATTTGCTGGATTGTGGGGAAAAAAGAGACATAATCCTTTTTTATAGTGTTAAAAATGAGGGGGATTTGGTTTATCAAGATATTTTTGACAGGGCCAAAAGAGAGCTGGGAATAAAAGTTATATATATTGTTACAGATCAAAAGGGTCTACTTGATGAAACTATGATCAGGGCCCAAGCCCCGGATTATAAAAAGAGGATTTTTTATTTATCGGGCCCCCGCTCAATGGTGGAAGCTTTCCAGACAGTCTTGAGTAAAATGGGAGTTGGGGGCAACCAGATTAAAGTTGATTTCTTCCCCGGCTACACCTAGACCTTTTTTGCCTGGTGTTAGTTTTATTATAGTGGTTTAAGGTTAGCCCATGTTAGAGTTATTTTAGGTAAAAATTAGATGGGACAAATTTTGGGTAAAATACTCTTAATAGTTTTGGTAATTGGTTTAATAGTAGGCGCTATATTAGTGAAGAAGTTTTTCCCCAGCCAAAATTCTCCCGCAATTCCTCCTATTGGCATCAATCAAACTTCAGACAACCCTTTGTCTATAGAAGCTATGCGGAAAAAGGATTATCCGGGTAGTGAGTTAACCATAGAACAAACTTTAGAGGATGGCAGCAATTACCATCAATATATCGCTTCCTACAAATCTGAAGGGTTGCAAATTTTCGGTTTATTGAGTGTGCCTATGGGTAACAATCCGCCAGCTGGCGGATGGCCTGCTATCATTTTTAACCACGGTTATATCCCACCGGAGCAATATAAAACTACCGAAAAGTATGTGGCATATTTTGACGCGTTTGCCAAAAACGGTTATATAGTTTTTAAGCCTGATTATCGTGGATTTGGCGATTCCGAGGGGAAACCGGAGGGGGCATATTATTCACCGGCTTACACAACCGATGTATTAAATGCCTTTTCTTCTTTGAAAAAATACCGGGAAGTTAATTCCAAAAAACTGGGTATGTGGGGACATTCTATGGGCGGAAATATTACTTTGCGGTCTATGGTAATAAATCCCGACATCAAAGTCGGGGTGATTTGGGGTGGGGTAGTCGGAACGTATGATGAGTTAATGAATAAGTGGCACCGGGCTTCGCCCTGGACCCCATCAGAGAGGGAGATCCAAGGTCATATCACTTCAATTAGGCAAAACCTAATACAAAAGTACGGAACTCCGCAACAAAACCCAACCTTTTGGCACATAATTGATCCCCGCTATTTTCTGCGGGATATTTCAGGACCTTTGCAGCTTCAACATGGTTTAGCTGATGAGGAGGTACCCCCACTTTTTTCCGAAAGCTTAAAAAATGATTTGGACAACTTGGGTAAACCGGTTGAGCTTTATACTTACCCCGGTGCGGACCATAATTTATCCCAGGATTTGGATATGGCCCTGCAACGTTCGGTTGATTTTTTTGACAAATATTTAAAGTAAACTAGGAATATTTTTGCAGCAGTTTAATTAAGGCAAACTCACCGTGTGCAAGCCCTGGAAGTTGAGGCTTTGACTTGGAATAAAATTTAAAATGCGGGATTAAGGTTTTAGTTTCATAACTTTTAATGACGGTAGGGTGGATATAATAGCTGCGGCAGACGGAGACGGTGTTGTTTAAATGAGAAGCCACCTTTTTAACAGTTTCTCCTATATTCTTTTTTAAATGTTTCAGGTTTTGGAAGGGGCCCAGTTGATAAAAGTATGTTGCAGAAAGATTTGTCGCACCCCAGGTTCTAAAATCTTTGGCGCTGAAATCATCTTTGGTTAAATCTTTAAGGAATTTATTAACGTCGGCAGAATCTATCACCCGCCTCTCTCCGCTGTCGTCGATAAACTGAAACAATTCATAACCGGGTAACTCTATACATTTCTTAATAGTTTTTACTACCTTTGGGTTTGAGATGGCAATGGTATTCATAACTCCGCTTTTGCCGCGAAATTGAAAAGTAGCCTGCAAACCCTTGATCTTAACATGACGGTTGCGCAAAGTAGTCAGCCCAAAAGAATTATTTTCCTTTGAATATTCCTCATTCCCAATTCTGATAAAAGTATGTTCCAACAGCCAGATAACTGTGGCCAGAATTTTTTCCTTATCCATTGTCTGCCTTTGCAAATCATAGTTTATCTTTTGGCGGATTTTGGGAAGGTTTAGCCCAAAATCTATCATCTTGGAAAACTTATCCAGCTGGGAAAGTTTCACCCAATCCGGATGATAAATATACTGCTTACGGCCCCTATCATCTTTACCGGTTGCCTGCAGGTGACCATTTTCCTTAGGGCAGATCCAAACATTTTTCCAAGCAGGAGGGATAACCAGGCTTTCAATTCTTTTTAAAATCTCCTTGTCTCCAATTTTTTTGCCTTCCAAATTATAATACTCAAACTTTTTACCTATTTTTTGACGAAAAAACCCGGGAGATTGGTCACTAACATAGCGCAAATCCTCCTCTTTCAACTTTTGCAAAACTTCCGGATCGCGGGCAGGATTCATTACATTAAGATTACCCTATTTTCTATCGGTGTGCCAGGGAACAGTTTACATATATGATGAAACCAGTAGAATAATTAACTATGTACCAGGGAGTTCCAATTCAAATTCTCCTGATCGGTAATGTAAGATGAAAAGTGCTGCCTTTTCCTTCTTTTGACTCCACCCAAATCTTGCCTTTATGTCTGTTGACTATTGATCTACTAATAAAAAGACCTAAGCCTAAACCTTCAGTTCTGCCTCTTAAGGTATGTCTGGTCCGGTAATACTCATTAAAAATTTTCTTTTGCTCATGAGTAGGAACACCCACCCCGTAATCTTTAACTGTTACAGTTACCTCTTTTTTACTCTTTTTAATTTTAACCTCAATAGGACTTTTTTTGGGAGAATATTTTAAAGCATTAGTCAAAAGATTGATTATAACTTGCCCAATCCTATATCTGTCTGCCTTGATAATTACATTAGATGATCCTGATAAAGTTATCGTTCTTCCTTTGTTAATAATTCTCTGATGGGTTACGGTCTCTTTTACCAAATCATCAAAATCAAAGAGTTCATCTTCGTAAACAAACTTACCCACCTCGATTTTATTAACGTCTAAAAGATCATTAATCAGCTCAAGCATCTTATCGGATTGTGAGCCAATCTCCTCTGTAAATGTGACAACTTTACGATTGCCTAGTTTTTTATAATGTTGATCAAGCAATCCGGCAAATCCCTTTATGACAGCCAGGGGGTTCTTTAATTCATGGGCAGCCAGTCCTATGAATTCATCTTTTTGTATCTCGGCCTCATATCTGGCTTCGCTGATGGTGCTGATGAGTAACCCAATCACTAAATAGAGTAGGGCTATGATCAGATCCCCTGTTTCAGGATGATAGGGAAGATCTTCTCTTAGCAAAGTGAAATAACTTAAAAAAGCTGTGAGAATTGTAGCAAGTATTCCGGGACTTAGCCCACCATACCAGGAGCTTATTGTTACTATCAGGATAAGCACCAAAAGAGATATAGTTTGGCTATTGATAATTTGGAAATATTCTTTGGGCAGAGAAGTTATAAGAGGAAAGATTATTGTTACTAGAATGATTGGAAGTAGATACCTCCTTAGCCTACTTCTTTTTTTAAGGTAAGCCAGTTTCATTAAATAAAATTTAACTTTAAACCATATTTCCTCTATCCAACCCCAAAAAAGCCCTAATTCTTTTCGCATCAGGGTAAGTATATCAAATCAATAAATTTCCTAGTGGAAGAGAATCTCTAAAAATTTATCTGCCGCTTCCGCTGCCGTGAGCAAACAAGACTATGCCCCGGGGGTTATGGGGAACTCTTAAGATGCCCTCAACAAATAAGCCGTCCATGGGGATTGTGACAGTGTATCTTTTGTCATGTACATCTTTAACTACATCCAGGTTTTTCATATCTTTAGCATATTGTTTAAATTGCGGGAACGGGAATATTACCATGTTCCTTGACCTCCTGTATTATTCTGACTACATCTGTATCTTCCACAGGAGAGAAGTCTTGGTAATAAGCACCTATAGAACCGATAAATTGAGCCGGAATCTCAAGGGCAATCAGTTCTACCTTTTCTTTTAGTTCGAGCTCATCGGCTATTTCTCTTGGGGTTACCGGAACAGCTACTATAATCCTGGAAGGGTGGTAGTGAAGTTTAAGTTCTTGGATGGCAGCTTTTATCGTCAATCCGGTGGCGATACCGTCATCTACTAAAATAGCGATTTTGCCCCTGCAGGGTATGGGTTTTCTGCCGCCTAAGTAAACCTCCCTTCTTCTTTTGGCCTCCTGCTTTTGTTTTTCGGCCTCCTCCTCAAGATATTTTTCATCAATATTTAAGACCTCCTCTTTATTTAAAATTAAATAACCATTTTCCGCTACGGCCCCAATAGCATATTCGGGCTGGTAGGGGTGGCCAATCTTTCTGGTAATAATCAAGTCTAGGGGGGAATGGATTGCTTTGGTGATTTCTGCGCCAATAACGACACCTCCTCTGGGTAATGCGTAAACTACTACATCTGCCCCTTTAAAGTTATCAAGCAGCCCGGCAAGCTTTCTCCCGGCCTCTGTTCTGTTTTTAAAATACATGTTAGTAACCCTAACCCTCTAAATATATACAGGAAATGATATTTATGCAGTAACCAAAGTTACTGCAGATTTTCATCGGCAGCTTTATATTTTGAGTGTTAATAAAAAGACATATCTTATGATCTTTAAGCTAACTGCTAAGAATTGTGAAATTTCGGCTGCTTCCTATAAACACATCAGCCGGCATTTTGAAAAAATGACTCAATTGCTGCCTCATGTAAGGGAAGATTTGGTTGTATTGAGAGTAGTTATCAGAAAAAATATTGATAAATATCATCCTTCAAGGATTCACCCCCATCAACATAGAAGTTATGCCGATTACAAACCTGCCTTAGCTTATTATGAAGGTTCTATCACTTTCCGGCTGGATAAAAAAAGGCTCTATGCGCATTTTAAAGGCCAGACTATAGATGAATGTTTCGATTTAGGTTTTGACCGTATTTTTGAGGAATTGGAGAAGTATAAGGACTTACATTTTCCGTCTGAAAGTGAATATCCCAATCACAGTACCATTAGAGGAGGAAACACCCGTGGATGATCTGGTGAAGGTTCAAAAATTAAGGAAAATAGTATCGGCAAAACCCCCAGTCATGTCAGTTTACTTAGGCAGTGCAGATAAAAGTATCATCTTAATGAGCACTTAAAATTTATTGCCAAAAAAACCAGGGAGTTTGTTGGAGGTAAAAATATCCATTTCATAATAATAGGAGGGCATAGGGAACTGACCCCTAAAATCTAAAATATGGTATATTATTAAGCATGGTAAAAATTAAGATTTTAACAGGGTCAACAAGGCCGGGAAGATTTAATATCCAGCCCGCAACTTGGATATATGAAATTGCCAAAAAAAGAGTGGATTTGGAGGTAGAACTTTTGGATTTGCAAGAAATAAACCTGCCATTTCTTGATGAGCCAATGCCCCCGCTTCAGCATCAATATTCCAAGGAGCATACAAAAAAGTGGTCAAAGATTATTGGTGAAGCTGATGGATTTATTTTTGTTACCCCGGAATACAACCATAGTATCTCTCCGGTTCTAAAAAATGCGGTTGATTTCTTAAATCTGGAGTGGAATTTTAAACCTGTAACTTTTATAAGCTATGGCTCACTTGCTGGAGGGGCAAGGGCTGTGGAACACTGGAGGACAATTGCAGCAGAACTTAAGATGTATGACCTGCGTGAGCAGATTATGCTGCCAAATTATTGGGATAATCTGGATAAGCAGGGGAAATATCAATTTAATGAAAGCCATGAAAAATCTGCCAATACTATGCTTGATAGCCTGATATTTTGGGCCGGTAAGATGAGGGAAGCTAGAAAGAGGCTGCAAAAAAGGGGCTAAAAAGTAGAACTATTTTTTAATCTGGTGGGCAATAGAGGGAATTTGTTCAATAGCTGCTATCCTGCTTGAGTTACGTAGTTCTGTGACAATAACATTATCTAGTTTTCTCTCGATCCGGTCAATGTCTGTTTTGTCAGCCTTTTCCTCAATTACGGGAAAGAGGTTATCTTCCATGAACTTCCCTATTTCGCTAATTATCCGGCTCTCGGAAGCTTTGAGTTTGTTATCCATCCGGCTTTCAGAGGCTTTAAGCTTTTCATCTAGTTTGTTATCCATCCGGCTTTCAGAGGCTTTAAGCTTTTCATCTA
>CAZGFG010000015.1:0-18159 GCA_964524895.1 uncultured Gammaproteobacteria bacterium | reverse complement strand
AACCAAAAATAACCTTATTTGTCAATGTCTCATAGTTAAAAGAAGCTATTGTACTTTGCTATGCATTTCTTAACCCAAATAAATATGTATATTTGGAGTGAAGAATTTAAATCACTACAATCCAACTTCAGAAGGCAGGGTGTTCAACATGAACTCTTCAGGCTGCTCCATAAAGATAATTCTTTTCCCTAATGATTGCGCATAACCAATCTCAATTAGAGCGGAAGCCCCAACATACCCTTTGGGATCACATACTATAAGGGCATCAGATTTTTCAATAGAATCCAAGTGGTGTCTTTCTAATTTCAGAGGAGATAAACCTTCCTCCCCTGTAAATACAACAAACTCCCCTCCAGGGTTCTTTGGCTCTGTAAATCTCGGGCTATGAACTGTAATATTTCTAGCTATTAAATATTTCCTAATATCGAGTATATAATTTAAATGTTTTTTGAAACTCCCGCTTAAAGTGACACTTCTTAAATCTTGCCTAATTACGCCATCAATTAGATTAGAATCTGATGGTATTATTATCCCTATCCCGTAATTTTCAAATATTGCCTGTGCGATAGCACTACAAGGCCTTGCTCCATACATCCAGTTTGGGTCATTGGGCATTAGTTTTCTTAATTCCTCTATTTTTATCTTTTTAAAAACTTCTTCATTTTCATTAGAGTAATCTTTTATATGAATCAGGGAAGGGTGTTTTCTGTCTTTAAAAATCTTATTCTTCCGAAGTTTATAGCCTACTAACCTCATGTAGTTAAGCTCCCCTCCGTTATAAATAGCTAACTTAGTCTTATTTTTCAATACTGGTAAATGTTTCTTGGTAAATTCTACAACCTTACTTAGAGAAGTAGCAGAGATTGACTTATTAACTCCTGGAAATTTATTTATTATTGTTGCTATACCTAAGTCGAGGTTGTGTCTTTCAATTACTCTTTTCCCATAGAGTATCACGAGCTCTGTAGACCCTCCACCAATATTCACTAGCATTATCGGATCATCTTTTTTATATTTACCCACCAATGCTACCTCTAGGTAATAATTTTCTAGTTCTTGATTAATAATATTGAAATAAACTCCTGTCTCGCTAAAAATGGAATCAACCAGTTCTTTCTTGGCCGCAGGTAACAATTTGCGAAAAACTGCTGTAGCGTATATTCTTATGGGTATATTAGGATGTTTATCTTTTAATTCTTCCAAAAGAGCTACTAACTCGCTTCTGCGTTCCTCACTAATTCCCGTTTTCAGATCAAAACCTTCTTTAAAGGAAATAGACTTAGTAAAAAGTAATTTTACGGAACCAGGTTTTTGCGAATGATAAACTTTAGTCGTAGAAGATCCAACATCAATAAAAATTTTCTCTCCCGAAAATTCATACATAATGATAATAATTTACAATCCACCCATAATCATTAAATTATAGGAGATAAAGTTAAGACTTTAGGTAGCAGCTTGCAACACCATGTGTAATTAGAGTTTCTATGGTTATTTCAGCTCGTGAATGAGTATATAGAACTCTTTCACGCAGGACTTTTAGTTTTGCTGATAGGTAATTTTCATCCTGGTCCCCCTGTTCTTTTAGAAGCATGTCCAAAGCTTGAATTATTAGTTTTGGGTCTTTAAGAACTTTGTTTTCATCCATGAGGTGATTATATACCAGTCTTATACTTGAGCAAACTGTGGTTGGAAACCAATATTCTCAAGATTTTGGTATACTCTCATTAAGTAATCTGTCAGGGTCTTCCATTGTAGAGAAACCTAGCTCACACTCGATACCTACCTACCAGATCCAGGGAGTCCACCCCTAAAAGGATGGAGCGCTGCCGACCCTTCTAGAGCTTTTCCTCTTCTTGCTGATTCATCCAGCCGCGATAATTCAGCCTCCCTCTCAGCAAGTAATCTGCTTTTTTCTTCTTCTCCGATTTGAGCACCAACTCTTGCAGGTACAGACCTTCTATTCATCACCAATTTATCGGCAAATAAACCTCTGGTAGTAGCTATGTATAACCTGTTGGATTCATCTCCATGATCAGGATAGGTGGTAAAGAATGTATAAACTCTGCCTCCCCACGTTTCCCTGTTTACACCCCGTATAGAATATCTCAAGTTCCCCCTTAGTTGAACAGTTAATACAGAACTTGGATCCAGGTTCTTTGGTATCTCTCTGGTAGGAACATTCTCCATATTGGGGTTTAGCACTAAAGCTTCATGCCCACCACACTTCAATCCTTTCGGGTTGGAATTTCTAGGGATCAAAAACCTCAAACCTTTTGGTAAGACCCCCATCCTTGGAACCTGATGAAGTTTCAGGCTACTATTAAGTAAACCGAAATCAAATTGTCTGAACTCTGGTGAAGTTAATCGAAAAGGGGGTGGTTCTGCCGGGTTATATCCATAGTAAAGTCCAAAAGCGCGGGCAAAGAGAGCATCTATCATATCTCCATATCTTAAAGCGGGGAAAAGAGTTCCAGGTGCTAAATCTTCTCTGGAGGTTAAATCATTAGCTCTCGACCGACGAAACGCTTCCATTTGTGCTGATATATAACAGAAACTATATCTTATGGTCAAGGGTTGAGGGAATAGATTAATATAGTAGTTGTGCAAAAATTGCAGAAAATTTTGGATCTTTCCAGAGAGTTTATAGTCCCGGTTGCAGTCCTTATAGGGATAATCCTTTATCTTATTTTAAACTTGCTGAACCTCCATACCCCTGCTTTGGTTATTATTTTAGCCTCAATAGTTTTAGGCAGCTTCAATTTATTTAAAGATACCATCTTCTCCCTTATTAAAAAGCAGTTTGCCCTTGATTATATTGCTATTTTGGCTATAGTTGTGGCTTTGATTACAGGTGAATATTTAGTAGCTGCCATTTTGGCCCTGATGATTGCCAGTGGTAATAATTTGGAAACTTATGCGGTTTCCCGAGCCAAACAATCTTTAACTAAATTAACCGAAAGGATTCCAGATCAGGTAGTGCTGTGGAAAGATGGCCACTCCGACCAAAAAGAAAAGATAGAAAATATCTCTGTTGGACAGGAAATTTTCATCAAAAAAGGTGAAGTTATACCTTTGGACGGTATTTTAGTGTCCGAATCGGGGTCGGTTGATGAATCCTCGTTAACAGGGGAGGCTGAATTCATTGAAAAAACAGCCGGAGACACTGTCCATAGCGGGACTATCAATATGGGTAAGCCCATGGTCATAAAAGCTACCAAAGTAGAGGCAGATTCAACTTACAACAAAATTTTGGATTTGGTGCGCAGAGCCCAAGAGGAAAAACCACCTCTAATCAGACTGGCCGATAAATACAGCAATATTTTTACGGTGATTACCTTAACCATTGCGGCTATCTCCTATTTTATCTCCGGAGGGGACTTAATCCGGGTTTTGGCAGTTTTGGCTATAGCCACACCCTGTCCCTTAATTATTGCCACCCCTATTGCCCTTTTAGGAGGAATTAATGCTGCTGCCAAGCAAAGGATTATAGTCAAGCGCCTGGCCAGCCTGGAAGTCCTGTCCCGAATCAATACCTTGGTTTTTGATAAAACCGGAACAATTACTTTGGGCAAACCTAAAATTCAGCAGGTTGAAATATTGGATAAAAAGTTTGATTTAAAAAAAGTCCTCTCTATATCCGCCGCTATTGAAAGAAATTCTCTTCATCCACTGGCAAAAACTATTGTTGATTATGCTAAAAACCAGAAAGCTCCAACCTTGCATGCACAAAATGTGGAAGAGGTGATCAGTATAGGGATTATCGGGTTAGTGGGAAATAAAAAATACAAACTAGCAAAGCTGGACGGTATAGAAGGCATGGCGATCAAGTTGAGCAGCGGGGGGAAAAGTATAGCAATTTTCCGGTTTGAGGATGAGATTAAGGATGAGTCAAGAGATACCATTCGTCATTTTAAACAGGTGGGACTGAAATTGTATATTTTCACCGGCGATAAAAAGGAAGCTGCCCAAAGGCTTTTAGAAAAACTTGGGGAGCAGGTAGAAATAAAGGCGGAAATGACTCCGGAGGCTAAGCAGAAGGGTATTGCTAACCTTAAAAAGGAGGGTAAAGTAACTGCTATGGTGGGAGACGGTATAAATGATGCACCTGCTTTGGCCTTAGCAGATGTAGGGCTGGTATTTAGCAATGAAGAACAAACCGCTTCATCTGAAGCTGCCGACATTGTTTTTTTGGGAGGTAATTTTTCTTCGGTTTTTGATTCCTACAAAATCTCCAAAAGAACCATTAATATTGCTTTGCAAAGTATCATTGCAGGGATTGGGTTAAGCACAGCGGGAATGATTTTTGCTTCGGTTGGATTAATCTCTCCGCTTTGGGGAGCCGGTCTTCAGGAAGCAATAGATGTGGCCGTTATCTTAAATGCCATTCGTGCCAGCCATACCTAAAAAACTATTTTTTCAGCGGATCCATTTGTAAATCCAAAATCCTAAAAAGATCGGTTTCTGCCTTTTTCAGATAAACAAGATTATATTTAGGATAATAAAGAAAGGTAGCCGGAGCATCTTCCAAAAGTGCTTTCTGAAAATCTTCATATTTACTTTTGCGCTCTTCCTCATCTAATATTTTCCTTCCATCTTCCAAATCCTTATCTACTCTTAGAGAAGAGTATTTGGTTAAATTAGTCTTTTCTTGTGTAGAATGCCAAAGTATATATTGGTCCGGATCTACCGTGATTGTCTGGGTAATCAACAAGGCCTGGAAGTTTTGAGCAATGCCTGATTCTGTTCGAAGTTTTGCATCAAAGCCTAACTCTTTCCAAGCAGTTATAATTTTATTCCCAACTTCTTCCAGTTGAGGAGTTGTAGTCAATATCAATTCCTCCCCTAAAATTTCTTTTCCAATGGCCGATTTTGCCCTACTTAATGCTTCTTTTGCCTCTTGCGGATTATCCAAATATTTTTTGGAAGTTTGGTCATACGCCCAGGAATAAATTGAGAAGGGGCTATTGGCTTCTTGATTATCTTCTATTTTGGGGATGATAAAACCGAGAGCTTGTCTCAAAGACCGATTTCCCAACTTAGGGTGTTTTGTATTGTACAAGAGAGTCACAATCTTCCCGTAATCGGTTTTTTGATAGATTTTTACCAAAGGGTTTGATAATAAATTCTGGTAGTTGTTAATCCCAAGCAAGGCCTCTGTCTCCCCCAGCGCGAAACCGGTTTTTGCAGTATCTTCACTCGGGTAAAAACGTATGATGATATCGGGGAATTTAGGATCGTTTGAATCCAGGTACATCTTTGCTATAAAGACCTTACTTTTCTCTATTCTTTTTATTCTGTAGGGTCCGATACCCAGCAAAGTACCCTTTTTAAAAATAGGTTTGGTCAAAAGAGAGGGAAATGGAGAGAAAGGCTCCTTTAGCTTAAAAGCTATCGTTTGATCGTCGGGGTAAGACACTTCTACATTAGGTATTGGAAATTCCAAATCAAATGATTTAATAAGCTCTCCGTCAACCCACTTTAAGCCCTCCTTAAGCTTGAATGTAAATTCTGTAGCCTCTTTGTTAGACTCCCAGCCACTTACTAAATTAGGCTTCATCCGTCCCTCCTCGTCAGGTTTAACTAACCCCTGCGAGAGTAAACGGGTGACTTCAATCGGTAAATCATGGCTTTGGTAAGTTCCCACAAACCCTTCAGACAAAACGTTTTCAAAGCTAATAAAACCTAGTCTTTGTTGAATAAAAACGAGAGCTGCCAAACAAATTAAAATACCTGCCAACAATTTCCACTTCCGCCTAATGGAGTGTATTAATATCAAAATCCACAGCTTGATAGATTTGATCTTTATGGAATTTATAAATGATCTCATAACCTGGAAGGTTTGTTAGACTGCCAACCCTATAAGAGACAGAACTATGAAAATTACGGACAGAGCTATAGTCAGATAAAAAAGAAATTTTTCCGCTCCCCTCTTGGTTCTATACATTCCAAAATCCGCCCCGAATGCAGATCCTAAACCGGCCCCTTTTTGTTGAATAATGATTACCAAAATTAGTAACACACCGGTTAGAATCTGTAACATTGAGACAAAGGTCTTCATAATGCTGAAATTATACATCAGTCGGTGTAATATCAAAAGCCTTTAGACTAGTGGCTAAGCCAAAGGAGGAAATGGGAAATAACTCCTATTAAAAATGAGGCTATAACCGCTACCCAAAACTGGGTTAAGTCCGTGGCAGGAATGACAAACCCGTCATATACAAATCCCGGGAAATGATAAGGTATGAGTTTAAATTCCGGGACTACAGTAGTTAAAGCATATAAGGCAAGGACATTGGTTAGCCATGCAAATAGCCCTAAAGTTAATAAATTAAGAGGCAGTAGCAGGATTCTTATTAAAGGGACAAGTAGAAAGTTAATGGCTGCAAATGCAACAGAAGCTACTAAAAGGGTTCTAAACCCCCCGGAATAGACTACTCCCTGTATGGCCTGGGCAGCTGCCCACAAAGCGACCATGTTTACCAGAAGATGCCTCAAAATAGTCTTCATTACAAGGTAACGGTAGCATACCTAATTATCGGGTGTCAAAAAAAGCTTTACTACGCAATTTCCTATGATAAGAAATTGCAAATCTGTGTGACTCATCCCGAATTTTTTGCAACAACTTCAATGATAAACTTCTTTTAGGAAGCTTAACTACATCTCCTTGCGGAGGATATAACCATTCCATTCTTTTTGCCAAACCATAAATAGGGATATTCAGCCCTGCCTTCACTAACTCCTCATAGGCAGCTCGCACTTGTCCTCTCCCTCCGTCTATAATAATTAGATCAGGAAACACCCAGTCTTTGTTTCTCAACCTCCTACCCATTATCTCCTTATGCATTGCTACATCATTTGGCCGTCCGCTAATGTGCACCTTAAACCTTCTGTATTGTGATTTATCGATATCGCCGTTTGTTAAAACTACCATTGAACCGGTAGCCTCTTTACCCTGGATATTAGAAATGTCATATCCCTCTATTCTTTGAGGCAGTTTTGGTAATTTAAGATCAGTCCTTAGCTGCTGTATGGCTTTGTTGTTCTCATCTTCCAGAAAGCTGGGATTTTCAAGATATGCTTGCACTCTGTTTGTCTGGGTTAAATAAATAATGCCTTCAAGCATACGTTTGAAGTATGCTGCCTTCTCGAAATTTTGCTCTTGGGCTTCTTGCTGCATTTCTTTGGCAATACCCTGCTGGAGTTGCTCTTTTTTACCTTCCATAAAAGCGATAAAGCGGTTAATAATTTTTTTATATTCTTTTTGATCAATTACACCCACGCAGGGGCCGGGGCACTGTTTAAGGTGAGAATAAAAACATGGTCTTTGTCTAGTAATTCCATTTTTTCTGGGCGGGTTAGAACACCAAGGGAATACTCTCCTTAAAGTTTTTAAAGTATTCCTGACAGTACGCCCGGAAGGAAAGGGGCCAAAATATTTTAAGGAATCTCCAAGATCTTTTTTCCTGGCCGTAACAATTCTTGGGAACCGTTCTTTTGTAACCTTGATATATAAATAATCTTTATCATCCGTAAGCCGAACATTGTAAGGAGGAAGGTGTTTTTTAATTAAATTAGCCTCCAGGATTAAAGCTTCCAATTCCGACTCTACAATGATCGTTTCTACTGTAGTAATTTCCTTAACTAAAACAGCCGCTTTGGAATCAGCCGAAAGACCTGAAGAGAAATAAGAGGAAACCCGGTGATAAAGATCAATTGCCTTACCTACGTACAAAATCTCCCCATCCGTATTTTTAAAAATATAGACTCCCGGCTTATGGGGTATTATGGTTTTGTCTAAAAACTTGGGGATCATAGCGCAGTATTGTACCCAATTTAAGCCTTGGACTCAACCTTTCCAGATCTCCTGCGGTAGATAAATCTGGCTAGAATAGTTAAATAAATCCCAAATATGGCTATTACTACTATTACTACTGCGGCAAGCAAAATATTGAGTGGGATAATCGGTTTAATATGCACTTCCTTTGTAAATTTTTGGGTTCCAATCTCTATTTGGACTATCTCATCATATGAATCAAACAGTGAATTTGACTTAACCTCGTAATCGTATTGTGAATGGCCAAAGGCTGGAATCGGCCCTGTTTGGGCTTTGTCGGTTTGAGTGATTTGGGTCTTCCCCATTTGTACCAGAATTGGCGCTGACTGGTATAAACCGTTCCCACGGTTTTTAACAATAACCTTAAATCTATGCGGTAATCCAGCTAAAATGGGATTGGCATTCTCTATCTCTACCTCCAGTTGAGGTTTTCCTAGAAAGTCGTTTTCGGAAAGCACAACACTAACGTCATTGGTGTCCTCTTTACCCTTATATTTATAAAATCCGGCCGGTATCGGTTGTTGCGAAGATACCCCCTTTACTACAAAGGCAAAATGATTTAGGTCTAATTTGTTAAAATAATCAACTCCACCCGTAGTGTTTTCCCAAGTAGGGTCCACCATCACCCAACCTCGACTTTCATCCCAATACTCGGGCCAAGAATGAAGTATGTCTCGAGTAAGTGAAAGCGGTCTTAAAGAGGTATTTGAGGTATGGGCATACCCGTCCAACTCCCTGGCAGGAATCCCTGCTGCTCGGGTTAGTGCTATAAATAGGTCTGTAAACTCCATACAGACCGCCGAATCCGGGTTGTTAAGGGCAGTGACGGCTCCGAACCTTTCGGTACGGGAATTTAACCTGGAAGAGTCATATTTTAAGCTGTCTACTACATACCTAAAGATCAGTCTAACTTTTTCCGTATTGGAATCGGGTGGATTTGATCCCAGTATCTCTAGCAGCTTATTTTGAATAGCCGGATTATCTTTCTCCCAGAATTTGGAGGCAGCAGTATATTTGTCCCGAAGAGCAGAAGAGAGAGCAGGGTTTTTCACCTTGGAGGTAGTATAAAGTTTGGCTGACCCAATTGCCTTAATCTCCAGTTTTTGGTTTCTGTTTAACCTATACCAGGCCAAATAATTTCCGTCCTCATCTACCGTAACATTGACAGGTTCGGGATCCAACCTTTGAAATATAACGTCTTGATACGCGGTATCGGGCGGAAGGGCAATGTTGGTTATTACCGGAAATAATCTGGGATTTTCAAGATGGTAAGATAAATCAAAGTCAAAAAGCTGGTAATTGCCAAAACTTGCCGACACTCCGGAGTTTTTAAGCTGCTCCTTATCAAAAGTTAAAAACCGCTTATTAAAACTGACAGTCTGGCTTTTGGGGATAGGGCTTATCAGGGTAGGTTCTCCAAAGCTGGTTGGAACAGAAATAGTTAGATTATAATTTTCCAAATGAGCAGTAGCCGCAATTTTTGGGCTGCTGACTTCCCAAACTTTCCCCTGTTTTTGGGCGAAATCACTGGATTTAAATTGCAATGTCCAAGGTAAAACTTTGTTAATTCCGGCAACCTGTTGGTTAAATTTTACAGAAATGATGGTAGAACTATCCTGCTGTTCGGTTTTAACTTCCAGAGGCCCGGAGGGATCGGATGCTTTAACATCACTTATTCTGGTAGCTCCTATTGTTAACTTAAACTGATTTGCATAATATTGGCTGGTTAAATTCTTGAGGGAAATCTTTTCGGTAACCGTAGTTACTCCGTCTTCACCCACGTCTAAGGTAACATCATAAGAGGTAGCAAACTCCGCTTGTTGATTATTTGGATTGGTTTGAGCCTGAACCGATAATGGAGCTACAAACAAAGACAGAATAAACAATACTACTAAAAAGATACATCTAATCACTGTAACCATTTTACCAGAAAAGCCAGGTCAAAACATTTAGCTTGCAACCCCAAGGGTTGAGGCGTAAAGTGGAATTAATGCCAAGCCGGAAAGTCCCACTTGTCAATAACGAACTTTACCACATTTATAACCGAGGTACGGAAAAACGTATTATTTTCACCAATTACCGGGACTTTAAAAGGTTTAAACAGACTGTCTTTTACTATATTTTCCAAAATCACAAGCTTAGCTTTTCTAAATACGCCAAATCGGAGCTTGATTTCTCAAAAGTGCTAGGAGATGAAAAGGTGGTTGAAATAATTTGCTACTGCTTTATGCCTAACCATTTCCATTTATTGATAAGACAATTAAAAGATAAGGGGATTACCAACTTTATAGGCAAAGTTTGTAACAGCTATACTAAATATTTCAATATTAAATACAACCGGGTAGGTCCTCTCCTCCAGGGGGAATTTAAATCGGTCCATATCGAAACTAATGAGCAGCTTATACACCTATCCCGTTACATTCACCTAAATCCGGTAGTAACAGGGATTGTTAAAAAGCCAGAGAGCTATGAATGGTCGTCTTACAATGAATACTTAAGCAGACCTCAAATACTTTGTGACTGTTCAATAGTGTTGGATCAATTTGAGAGCCCGCAGGTTTATCAAAAATTTGTTGAGGGTCAAATTGACTATGGTATCAGTCTAGAGATATTGAAACATCAAGTTCTAGATGCAGATTTTGATGAAGTTTACGATGCAACCCCGGGGGTTGACGCATAAGCAATAAGAACAGGTTTGTACAGAGATCTATGCGGACACTTCACCTTGGATGACTTTAACTAGATACTGACCAGTGTAGGAGTTTTTAGATTTTGATACCTGCTCTGGAGTGCCTTGTGCTACAATCTTACCCCCGCCATCTCCACCTTCCGGCCCCAAATCTATCACCCAATCCGTATTTTTAATCACATCTAAGTTATGCTCAATAATGATTACAGTGTTACCAAAGTTAACCAGCCTGCGCAGAATAGCCAAAAGTCTCTCTATATCGGCAAAATGCAATCCCGTTGTCGGCTCATCCAAAATATAAACAGTCCGACCGGTTTGCCTTTTTGAAAGTTCTGCAGATAATTTAATCCTTTGGGCTTCTCCTCCTGATAAAGTTGGGGCAGGTTGACCAAGCCTGATGTAACCTAGACCAACATCATTTAAAACCTCAATTTTGTTTTTGATCTGGGGAATATTCTCAAAAAACTTCAAAGCCTCCTCTACAGTCATATCCAAAACCTCGGAAATATTTTTATCCTTAAAATGAATCTCCAAAGCTTCCCTGTTATACCTTTTCCCATTACATGCCTCACAAGTTACAAAAACATCCGGCAGAAATTGCATTTCAATTTTTATCTGTCCTTCACCTTCACAAACTTCACACCGTCCGCCTTTAACATTAAATGAAAATCTACCCGGGCCATAACCGCGAATCTTGGCTTCGGGAGAGCTTGCAAAAAGCTCCCTAATGTGGGTAAAAGCCCCGGTGTAAGTAGCCGGATTAGACCTGGGGGTTCTGCCTATTGGGGACTGATCAACCATCACAACCTTATCTATGTACTCTACTCCTTCCAGACTTTTATGACTGCCGGCTTTTTCTCTGCTGCGGTATAGCTTTTGAGAAAGTGCCCGGTAAAGAATATCGTGAATCAAAGTTGATTTACCTGATCCTGAAACCCCAGTTACCGCTATAAATTGACCAAGAGGAAAAGAGACATTAATCTGCTTAAGGTTGTGTGCAGATGCTCCTAAGATTTTGAGGCTTCCGGAATTTACTTTATCCCTTTTTAAAGAAGCATCTACCCTAACCTCTCTTTTGCCGGAAAGATATTGGCCGGTTAAGGAATTAGGATCTTTCATGATATCTTGTGGTGTTCCTTGAGAAACTATCCTCCCCCCATGTTCACCTGCCCCCGGCCCAATCTCTACCAACATATCGGCATTCTCCATTGTTTCGGCATCATGCTCATTTACAATCACAGTATTTCCCAAATCCCGCAGCTTTTTAAGGGTTTCTATCAATCTGGTATTATCCCTCTGGTGCAATCCGATAGAAGGTTCATCCAGAACATATAGAACTCCAGATAAGCCGGAACCAATCTGTGAAGCCAACCTTATCCGCTGTGATTCTCCCCCTGCCAAAGTCATGGAAGCGCGATCCAGTGTTAAGTAATCCAGCCCAACGTCTATCAAAAATTGCAAGCGAGATTGAATCTCCTTAGTAATCGGACTGGCTATAGTCTTTTCTCTTTCAGAAAGTTTAGGAGACAGATCTTTTACCCAGTTTAGAGCTTCAGAAATGGATTGACTGGAAACTTCAGCAATATTTAAACCATCCACTGTTACCGAGAGTGCTTCCTCCCGGAGCCTTTGCCCCCTACATTTAGGACAAACTTCCTTGAACATGTATTTTTCTATTTCAGACTTCACCCAATCGGATTCTGTTTCTTTATATCTTTCTTTAAGATAATGGACCAAGCCCTGGAAAGCAGAATAGAAATAGGTCCACCTACCCTGCCTATTCTTACCCTCTACCTTAAACTCCTCTTCCCCAGCTCCATACAACAAAATCTCCCTGGCCTTATCACTTAACTGTCCCAACCTCGTGTTTATATCAAAGTGGTATTCTTTTCCTACTGCCTCAATCAATCTGGTAAACCAAGTTTCACTATTGCCTAATTTTTGCCAAGGCAGAATACCCCCCTCGGCTATAGATAGAATCGGATTTAAAACTGCTTCCGGATCAATCTCCAAAAGGGACCCCAAACCGTTGCATTGTGGACAAGCTCCATGAGGAGAGTTGAAAGAAAAAAGTCTTGGTTCAACCTCTGATAAAGCTACGTTGTCAACAGGACAAGCAAACCTTTCCGAATAAAGGTGGTCTTCCATCTTTTTAGGATTTGCCGGAAACTCCAAAGAGGCATCCAAAACCTTGGAAACTAAAACTGACCCTTCGCCTAATTTAAGCGCTGTTTCAATGGATTGTGACAATCTTGAGTACATATTGGTCTCTTGTTTTGAGCCTGTCGAAGGATGAACAACTTTTTTATCCAATACTAAACGATCTACCGCTACATCTATCGTGTGTTTGTTGGTTTTTATCAATACCAGATCTTCAGCTAAATCTCTTATTTGTCCGTCTACTCTGACTTTAGAAAAGCCTTTCTTACGCAGATCCTCAAACAAGGAGCTGTATTCTCCTTTACGGTCTTTTACTATTGGGGCCAGGATCATTAATCTAAGTCCTTTTTTACCTTCTACTTGTTTAGTCACCTGCTCAACTATCTGTTCTACAGACATCCGGGAAATCTCTCTGCCGCAAATAGGACAATGTGGATGGCCTGCCCTGGCAAATAAAAGCCTTAGATAGTCATAAACTTCTGTAGTTGTCCCTACAGTGGAACGGGGGTTGTGTGACACGCCTTTTTGATCTATGGAGATTGCGGGGGATAAACCTTCTATCAAATCTACATCAGGCTTATCCATAACTCCCAAAAATTGCCTGGCATAAGCAGACAAAGATTCCACATATCTTCTTTGGCCTTCTGCATAAAGGGTATCAAAGGCCAAGGATGATTTTCCCGATCCGGAAATTCCGGTGAAGACTATTAGTTTACCTTTAGGAAGTTCCAGATCAATGTTTTTTAAATTATGCTGCCTGGCACCTTTTATAATAATCTTATCATTGGTCATAAGCGTATTTTTAGGGACGAAATTTTCCCGAAGAATAACGACCTATTTTACATTATTCTGCAATCTTTTTAAAGACTTATTAAATCTTTAGCTCTTTGATCTGATCACGGAGTTTGGCTGCGGTTTCAAAGTCCAAAATTTCCACAGCTTCTTTCATTCTGGCTTCTAGAATTTTGGTCATCTTATCCCGTTCCTTGGCAGGAATCTGGTTAACAGTTAATATCTGCTCCCCCAACTCCCCCTCTATCTCTTCTACCTTTTCAATTAACCTATCCCGCACCCCCTTTTCAATATTTCTGGGAGTAATATGGTGTTTTTTATTGTATTCAAGCTGATATCCTCTTCTTCTTTCTACCTCATCTATGGCAAACTTCATGGAACCGGTGATTGTGTCTGCATACATAATCACCTGCCCCTTGATATGCCTGGCTGCCCTACCCATTGTTTGGATTAGAGAAGTACGGGAGCGCAAAAATCCCTCTTTGTCCGCATCCAGAATAATTACCAGTGAAACCTCCGGCAAATCTAAACCTTCCCGCAAAAGATTGATCCCGACAATGACATCATATTGCCCAAGCCTTAGTGCTTCTAAAATATCAGACCTTTTCAAAGTTTCTATATCGGAGTGTAAATAATTCACTTTTATATTTTTCTCCTTTAGATAATCTGTTAGATCTTCTGCCATCCGCTTGGTTAGAGTAGTGATAAGGACACGTTCACCTCTTTTTACTCTGACATCTACCTCTCTTAAGACATCATTAATTTGGCCGGCTGTGGGCCTAACGGATATTTGAGGGTCTATAATCCCGGTGGGTCTTATTAATTGCTCCGCCACTCCACACCGGGTGTGGAATTGAGTAGACACTCCCGGTGTGTCTGTTTGTAAGTGGGGACAGCCCGCCAAAGAGAGCTCATATTCATTCGGCGTAGCGGATACATAAATTGCTTGGTTTATCTTTCTTTGAAACTCGTCAAACTTCAGCGGCCGGTTATCCAAAGCAGAAGGCAACCTAAAACCAAATTCTATCAAAGTCTCTTTTCTGGATCTGTCCCCGTTATACATCCCTCTAATTTGAGGCAAGGTAATGTGGGATTCGTCAATGATTAATAAAAAATCTTTGGGGAAATATTCCATCAACGTAAAAGGGGGTTCTCCGCTTTCCCTTCCTTCAAAATACCGGGAATAATTTTCTATCCCGTTACAAAACCCGAATTCCTGGATCATCTCAAGATCATAATGGGTTCTTTGCTCCAATCTTTGAGCTTCCAATAACTTCCCCTGCTTTTTCAGTTCCACTAACCTAATACCTAAATCCTGTTCTATTTGTTTTAAAGCAGGTTTAACCCGATCCTGCGGGGTAATGTAATGCTTGGCAGGATAAATACTGATAGTTTCCGGTGTAGGAACCGCTATACCCGTAATAGGGTCCAGGTAAGACAACCTCTCTATCTTATCCCCAAGAAGTTCTATCCGAAAAGCTCTATCAAGATACGAGGGAAATATATCAATAGTATCTCCCTTAACTCGGTAAGTAGACCTTCTAAAATCAATATCGTTTCGCAGGTAATACATCTTAGTCAGCATCTTCATTATGGATACAAAACCCACCCTCACCCCCTGCTTTAATTCCAAAGTAGCCCCGATGTATTCTTTTGGTGAACCCAAGTTATAGATGCAGGAAACGGAGGCTACTACTATCACGTCTTTTCGAGTCATCAAAGAGGTAGTAGCGGAAAGGCGCAGCTTTTCGATCTCCTCGTTTATCTGTGTCTCTTTTTCAATGTAAGTGTCGGATTGGGGAACATAAGCTTCAGGTTGATAATAATCATAATAGGAAACAAAATACTCTACAGCATTTTTGGGAAAAAGGGAGCGGAATTCTTGGGCCAATTGTCCTGCTAAAGTCTTGTTATGGGAAATAACCAGGGTTGGTTTTTGAACCTGCTGGATAACATTAGCCATGGTAAAGGTTTTACCGGAACCCGTAACCCCAAGCAAAACCTGGTTCTTCTCTTCCCGCTTGAGGCCTGCTACAAGTTTGTCTATAGCTTGTGGTTGGTCTCCTGTGGGTTTAAAGGTGGAATCTATTGTAAATTTTGCCATAAAAGTTATTTTAACACGAACAAGACCCGAACTGAAGATAGGACACTTTCTTTCTGCTTCCTTACCTAATCCTAGTGTCAACTTTAAGTCCTTTGTATAACATATAAAATATGCCAGACGTACTGCCACGCTATTTGAATGATGCTCAAATGGCTTTCATTACCCAAAAAACCCCTAAACAATATATCCGCAGTAGACCCGGCCCCGGAGGTATTATGCTTAGTTATGTGGAAGTAGGGTATGTCATCAATATGTTAAACCAAGTATTTGGATGGGATTGGGATTTCAGAATTTTGGACCAGCAGATAGGTAAAAAACAAGTTTGGGTCAGGGGAGAACTTGCAGTCAGGGCCAAAGATCACTCTATCGTCAAAGGACAATACGGCGGGGCCGATATTAAATTTAACAGAAGCACCGGTGAGCCAATTTCTATAGCCGATGATCTCAAAGCAGCAGCTTCTGATTCCCTCAAAAAGTGTGCATCAATGCTGGGTATTGCAGGGGATGTCTATTGGAAGGACTTGGAAACACAGGCCTCGGAGACAGAATCAAAGACAAAAGGACAAACGGCTTATTCCCATAACCTCTCATCAACTTAAAACTGATCTATTTCGTCGGCATTTATCCCTTGAACTCACCACAGTTAGAATTACCTTTCTCAATCCTTTTTATTAGTTTGTAAGTATTTCCATGTTTTAATAAGCCTAAATATGAAGCTAAAGTTTCCTTGGATATATTTTCTTTTAGTCTTTTAAACATCTTTCTTTTGGTGGCAGTTCTTAAAACTCTGTGATGGTAAAAATGAACCCATCCTAAAAAATCTATTCCTTGTGATAATCTTTTAATAAATACCTTATCGGGATGAAGAGAAAGCTTTAACTTGTTTTCTAAAAATTCTAGCGACCGCAACGCGGATAAAGTGAATAAAGTATCAAAAGATTAAAGAGGATTATTAAAAATTAAGAATCAAAGAGTTTAAGATTTTACAGGCTCAATCTTGCGAAGAGCCACCACTAACTGATCGTCAGGATCCCACCCGCCGTCAGGGCGAGCCCACGTGCCGCTCAGGAAACGACCACCAGAATCGTGCCCAACCGTGAACACGAGCGGACCGCCGCTACGGCCGGCAATTGGTTCATGCGTAATATAATACCAATCATTTAAAGGTTGCTCTCTATCAGCTATAGCTAAATGAGGTCCAACTTCGGCTCTAGGGATTTCTAATGCATAGTCTCCATATCTACCTTGAGGTATTCTTTCAAAAATTTGTCTAATAGTAGGATCGCCTGGTAAACCTAAAGCTCTAACTGGGAATTTGAGTAAATCTTGAGGAGTAACTTCTTCAAGAACCTCAAATTTGGGGCTGTGTAGCATATCTGAAGCATTTATAGTAACTTCTCGATCAGCTTTAGCTTCAGCTTCTAGTTGTTCAGGTGATTTACCACCAATTTTTTGAGTAAATTGAACACCTAATTCTTCAGGAATTATAAAAAGGGATTGTTCAGTTGTTTTCTGATCTTTAGCATCAGTTTTTTGACCTGGCAAAGGAATGTCACCATAAGCTTCTCTCCATGCTTTAGCAGCTGTTACCAAGGTTCTTGCTAAACCAGCTTTTGCTCTATCTGAATCATTAAGAAATGGCCTTAAGCCATCATTACCTTCAATGTATCGCATTGACATAATGGCTGGAATATTATCACGTTATAGGCTTAATGTCAAACATCAAAACGGCAAAATATCAGATGACTTAACTTTTAAGGCAATTGTTAACCCTTTTAATACCTCTAAGGATGGATTTTTATCAAATTTAGCTTCAGAAATAGCAATCCTTACCCCTAAGCCCTAGGGGTATTTAAATCACCTAACCCTTGGTGAGCTGATGGGATATGATCCACTTCGTCCTAGTTGACAGATTCGGTTTATCTTTGGTATTGTATACGCAAAGTTAACCCGAAGTCCCTTCGACTTCGCTCAGGATTATAAAATGCCGATTACACTCTACCGCAGGCAAAAACAAATACTGGATTTTCTCAAACAATATATTGATAAATATGGTTACTCCCCTACCCTGGGTGAAATTGCAGAAGCAATTGGGGTTTCCTCTTTGGCCACTGTCCATGAACATCTGCAAGCTTTAGTCTCAAAAGGTGTAATTAGAAAATTTGAGGGGGCTGTAAGAGGTATAGAAGTAGTAGACCAACACATCTCCAGCAGCTTAAGAGGCATAGAATTACCAATATTGGGATATATTGCTGCCGGTGCACCTATCCAACCATACACAGACCCGGATGCTTCCATTAAGATTTCTCCTTCCATGATTTCCGGTAGAAAGAGGTCTTATGTTTTGCAGGTAAAGGGGGATTCTATGATTGAAGACGGGATATTAGACGGAGATTATGTAATTATTGAAGAACAAAGCTTTGCTGTTGACGGAGATATAGTTGTAGCCCTTTTGGATAACGGACTGGCTACTTTGAAAAGGTTTTTCCGGGAGCCCAACAGAATTAGGCTTGAACCTGCAAATTCTACTATGCAACCAATTTATGCTACTACTGTCAAAATCCAAGGAAAATGCGTCGG
>CAZGFG010000014.1:0-22279 GCA_964524895.1 uncultured Gammaproteobacteria bacterium | reverse complement strand
AGCTTGATCTTTCGTAGACTCAAGATTAAGCAGAGCTTGATTCCTCGAAGACTCGGAATTAGGCGAGGAGCTAAATTCTCGGATAAACTCTGGCAGTCTGGCTAAGATCACGTCAGGATCTCCAGAAGTGACAGAAATAAACAGAGAATTACAATAACTGTTAAGTATGAATAGAAATACAAAAGTCGCATTTAAATGGATAGTTTCTATTCTTAAAGATAACAAAATTCCCTTTGAGATTTCAGGAGGACTTGCTGCTCGACTTTATGGCTCCAAGCGTCCTTTATATGATATAGATATTGATTTACCTGATAAATACTTTCCACAATTACAATCACTTGTGAAAAAATATATAGTTTTTGGCCCCGAAAGATATCATGACGAAAATTTTGATTTATTGTTAATGACTTTAAAATATCATGGTCAAGAAATCGATATATCAGATTCTGAAACAGATCAACTTTACAATAGCAAAACAAATAAATGGGAATCTTGCAACACTGATATTAAGGATTTTAATTCTTTTGAAGTTTTTGGCATAAAAGTCCCTGTTATAAAAAAGGAGAGTTTGATTGTTTATAAACAGAAAGTAGGAAGACCGATAGATCAGGAGGATATCAAGAAAATAATTAAAGCTTGAAATTCTTAAGTGGTCTTTCAAAATTTGAAGTTGTAACATTAATTTAGGGGTGATATAGTTTGATAGGTTCGAGCAAAGTACGCTCCCCAGCTATGATAGTTATCACCAGTGATTTAGCTTGCAACCCCGGGGGTTGAAGCGTAAACTGTAGTCCTTAATATCACGACAGTGCTAAGCTATTCCACCTGGAAGGTGGGATCGGGTATATTTCTCAAAAAGGTTTTAAAAGAAGTTATGGGATTTCTCGCTTTTTCCGTTCTTCTAATTCCGAGTCTATATCTAAAAAATCTCCGATAACCTTTCTCTGTTGCCTCGCTGTTAAAAAATTTACTAACTTGGGTGGCAGATTTTTACCACTTGTTAATGATAACTCGTGATCCGTGGGTAGTATGTTATATTCTCCAATAATCGGCCCAACTTGATTAGTCGTTGTGACAGAGTCACCCAATAAACTTAATAATTGCCCTGCTACCCATTCAGCGGTCATAACAGGACTATTTCTGAGGATTTCTACGTTTGTACCTACATGTAAGTTAGGTTTAATACCCAGCTCAATTAATTTCCCATTTACTCTCTCTAAAGTTACAGATAAATCCTCCCTTTCTTGGTTTGTCAATGGTGGATTTGGATCTTCTTGTGTTTGTGCTAGAGGAATAAGTGCTTCTAAACATGCTGATCTTATCTCAATACTCCTGGAATTGTTTAGATAGAAGTCTTTGGTTGGTCTCCAGTAAAGTTGATCATTTTGTTTTCCTCCTATGGTTGCTCGAAAAGCCTCCCATCTACCTCGAGCTCTTTGTTTAAATGAATTCCATTTACTAGATCTTGTGTTTCCTAGGTCTATGTCAGTTTCTCTCCCAGGTATCTCACTCATAATATTATTATATCACTAATATTTTTAAATTAAATAGTTCTTTGGAGCTCTGATTGGAGTCCATCTTTAATGAATTAGGTTTACCCCAAATGCCTCCAAGGCATTTTCTACAGAATAAGATCTATGCTTTCTGAAGTCTTCCTCTAGTAATTTTAACAGTTTTGATCTTTCGTCACAAAATGTATCGGGGGCGAACTTTTTTTCGACTACTCTAAATACTCCCGATATGCCAGAGAGAAAAAGAGCTAGGTCTAAAGCATAAGGATTTTTGGCATCAAAAATTCCCCGTTCATAATCCAGATCTACAAAATAAATGTTGGGACTAGTCTCCCCAGAAGTTGTTCCATACATGTATTGCTCAGCCTTTTGATCAGAGAGATAAACTCCTCCGTTATGGTATTTATCAGATGCGTAATCTACTAGAGCTCCTAAAAACTTACCTACTACTTGAGGAGCTTGCGGGTCAGCCGAAAAATCTTTTTCTTTAAGGGTTTCTCCTGAAACCAGATCCACAATAACAAAAAAGTCAGAATAAGGAGTAAATTGTGGAACTTTAATACCTGGATAACTTCCAAATTCGAGCCATGCATTAATTACTTCTTCGTATCTATGATTTCTGTAATTAGGATTATTGTCATAAGCAAATGAATGAAGATGTCGAATCACCTTGGATGGATTATCCGCTAATACCCCGATAGGATTTCGATGCTTACCAAACGATTTTCTTTCAATGATACCCTGAAATGATTTTAATTCCTCAATTCTAATCATCGGGGAATTATAGGTGTTTAAGAGGTATTATTCAACTATAGGGCTAATTTGCCAAGCTATTCCACCTGGAAGGTGGGATTGGACACTGCTCTTGAGTCAGTGGAGATTGTGGAGATTAATGAATTAGGTTTACACTCCTGGAGTGTAAACGAAACCAGGTGCAAACTGTTACTCACACAGATTTAAATCTGTTCCAGGTTCTATTTTGAGTATTTCTCTGGGAGGAAGAAAAGATCCATCTAGATATGTGTTTGTAGGTATAGCATCTTCCGCCTTCAGTTTCTCCATATATGACCGTAAAGTTAATAGTCTAGCAAGCTGCCTAGTTGAGAATGGGAAGGGTGCATTTACTGTAGGGCGGTGCCCCCGTAATCTATAAAGCTCGTCGTGATCAGCAGCACCGTCACCGTCCTTGGTTCCAACTCTTTCTTGGTAAGACATCTTAATTCCTTTCGGATATTCTACACCTATTTTTATTATTGTCCAGATGGGATTTTAATTAGGGTTTAAAGTCCTTGGAGATCTTTGTCTACGGAGACAAATTCCGTATCAACCGGTTCTGTATCCAGCCCCTGAAGCTCGGTATTAAGGGAATCCAGGGCTTGAACTTCCTGTTGGGCTTGGGTTTGGGTCTGTTTTTGCAACTCTTCTTTCTTTTGAGCTTCCATATTTACCGTATAAAGGTAATATCCTATACCTGCCAGAAGCAATATTACCAACACCCCTACTACCACCCAAAGCATCTTATTGCTACCTTTAGCCTCGTCTCCTGGTTGTGCTATTCCCGAAGACGATATAGGGCTTGCTTGCGGTTGGCTGGCCTGGGGAGCTGGAGGAATTCCTGCCGGATTTCCCTGCTGTGTAGGGTCAGCAGGCATAGTTGGCTGCGGGTTTGCCGTATTTGGTGTTTGATTATTGTCCATTTAGACCTCCTAAAGCTTTCCCAACTGCCCTGATGGCTTCCGATACAGCTTGCTTGGCATCTACAACTGTTTTTCTGGTATTTTGCAAATCCTCATGAAGTTTATCCCTGGCTTCTTTTGCATCCGCCCTGACAGTGGATTCACTGGAAACCTCTATAGTGTAATCATTTTGAGATTGTGCCTCTACTGCCTCTTTTGCAGAGGTAATAGAAGCTTTGGCATTGGCAATGGCTGCACTGGCAGAGGCATCGGTGTTGGAACCGGCCCTGGTTTCTACCTTGGAAAGTATCTCCGACATCCTGTTTACATAGTTTGTCATATCCGAAGTCCTTTTTTGGTTTATTTGCGACAAGGTATTATTAATTTTTTCTACCAAAGTAGCTTTATTTTTATCTCTAAATTTCGATAATTTGTTTTTTAAGGCTGCCTCCCGACTGGCAATTTTTTCTTTGACCGCATCCATTTTTTGCTGGAGTGCATTTCTTTTTTCAGAAGCTTTCTGCTGTGTGGTAGCTGCGGATGATGCGGTTTGTGCGGAAACTGCTGTGGTAAGGGTCAAAAAAAGTGACAGAAGAATTATGGCAGGTAGGATTCTCATTAGAAAAAGTTTATCAGCAAAAGAGGAATCTTGTCAACCCCAACAAAGGTTAGTGGATGAAAAAGGCTGTAATTGATATAATCATCAAGCTGACCCCATAGCTCAGTGGATAAGCAAATAGCTTGACCACTTCGCTAAGTGGCATGCTGCCCCCATAGCTCAGTGGATAGAGCAGGACGGTTCTAACGTCAAGGTCAGGGGTTCGAATCCTCTTGGGGGCGCCTAAAGGAGATTTTTGTAGTATTCAATAGTTTGCGGGAGGCCTTTGTCTAAACTCACCTTTGGCTCCCACCCCAATATTTCTTTGGCTTTGGTGATATCCGGACTTCTTCTGCTGGGGTCATCTTCCGGCATATTTTCCACGGTTTTGATTTCCGAACTAGAGGCAGTGAGCCCTTTAATTTTTTGGGCGAGCTCCAAAACACTAAATTCATCCGGGTTTCCCAAATTATAAACTTCACCCTTCTCACCTTTTTCCATAGCTGCAACAATCCCTTCTATTAAATCATCGACAAAACAAAATGATCTGGTTTGTTTACCGTCTCCAAAAATAGGAAATGGTTCATTTTTTAATGCAGCCTTAATAAATTCCGTCACCACTCTTCCGTCATCCGGAGCCATTTTGGGGCCGTATGTATTGAAAATCCTAACTATCCTGCCGTCTAGCTCTTTGGAGCGGACAAAAGCTGAAGTTATAGTTTCCCCAAATCTTTTGGCTTCATCATAAACAGACCTGGGGCCTGTTGTAGAAACATTCCCTCTGTAACTTTCTTTTTGCGGGTGCTCCAACGGTTCACCGTAAACTTCGGAAGTAGAAGCAAATAAAAATTTGCTGTTATGTTTGACTGCCCATTCACACAATTTCCAAGTCCCCCGGGAATTAACCAGCATAGTTTCAAAAGCCAAAGCATGGTAGCTTTTGGGGCTTTTTAAATTTGGTGAGGCAGGAGAAGCCAGATGATAAACCTGATCTGCTTCCAGGTTCTCGGGTAAACCTTCACTGACATCGTATTCTATGAATTTAAAATTAGGATGGTTTTCAAATTCGGAAATATTACTTTTGCTACCTGTTAAGAAGTTATCAACGCAAATAACACTACTGCCCTCATCCAGCAATTTCCTGCATAAATTTGAGCCTAAAAATCCTGCACCACCGGTAACTATAACTTGCATCTGATTTAGGATAAATTATTTAACCCAAAGATGCAACTTAAAGCTTAAATCTTCTGTCGGATAAGAATGGATTAGGTTTACGGTAAATTTTGGTAGACTCCAACAAAACTCCTCTTTGCAGGGTGAATTCTCCGTATTTGTCATTAATTTTGTCTAAAGCTTGGGTGATAACTTGCTGATGTTTATCTTCTTCCAAAAAGCTCATTGTTTGTGGAAAGTGGGGGTTAAGATTTGAGACAGAGGTACCAATCATCCTTATTTTTTCACCGAGCCATATCTTATGAAATGTATTCCAGGCAGCCTTGAAAATCTCCAGTCCGTCACTTGTGTAAGGAATAGTTGTCTGCGTGCCATTCTCAATAAATGTATACACACTCCCGGTGTGGATTTGAGTTGACACTCCGGGAGTGGTAATTCGAAATGCCAATCTATACCAGCAATGCACAGTTTTACCTACCAATTTTTTGGCCCGCAGTCTTCTGGCTACCAGTTCCGTGAGTTTCAAAAGGATTTGTTTAATTTCTTGGGGATCATTAGTATCATGATCTATGGTATGTCTGTGCCCAATTGATTTAACCTCCCCTTTTTCATAAAAAGGGATAACCGGTGCATGGTCTGTTCCCCTGGCCATGTTATAAAGAGTTTGTCCATAAGATTTAAAAGAAGCCAGTAAAGCTTCCAAAGGCACTTGCCTTAACTGTTTAAAATTAAAAACTCCCATATTGTTAAGTCTCCTTTTAATTCTTCCTCCAATGCCGCAAATTTCATTCAGCTCTATTTGATCCAATATCCTCATAGCTGCTTGCTCATCTGCAATCCATACCAGACCATTGGGTTTGTAGAGAGATCCGGCCAGCTTGGCCATCAATTTATTGTAGGAGATACCGATTGAACAGGTGATCCACTCCCCCAGCTCTTCTTTAATCCGACGTTTAATATTTATACCCACTTCAACGGGGGAACTCGGTATACATGAACCAAGTTCCAGGAATGCTTCGTCTATGGAAAATACTTCTACATAGGGGCTGTAGTCCTTTAAGATAGCCAAGAAACGCTTGGTGATAGCAAAGTACTTATCAGAGTCCCCCGGGACCAAAATTAGGTTTGGACAAAGCTTTTTGGCCTGCCATAATTGCATACCGGTTTTAACCCCAAACCTTTTTGCTTCCACAGATGCAGCTCCAATAACAGTCCTTTGCATCCGGTCTCCTCCTGTCACCCCAACAGGTTTACCCCGCAACCTGGGATTGGCTTGCTGCTCAACCGTGGCAAAGTACGAGTTGAAATCTACATGAAGAATAGTTCTCATCCTTCTTCTACTGCCTCCAAAAACCATTTTAAAGAAGAAAGGTCAAAGTTTAATTTATAGAAGTTATCCCCTGCAGAAACGGAGAAGTGGTAAAATAGGTTCGCTCCATCTTTGGAGGTATGGATTAGGTTAATTTTATCTATCTTAATCCGGCGCTGTTTCCAGAAAAATAAGTAAGGTTGTATGCAGTCTTTTTTAAAAAATACCCAAACATTAATAGGCTCTTTGATCTCTGTCATCTATATAAATATAACCCGAAGAAAATCCAAATATCAATGGGGAAAATTACAATTTATAACTAAGCTGGCAGCAATCGTTTTGGCATTGTCCATTTTCCATTCTCCACCCTCCATTCCTACTGTATATGCAATTGTCGATCCTCTTTCCGTACCCAATAACAAGTTTGGAATTCATATTATCTCCCCCACACCTGATGAGGCTTCCCCCGCTGCAGAACTCGTTAATACTCACGGAGACTGGGGATATGTGACAGTACTAATTGAAAGGAAGGAAAGAAAAGTAGATAAGTGGCAGGAATTTTTTAATGATTTAAGGAGGAGACACTTGATTCCGATTGTCCGGCTGGCTACAGAGCCCGAAGGGGATTTTTGGAAAAGACCTTACCTTGGTGAAGAGGTGGATTGGGCTAACTTTTTGGACAGTTTAAATTGGCCTGTAAAAAACAGATATGTAGTAGTTTATAACGAGCCTAATCACGGACAAGAGTGGGGTGGACAAGCAGACCCTATAGACTATGCCAAAACTTTGGCAGCAACCATTGATGCCCTCAAAAAGAAAAATCCCGATTTTTTTGTTTTAAACGCCGGTTTTGATGCATCAACTCCCCAACAACCTCCTCGGTATATAGATGAGCTTATTTTTCTGCAGAAAATGAATGAAACAGTTCCCGGAATCTTCGATAAGCTTGACGGGTGGGTCTCCCATTCATACCCCAACCCCAATTTTTCCGGATCACCTAAGGACAGAGGAAGAGGTTCAATCAGGACCTTTCTTTGGGAAGAACAAGTTTTACACAGTTTAGGGGTCAAAAAAGGCCTCCCTATCTTTATTACGGAAACAGGCTGGAAACATGCCGAGGGGATAACTTATGACCCGACATTTCCCACTGCCGATACTGTTGCAAAGTATCTAAAGGAAGCTTTTGAGACAGCCTGGAATGATAATAGGATTGTGTCTGTAACCCCTTTCCTGTTGGACTACCAGGAACCTTTATTTGACCACTTCTCTTTTAAGAAAATTAAGCAGGAAAAATTTACGGGCAAAGTTGTAAAGCATGATCCCCAAGCCGAGATATCTACTGCCGATCCTGTTTACTACCCCCACTTCCTCATAGCCAAGAATATACCCAAAGTTTTGGGTAAACCTGTTCAGGAATATAAATATGAACTTGTCAGTGGAGAGGTTTACCGGTCCCTGGTTTCCGGTGAAACGTATAATGTATCCTTAACTTTCAAAAACAGTGGACAATCTATTTGGAATGATACGGAGCCTGTGAAATTAGTAGCTTTGCAAGGGGGCCAGGATTTAGGTGTTTCTTCAATGGGGATACCGGCGGAGATAAAAGTGGAACCAAGTGAGGAGTACACCTTTAATGTCCGGGTTAAAGCTCCTCAACAGGGAACCTACAAAGTTGTTATGAACCTATATCATGGAAGCTCTTCTTTTGACAGCCAGCCGGTAGAGTTTGTTACGGAGGTTAAATCTCCTGTCGTACTTTTAATTAAAAATTCTTTACTTTGGAAGAAAAATCCGGCCGGAGACTATCTTCTACGAGTAGCGGGAGCTATAGGAGATACTTTGCAAGGTGTAAAAATAGGAAATAAGGGGATATCGGAAGAGGTTGAAGCCAAATATCTATTACCCGATTATTCTTTCCAGTTTACTTTGGAGAAACCATTTTATAAGCCCTCTACAATAACTCAAACAGTCTACCCGGGAGTAAATGTGTTGGATTTTGGCACTCTGGAGCCTAATTTCCTGGAAGCTTTAACCCAACCCAAACAGATCTGGAAACTTTTACCCTTCTCTAATTGATAGGGTTTGATCTATTGACAGTGAGGGGTCGATTTTGTATATTGACTTTGCCTGTGAGACCGCAAGGTGTACAGGTTCTCGAAGGATCCCGCTGTAAGGCGGGATTTTTCGTGGTCTTTATACTGGAGATTGGAGTAATAAACTGGTAGAATTAGTAAGTTTGGTGGCTGTAGCTCAACGGTAGAGCGTCAGTTTGTGGAACTGAATGTCGGGGGTTCAACTCCCCTCAGCCACCCCATCTAATCTCATATGTAGACAGTTTTATTTGTGCTTCAACCCCGGGGGTTGCAGGCTAAAATCACATCAAATTTGCCTTCGCCCACTCTATGTTAAAGTAAGAGTTTTTCTAATCTGTGTGAGGAATTTCTCTGCTGGCCTCATCTTCTCTCCATTTCGCATTAATAACGCGTTCCCCTACTATAACATCCTGCTTGGAATGAGAAGTAAATTTCAGTTTAGGTGTTTCATTAAAAGTAACCCATGAGAAACTGTTTCCACCGGGAGAATTAAATTCTTGAGGGCTTTTTACTTGGGCATAAAATACATAATTAGTCTTATTTTCTGCATCATGAAAGTAATCATAAACCGGATAAATATCTTTCTCTTTAAGGTTTAAGTTCAGCAGCTTGTTGATAATTCTTAGAAAAGCGGTTTGAGCATCTTCTTCTTCATTACCCTCTCCTCCTAATGTAGACCACAAAGGTTTAATATTGTCTTCTTGCTCGGATTGTAGCAGAAGAATTTGGTGAGTTTTTGAACTATAAAGGAATCCGCTAGCATAGAAGGGGGTTTGCACTGGGGCAGTATAACACAAATAAAGTTCTAAGTGTTAACGAAAGTTAACGCAAAACCCATCTTTCCCGCCCTGCCTGTCCTACCGATCCTGTGAATGTAATCATCATAAGTTTGAGGCAAATCATAGTTAATCACATGCGTAACATTATCTATATCCAGTCCTCTGGAGGCTACATCAGTTGCCAGAAGGATCTTAATTTCATTGCGCTTAAAGCTTTCCAGAATTCTCCTTCTTTGGCCTTGGTTTTTATTACCGTGAAGAGCTCCTGTCTTAAATCCTCTAAATTCAAGCTCTTGGTTTAGTTTTTCGATTCCGTGTTTTGTTCTGCCGAAAATCAAAACTTTATCAAAACCGTCTTTGATCAGCAGATCGTGTAATTGGTCAATTTTTGTTGTGGAGTTGTCTATCTTAATAATATCCTGTTCAATATTCTCCGCAGTATCCTGCTTTTTAAGAGAGATCGTCAAGGGATTTGTGACAAAGGATTGTAAAATATCTTGTACTTTGGGAGAAATTGTTGCCGAGAAAAAAAGTGACTGGCGGATCGGAGCCATTTTAGAGATAAAATATTTAACATCATTAACAAAGCCTATATCTACCATCAAATCCACCTCATCCAAGACAATATTAGAATAATCCTGCAAATATATTGCCCTTCTTTCTACCAGGTCTTTTAGCCTACCTGGTGTAGCAACTACCATTTGAGGATATCTTTTTAGGTCATATATCTGCCTGTGCATATTGGCTCCACCTATTAGTAAAGCACAGTAGATATGCATGCCGGCTGCAAAATACCGAAACTCCTCATTAATTTGAACAGCTAATTCCCGGGTTGGGACAATAATTAAGGCTTTCTGATTTTTATCCTTAAATAATTTGTTTATCAAAGGGATTAAAAATGCGGCTGTTTTACCTGTACCCGTAGAAGCCAGCCCAATAACATCACGGCCTTTTAAAATTGGTTCTATTGCTTGAGCTTGTATAGGAGTAGGTTTACTATATCCGTGGTTTTTTATATTTATCTTTAAATTTTGATCTAGATCAAAGTCTTCAAAAGAAGTTTCTGCAACAGTTACCTGATCTGCGATAGCCGGAACCGCTTTTTTAATAAACATAGTAATGTTTGCGCCTTCTAATTGGCTTCTTCTTTGATTACTACGTCTGCTGCTTGAAAAAAATCTTGGTTTGTCAAAGCCACCTCTGTAAGAAGGCTTAGAAAACCCGTTACCTGGACTGTTGTGGCGGATTGAAACCCTTTTTTTATATCTGTTACCGTTGTACATATTTGGTTTCTTCTTCATCACAATTTAATAATAGGATGAAGAAGAACACTTAATAATTGAAAAAGAAAACTGTAATTTTTTAGAAAAAATTAAAGGAGCTACTTGAAAAGTTAGTCCTAAGAGGAAAAAACGATCTATAAGCGATTAGCTTACAAGATTCTCTTATAGCTTAAAATTCTAAATCAACTGGTAAGTAGTCTAACACACCCCTTACCTAAAAGCAAATTCTCTTATTCTTCTTGATCCTGATCGGTATATTCCTCCTCATAGTCCGGGGTTTCCTTAATCTCGGGATTTACTAAAAAACCTTTTAAGTCTCTTCTCCCTACTATCAGCGGATATTGCAAATGTGACCTTTGGGCAATTGTAGCTACCGTATGAATATCCTTCCCCTTTAGCCTGAACTTTACCTTCACAGAGGGTCTTAACTGCTGACCGCTTGCAGCTTTGATTAAAATCTTTTTCTCCAGAGGTTCCAACCCCAAATTTCTCACCAGTTCCGTATCAAGGGAGGTCCTTAAAGCTCCCGTGTCAATCTTGGCATTAGTTTTTATTTTGGTCCCTCCATAATTAAATTCCACCTCTTCTATTACTGATAAAATTGGTTTGGAAGTGTCTACTTTATCCAGTCCTGGTTCTGCAAACAAAGATCCAGCCAGCTCTACCCCCCTATCCGGATTTACAATATGTATATTTTCCAACCTTTCAAGCCTTGTTCTTAATGAGGATCTGTTAACATTTTGTATTTCCAGCCCGGGTCTGGCATTAATTTCTAAAACCAGGGGGCCTTTTTGCAAATCCAGCACTACATCAATACCGGCATACCCCAAACCACACGCCATTTGAGTAACTGCTGCCAGTTTTAACACTCTTTCCCAATCAGGGATCTTAAGACCTCCTATTTTGATTTTAGTTTCGGGAATAAAGTAAACCGGCTTTCCGTTTAAGAGCGCATAGGTCGTAATTCCGGTTCTTAGTTCTATCCCTACTCCGGTTGCTCCAATATGCAGGTTAGCTTTTCCCTCTGACTCATTTGTGGGTAACCTTAACATCGCCATCACCGGTACGCCATTAAAAACAATAATCCTAATGTCCGGCAACCCGTAGGGCACTATCTTTTTAAAAAGCAGGACAGTCTTTACCACCTCTTCTATATAAGCCGCATCAGGTAGATACTGCAAAGAATAAGCTCCGTCCAAAATATCCAATATGTGGGATTCCAGCAGCTTTCGTGTATAAATTTTCCCATTCAAAGTTTCCCCCTCTCCTTCATACCAATTCTTAAATACCAATATGCCTCCTCCACCGTAGCCTCTGGCAGGCTTAACTACAAAACCATCGGGTGGCAAATTCCAATCAAAGCTTCTAACCGATGCCAAATTGGGAAATACCACCAACAATTTGGTAGTGGGAATATTGTTCCGAAGTAACATCCGTTTTGTCCGGATCTTATTGTCCGCTACACGTTTGGCACTTCTGCGGTTATGTTTTCTGATGTAGATGAAATTCCGGGCATTCATGCCCAGAACACCTTTACTTATTGCCATGGTTTCTAATCGGAGCAAAGCGGAAATATTCCGACAACCGCAGTCCAAAATAGCGGCCGATTAAGATATTTACCGGGATTAGCAGTAAAACCAGCTCCGGATATAAAAGGACAATATTTCTTAGGAGTGTTGAAGACAAAAGTACATAGCCCAATAGTCCCAGTAAGATGGTTATAGAAGTAATATATATAGTACTTCTCATTGTTCTTTCAAGCTGCAGGGCTACGATTTTATCGCTCAACAAAATAAAGATCAGTACCGGAAAAATAGAGAGCTGTTTCACTGCTAAAATTCCTATGGTGGCTGTAATAGTTAATGCCGCAAGTACAAAAGCTGCCACTATTAAAATAGACAAGGCCATTTTAGGAAGCTGCATGATCCGAATCCTTTTGAGCAGTACCCTGGATACAAAGGATGCTATAAGTATTGCTAAAAGCAGAGCAAAACCGGCAGTGATACCTGTAGCTATAAGGGTTACCGAGAGTGTTACCGGGACCAGCATTTCCAGACTGGGTAAACCTACTATATGACGGATAAATGCAACTATTGAGGCAAGCAAGGGCAACAAAAGGATCAAAACTACAGTATTGGCAGGCACCCCTTGTTTAACTGCATATTGGACAGCATAAGCGATGCTGTTTGGAAGAGTAAAATGCTCTGCAGGTCTTTTGCTAAAAAGGGCAAATACTTCCTGTTTACCCTCGCTTTCTTCAGGCTTTGTAATATTTTCTTTTTCCAACTTATCTATTTTGGCTTGTTCTTTTGCTGACAATGAAGCTGAATCTGTACCGGAAGACAAATCGTTTACTAACACCGGTAAGTCTGAAGGGGTGGCTGCAAGAATAGGTGAAGTTCTAGCAAAAGTTCCTCCAACCAGCAAAAGAGTCAAAAGCAATAATGACAATTTAACCATACAAGGATACTAGCAAAGATATCTTAACCGGTCAATTCAGACCACATTTCTTGACACTATTTTATATATAAGATAGTCTGGTACTGTGGAAAGCAAAACCATCCCCCAACTAATAGATTTATCCGGTAAGATTGCAATTATCACCGGAGGAGCAATGGGGATAGGGTTTGGAATAGCCAGTAGGTTGGCAGAAGCAGGAGCTGGTGTGATGATTGCCGACTTCAATGGGCAGGCTGCAGAAGAATCCGCTCTAAAACTTACCGCCCAGGGCTATAAAGCGGGTTCGGTCAGGGTTGACGTTTCGGAAGAAAACCAAGTTAAGGAAATGGTTGAGGGTACAATAGCTAAGTTTGGTTCTGTTGATATTCTGGTTAACAATGCCGGAATTTTTCCTATTGCACCTTTATCACAGATGACTAGTCAGGATTTTGAAAAAGTTATAGACACTAACCTCAAAGGTGTTTTTCTGTGTACTAAGTATGCATCCGAGCAGATGAAAAAACAGGGAAGGGGTGGCAAGATTATCAATATTACCTCAATTGATGCACTTCATCCCTCTTCTGCAGGACTGGCTCACTATGATGCTTCCAAACACGGAGTATGGGGTTTTACCAAAAATGTAGCTTTAGAACTTGCCCAGGATAAAATTTGGGTCAATGCTATAGCTCCTGGGGGGATATCTACTCCTGGGGTGGCAAAAATGCAGCAGGGTGGTGACAGCCAGCAAATTGAGGCATTTCTTGCCAAAATCCCCATGCACAGAATGGGTGAACCGGATGAGATCGGGAAAGTGGCTCTATTTTTGGCATCGGATCTTTCTTCCTATATGACCGGTTCTCAAATTGTGGTGGACGGAGGAGCATTGTTGGCCTAGAGATTTGCTTTTAATTTACCTTTTTATTACAATTAATTAAGTAATTACATGGAAATACTTTCTATATTGCCCGCTACAGCAGCAGGTTTTTTAACGCTTACGGTGGCGACTCATCCAAAATCTGTGATATGGCGAAAGACACCCCACTTTAAGATAAGAAGAATCCAAATCTTCCCGAGCTTGCGTATTAGAATTGGAGGTAGAACTATACACTTTCATCATTGGCTGAATTTGTCTATCCTTCTTATAGTCTCAAACTTTATTTCAGGGGGCATATTAACCGAATTAAGCACTAAAGGATTTCTGCTCGGGGGAATACTGCAAGGCCTTTTCCTTGGTAAAGACAACCGCAGGCTTATCTATAGAGGCCCCCACCCGTGGGTTAAGTACCCAAAGCTTTAGAATGGTATTTTTATCTCAATTAAATGGTTAAGAGACAGGGAATGTTAATAGTATTAACAGGTCCCTCTGCAAGCGGTAAAGATTTGGTAATGACAGAACTTCTGAAGATGCAACCATCCCTATCCCGGGTTATCACGACTACTACCAGGCACAAAAGATCAGGTGAGAAAAACGGAGTGGATTATTATTTTGTTCCCAAAGATGAGTTTGAGAGAAAGATTAAAAAAGGCGAGTTTATTGAATATGTTCAATATGCGGGTTCCGATTACGGAACGACTAAAAAAGAGATAGCTAAAGTTAGAAGGGGTCACGATATTATTTGGAGAATAGACTCTTCCCGGGCTGCGTATATAGAAGACTTTATTAGGGGTTCTTTTAGAAATGAAGCCGATGATCTTTTAAGAAGGACTGTGGTAATTTATTTGTCGGCTTCCGAGGAAAACCGCAGAAAAAGACTTCGGGAAAGAGGCACAACAGATCAAGGTATAGAAGAAAGATTAAAGCAAGATCGGGAGTTATGGAAGCAGCTAGGACGCCGTTTTAAAAACATCCTGGACAACAATGGAGATATTAAAACAACATTAGATAATGCCTGCAAAATCATAAGCAAAGTGTGAGTAAATTAGCGGACGAAATTAGAAATTAATTTGAACCAAGCAGGTTCATTAACGCTTACAACAGTTCCTGTTTGTGCACCAATTTGGGTTTCTACCGGAGCAGACACCGGGATCAGCCCAAATATTTTACCTGATTTAGTTCCCTGGACTTTGAATACTAACCCGCTTTCGTCTCTTTCCTGGTCATTTTCTGAAACTTCTATCGCTTCAATTTTGTTTTGGACTCCGGCTCTTAAAGCTATCTCCGCTACCTGATTAGGCAGCAACCTAATTATTTTTGCACCTTGGGGAGTTTGGACGGACAACTCACCGGTAGCATTATTTACACTCAACGGGAAGTTGGATTGTGCAGCTACACCCTTAGCTTTAAACTCAAACCTGCCGTCTTCTGTTTTTAGTTCTATCTCGTTCTCCTTTTGCCCCTCCTTGACCTTGATTTTAATATTATCTACCTCTCCCAAATTAGCCGGAGCAGTAGAGCTACCTCTCATGCTGGAAACCTCTATTTTTCCGTCGGTCTGCCGAAATTGAACTTGTCCACTTTGCCCTGACATTTCGGTCTTAATCTCACTTTCCATCTTATATTTAACTTCTGCTTTTTCCTTATTTTCTACCACCACATTTTTTACATCTAATTTAAGCTCCATTGGTTCTTGCTTAATTACTGTGGTACCAGAGGATTCTTGGCGTTCCTGTGTATTATCATCCCCTCCTCGGGCTATCAAGATTCCTTTTACCTTGGTTTCACCGGAAGTATTGGAAGTAATACGAAGATTTAGTAGGACAACAAATGAGGCAAACAAACCCAGTACTACCAGAGGTAAAAATAAATGGACTACACCTTGCTCCCTAGAAGATTTGGACATTAACTATAATGTAATCTCCCGATTAGTCTGTTGTCAAGTCGGCCTTGTACTCTTGAGGTGTTTGCCAAACAGGCCCCGGCACAGATTTGTAGTTGGGATTTTTAACAAGTTCTGGCTGGCCATCTTCACCCTCAATAATATAATAAGCAAACCCCTGTAGCCTTTTAACCGGCTCGTAGTCGGCATGTCCGGGTAAACTGACCGGATCTACTTCCTCAAAATTTACCGGACTATCATCTTTGGTAACCAACCAAGTCTTTCCGGTATTTACTACCAAATGTCCGGTACCGGAGGGAATAAAAACTTCATCCCCCTCTTTGACCTTTATAGCGACAAATGATTCTATCTCATCATCCAAGGGGTTGCCTGATGAATCCTCTTTCCTTTTCTGAAGCAATACAACCCCCTCTCCGCTTATAATCCAGTAGGTTTCATCCAACTTACCAATATGGTAGTGGCCGTAGGTTTTTATATACTCTCCACCAACAGTACCGGTTTCCCAGATTGTAATGTTGGTCTTATCTTTGCCTCCCCGGACCATATAGTAATGTATCTCGGGCCCATTAGCATCAGGGTCCATTAGGACCTCCTTCATTTTCTCATGTTCTCTGGCTGCAAAAGGTTTAAGCATAAATTAGGGTATAGGTTTTAGGGTATAGGGTTTAGTATAATCTGTCTCATGGTCAGTTGGCTAGATCCTAAAAATCCCAGCGGCTGATTGCTTATATGGATTCTTTTGCTTTGGTTATTTTCGGCATTACGGGAAATTTGGCTCAAATTAAGTTGATTCCGGTTCTGTATGATATGGCGGAAAAAGACCTTTTACCGGAGAATATGTCTATTATCGGGATTGCCAGAAAACCCCAAACCCCTGTAGAGTTTAAGAAATACATAACGGATGTTTTGAATATGGAAAATATCCATCACCGGCATGGAATAAAGAGTGAAGCTTTGCAGAATCTCCTTGAGAAGATGTATTTTCTGAATGGCGATCTAGACGACCCAAAGTTTTATCTGGAGTTGAAGGAATTTTTAAATAAACTGGGTGGCCAGGGTAAAAAGTGTGACAACAGAATTTATTATTTGGCTACTTATCCACAGTTATACCATCATGTTTTTGAAAACCTGCAGAGAAATGAGATGAATGACCAAAAAAACGGCTGGGTAAGGCTGATGATCGAAAAGCCAATCGGCAGTGACCTGAAAAGTGCGCAGGATTTAAACCATCTGCTCCTGAATTATTTTACCGAGGATCAAATTTTCCGGCTGGACCACTATTTAGGCAAAGAAACAATTCAAAATATACTGGCTTTCAGGTTCAGTAATGATATTTTTGAGCCTCTTATAAACGGTGATTATGTGGATCATATCCAAATTACCGCCTCCGAGAGTTTCGGGGTTGGTAAAAGAGGAGGGTACTATGACAATGTTGGAGCGCTAAAAGATGTTGGGCAAAATCACCAGCTGCAAATGCTTGCCTTCGCCACAATGGATGCTCCTTCCAAGTTTTCCAACAAAGCGGTTACCGCCGAAAGACTTAAGATCCTGCAAAATTTGGTCCCCATGCCGGATAAAGTTGTCTTTGGACAATATGATGGCTACAGAGATGAGCCTAATGTTAACCCCGATTCAGATACCGAAACTTTTTATGCCTTAAAAACCTTCATTAAAAATAACCGTTTTAAGGATGTACCAATCTATATTAGAGCCGGTAAGAAACTTGCCCAAACTGCTACCGAGATATCTATTGTTTTCAAAAACCCCAAAATAAGGCTTTTTAAGAACCTAAGTAGTGGTGATGAGCCTAATGTTTTAATATACCGGATTCAACCCAATGAGGGAATTGTGTTAAAAATCCTCACCAAAATTCCTGGTAACCAGGTCAAACTAGAATCAGAATATATGCAGTTTTGTTATAAACAAGACCCACATGGCCATTATATCCCGGATCCGTACGAGAAATTAATTTCAGACACAATCCGGGGAGACCAAACTTTTTTCAATGATGCTGCAGAGGTGGAAGCTCAATGGAGGTTTATAGACCCACTGGTGAAAACTAAAACCAAACAATCCGCTTACAAACCGGGTACTTGGGGGCCAAAGGAAGCACGTCAGTTAATAGAAGCTGATGGTAGAAACTGGTTAGAACCTTCCATGGAGTTTTGCCGCATCTAGTAAGATGGAATCTGCTTATGAGACGGCTCCTACCTCCGAGGTGAAAAGATATTGACACGTAGGGTTTTTGATGATTTAGTAGATATAATGCCTTATCGGACGACTCCTCTTGTAACTGATCAAATTTATCACGTTTTTAACCGCGGCGTCGCTAAAATGCCAATCTTCATGGATAAGAGGGACTACAATCGTTTCCTGGAAACTATTTACTACTACCAATTCCAGGGACCGAAACCCCAATTTTCTCAGTTAAAACGATTTAAGGATTTTGACTTTGAGAAGAATAAAAAGATTGTGGAGGTACTTTGTTATTGTCTGATGCCTAATCATTATCATTTTTTAATTCGTCAACTGGAAAACAATGGAATATCAGAGTTTATTAGTAAATTATCTAATAGCTACACCAAATATTTTAATACCCGACATACTAGAGTTGGTCCGCTTCTACAAGGACAGTTCAAAACAGTTAGAATAGAGTCTGATGAACAGCTTAGTCACGTTTCCCGCTACATTCATTTAAATCCAATCGCATCGTTTCTGACCAAAGACTTAAAAGAATATCATTGGTCATCCTACCCAGCTTATGTTGGTTTACAGGCAGACAGGATCTGCACAAATGAATTCATTCTAGCTATGTTCAAAACCAAGCAAAAATATGAACAATTTGTTCTAGATCAAGTAGAATATTCACAAAGCTTGGAAAGAATAAAGCATTTGCTAATTGAAATCGAAGATTAAAATAAAACCTTAGGTGTCATCGTAATCCTACCTCCGAGGTGGGATACATTACAATACCCTGAACCTATTTAGGATTTCTTGACTGCGTGGCCGCCAAATTTACCCCGCATGGCAGACACTGCCCTATTGCGGATATTATCCGGTTCGCTCTCCGAATCAAGTCTAACCTGAAAAGATTTCTCAATTACAGGAACATCAACCCCCAGCTCTTTGGCAGTTTGGATAGTCCATTCCCCTTCTCCGCTGTGGTTAATCTTAGAAGAATAGCTGCTTAATTTTGGGTCATCTTCCAAAGCTTCTTCTGTCCAGCCCACCAGTCTGGATTCTATTACTGAACGGTTATTATAGACCCTAAATATCTCCGGCAGGTTGAGCTGAAATTGGCTTTTATCCAAAACCGCAACTCCTTCAGCTATTGCCTCCATCATTCCATATTCAATGCCATTGTGAACCATTTTGGCAAAATGCCCTGCCCCAACCGGACCAAAGTGGCCGTAAGCATTTGGTGCTGCAACTGCCTTAATTAGAGGTTTTGCCCTCGCAAAATCCTCTTTTGCGGCTCCTATCATCAGACTGGCTCCGTCTCTGGCTCCACTGGGGCCACCTGAAACCCCTATGTCCATAAAATGAATTCCTCTTGCTTTTAGCTTTTCATGTCTTTTAAGGGTATCTTTATAAAAGGAGTTTCCACCATCAATTACCAAATCGCCTTCAGAAAGTTGAGGGAGAAGCTCATTCAATATTTGGTCTGTAACCTCACCTGCCGGAAGCATTAGCCAGATTATCCGGGGAGTCCCCAAATTATTAACAAGTTCTCCTATAGTTTCTACTGCTTTAGCACCGGCTGCAGCTACTTCATCCCTTGGTAGAGAAGATCTATTCCACGCCACCACTTCTATCCCCTGCTCTAGGAGCCTCAAAACCATATTCTTCCCCATTTTTCCGAGTCCTATATATCCAATTCTCATAGACTTTGCCCTTTCTCGGAAAAACCGTTCCACAGCGTAGCGAGGACGATCTTACCTAGACCAATATATCCTATTTCCATTGCTTTTTCTCATTGTAAATTGTACATTGTAAATTGTAAATTACCCTATGTACCTACTCTGTGATATTGGCGGGAGTAAAATAAGAATTTCTTTTTCAGATGGCAAAAACATCGGGGAACCAAAATCCGCCCAAACCCCTCAAGATTTTTCCGAAGCTGTTTCGTTAATCAAAAAATTAGCAGAAGAGGTATCTTTGGGTAAACAACCCGAGAAGGCGATATTTGGCCTTCCAGGGCCTTTAAACAGCCAAAAAGACGCACTCCTTAATGCCCCTAATTTGCCCCTTTGGGTCAATAAACCCATCAAAAGTGAACTTGAATCTGCTTTAAATACTCAAGTCTTTTTAGAAAACGATGCAGCACTGGTAGGTATCGGAGAGGCACTAGAAGGTGCAGGCAAGGGTTTTAGGATAGTGGCCTACATTACAGTAAGTACCGGTGTTGGAGGGAGTAGAATTATAGATGGGAAAATAGATTCTAACAGTTTAGGCTTTGAACCCGGACATCAGATAATCAGAGAAGATGCTACCACCCTTGAGCAGTTGGTATCTGGGTCAGCCTTGGAGAAGATTTATGGCAAGAGCCCGGATGAAATTACAGATCAATCTGTATGGGATGAGGTAATTAAGAACTTAAGCATAGGTTTAAACAACACAATTGTTCACTGGTCACCGGATATTGTGGTTATAGGAGGAGGTATAGGTCGGGCTATTGACCTAGACAAGTTAAATGCCAGAGTAAAGCAAACTGTTAAAATATTCCCCAATCCACCTGAAATTGTTGGGGCAAAATTAGGGGATGATGCAGGATTGTATGGTGGTCTGCATATTTTGGAAAGCACCTAAGCGCTAAACTCTATTGCCTTTGGGAGTGAGCCGGAAACGCTCATATCAAACATACGTTCAGGGCCATTTTTCGCAAACTTTCCTACTAGATGATTTTAGAGAGGCTTGTTATTTAAATGAGAGGTTAGGTCTTTCTCTCATCTCAATATCCGAAGATACTAGAAGTTAGCCTCTACCAGCTCTGCCTCGTAAAGAAAATATGTAGGAATAAAAGCCTCTTTATCTTTTTTCTTATCATCCTGTTTTTTAGGTTCCGGTGATGAAGTAGGTGAAGGTTGAGGAGAAGGTGTGTTTTGCGGTGGTTGTAGTTTAGAAGGTTCTGGACTGGGGGTAGGTTTTGGGATAGAGCAATATGCGGTAGGTTCGGTACCCGGTAGAAAATATTCAGTAAGGGCAGAACTGGTTGCATCTCTGACCCTCAACCCATTGCCAGCGCAAATAGACAATTTTACCAGCCCGCTTGGAGTTTCAAAATTTTTAACAGGAGTCCCTTCCGAAAATTTCTCAATTAACTGTTTCCAAATCGGAGCAGCCCCTAAAGAACCTGCTACGGTGTCCATGGGCTCATTGTCATTATTACCCACCCAAGCACCAATTGCCAAATCCGGAGTGTAACCCAATGTCCAAGCATCCCGGTAGTTTTCGGTAGTACCTGTTTTAACCGCAGCCGGGCGGGAAACTGTTAATGTATTTCCAAATACCTCTTCACGAGCTTTGTTATCCGATAAAATAGAGGTAATCAAGAAAACAGCCTGTGGATCTGCGACCTCTTTCGGTTTAGGCTCATAACGGTAAATACTATCTCCATATTTATCTTTAATTTCTATTATAGAAGTAGGAATGTTATAAAGGCCCTTGTTTGCAAAAGTAGCGTATACGTTGGTTAACTCCAAAAGTTTAACAGTCCCTGTTCCTAACACCAGAGATAAACCATAGTCGGATGGATTTTCCAAGGTTGAAAGTCCTAATTTTTTTGCCTCTTCCAGCGCTTTTGGTACTCCCACCTTGCTCATAATTTCAACAGAGGGCACATTTAGGGAGTTGGATAAAGCTCTTCTGGGTAAGACATTTCCTCTGAATTTCCGGTCATAATTTATAGGTTTATAGTAAGCATTTGGGTCTTTATTTAAGGCTTGCAATGCAGCTTCCCTACTTGAATAGGAGGCCAACACGCTTTCGTCAAAATTGTTGAAAGTGGTTGGTTGATCGTGCAACACGGTTGCGGGAGTAATAATTTTATTCTCAAAAGCTGCCAAATATACAATTGGCTTGAAAGATGAGCCCGGCTGCCGGTTGGAAGTAGCTATATTTACTTTTCCGTATACGTCGTTATACCAATCGGCACTCCCCACCATTACCTTGATTTCCCCGCTACTGGAATTAATAACTACCGCCGAACCATTTGTAACATTATTTTTGGCAAGATTTTTCACTTGGTTTGCCACAACTTCTTCGGCATACTCTTGCCATTTAGAATCTAAAGTTGTCTTTACTTGGAATCCGGACCGAACTACTTTCTCCTCGCCATACTCCTTGATTAGTTGCTCCCTTACCATTAGAGCAAAATGAGGAGCAAGTTTGTTTAAGTTGTTATCGGGGGTATGAAACTCAAGTTTTTCTTCTTCCGCCTTCTTCTTTTCTTCTTCCGTTATATAGCCTTGCTCTTTCATCCTTCCCAATACATAACTTTGCTTGTCCTTGGCTGCCTGCATATCACCCGAAATTGGGGAGAGCCTGCTGGGTGCAGGCAGCAGCCCAACTATTAAGGCACTTTCTGACAGATCCAAATCTTTGGCTGATTTACCAAAATAAGTTTGGGCTGCTGATTCTAC
>CAZGFG010000013.1:0-23360 GCA_964524895.1 uncultured Gammaproteobacteria bacterium | reverse complement strand
CTACTAGCGCCCTTTGCCCCGCACATCACAGAGGAGCTGTGGGCTCAACTAGGGGAGAAATATTCCATTCATAAGCAGTCTTTTCCAACGTTTGATAATAAATACCTGCAAAGCGAAGAGGTTGTAGTAGTAGTGCAGGTAAACGGTAAGATGCGTGATTCGATCTTGGTACAAAAAGATATAGTTAATGATAATAAGGTTATAGAAGAAAAGGCCCAACAAGCTTCGAATGCCAAAAAGTTTCTAGAGGGGAAAACTGTGAAAAAAGTGGTATACGTCCCGGGTAAGGTCATCAATTTTGTTATCTAGCAGATGGTATAACCCGTTTGCTAAGTATTCCCTATCCACAATTTAGCTTTTTATAACAAGAAAAACGCTTTTTTAGTAAATTTGGGGTATTAAACTTGTAAAATTTCGGTAAGGGTGGTATATTGGAGAAGACTATGACTGCTCCCCGCGATAACAATTGGCTTCTTTCCCGGTTAGACTATTTATGGTCAAACTATTTTTCTGAAGTTACCCAAGACAATCCTGTTTTTATCAAATTTGGCCGTTATTCCAAATACCGCCTGGGTTCAATAAAGTTAAACCGGCGAAATGGAAGCAGCTTGATTACCATAACCGGTATGTTTAAGGATCCTCGGATTCCAATGGAAGTGGTAGACAATACCATTGCCCACGAATTAACCCATTATACTCACGGATTTTCTTCTAAAAAGATCCGCCTCCACCGCTATCCTCATGCCGGTGGTGTGGTAAAAAAAGAAATGGAAGAGCGTGGAATGGGGCATCTGTATATAGCATACAGAAACTGGGTAAAACAGTACCGGCAGCAGCTAATGAAGATGCGCTAAAACCTCATGAACAACCTGCTCGAGAGCTGTAAGCAAAGTTTGAAAGCTTCCTCCGCATATAAACTCCCTTTAGGTTTAAGCTTGGTTGGTTTGGTGCTGATTATCGGAGGAGCTGTTTCCTCAAACCTTTTTAAGGCAACCCCTAAATCTTATCCTAAAGAAAGTTTGGTAGAAGGTACACAGAAGATTTCGGTGGATGTCTCCGGGGCAGTTAACAAGGCCGGGGTTTACCAATTAAGTGACGGTTCCAGAATAGAAGAGGCTATCTCCGCTGCAGGAGGGCTATCTACCGAAGCAGACCAAGGGTACATATCAAAATATCTCAATATGGCACAAAAATTAATTGATGGCAGCAAAATCTATATTCCGAAAGTAGGGGAGCAAAATGTAGCTAAAGCTGATTCACCCCAGGTAGCCGGAGTTGCAATTAAGTTAAATATCAATAATGCCTCGCAATCGGAGCTGGAAGCTTTGCCGGGAGTAGGACCGGTTACTGCCCAAAAGATCATCTCCGGTAGGCCGTATCAATCTGTGGAGGATGTTTTTAATAAAAAGATTGTAGGTAAAGCCGTGTTTGATAAAATCAAGGATTCTATTTCCGTATATTAAAGCTTGTTAATTGTGGAACAAAGTGATATCAGAAATTTTTTTAAAATTAACCTTCCAATAATTTTAAGTATATTATTATATATATTGATATACTTTTTGAGATTTCAGCAAGGAGGGTGGGAACCTAATCTTGACTTACTTTCTTCCTTAAGAGGAAACCTTGATGGAAAAATAGAACAGCTCTTACCTTCCCCACAGGCTGAACTTTTATCCGGGATCTTACTGGGAGAGAAGAAGGATTTGCCGCCATGGTTTAAATTGGCTCTTCGGGATAGTTCAACTTTACATATTGTTGTTGTATCGGGGCAAAATTTGACCATGTTGGCCGGGCTTTTTCTGGGTCTGGCCGGACTATTAAAAAGGAAAGTGGCCATTGTTATAAGTTTGATGGCAATTATTTTCTATACAATCTTAACAGGTGCCCAGGTACCGGTGATCAGGGCAGCAGTTATGGCCTCTATTGCATTCGTTGCCCAAATTTTTGGCAGACAGAGGGATGGGGTTTGGGTATTGCTAATAACAGGGGCACTGATGCTTCTTGTGAACCCAAATTGGTTATTTGAATTATCTTTCCAGCTTTCTTTCCTGGCTACTCTGGGGGTTGTTGCAGTCTCACCGATCATTGCCAGAAGGCTTGACTTTTTGCCACAGTTTATCAGCCAGGATCTGGCGGTTACTACCGGTGCCCAACTTATGGTAATTCCGGTCATTGCCCAAAATTTTCATCAGCTTTCTCTCGTAGGGCTTTTTGCAAACCTGCTGGTAGCATGGACAGTGCCCATTATTATGATTTTAGGTTCACTAATGTTAATTTTGGGGTATTTATGGGCAGATTTTGCTCATGTTATTTCTTTACTCCCCTTAGTTTTTCTAACTTATTTTATCTACATAGTCCAGTTTTTTTCCTCTTTGCCTTTTGCTTGGGAATATGTAGAAGGGCAAAGCTTTTTGGTATGGGTAGGGTATTATTTAATCCTAGCCGGAATTCTAATAGCTTTAAGTAGGGCTCACGAAAGCACAGAATAGAATATGTTAGCAGGGTTATTTGTGCTATCATTAAATTATGGTTAAAGAACAAATTTCACAGGATTTAAAGAAAGCAGTAGAGGATTTAGGTTACAAAGTAAGTGATACACTTTTATATATTCCTAAGAATTTTGACTTTGGAGATTATAGTACGAATATCGCTTTGCAGCTTGCTAAAGAAAAATCGGAAAATGGTAAGCAGCCCGCTTCGGAAATTGCTAACAAAATTTTACAAGCTTTTGGAAAACCAAATTATTTGGAGAAGGCAGAAGTTGTGGGAAATGGTTTTATTAACTTCTTTATAAAAAATGAAATACTGGTCAAAGAATTGGATAATGCAGGAAAACTGCAACCGTTGATGCCGAAGCAAAATATCTTGATTGAATATGGGCATGTTAACCCCCTGAAAGAGATCCATATAGGGCATTTGAGGACTTTTATTTTGGGTGAAAGCCTCTCTAGATTAATGGAATCAATAGGATATAAGGTTTTTAGGGCCAACTACCAAGGCGATATCGGTCTGCATATTGCTAAGGCCATTTGGGGAATTAAGGAACTGGGATTGCCCACGCAACAGTTGAGCTTGGAAGAAAAAGCAAACTTTATGGGCCGCTCTTATGCAAAAGGAAATGAGGCTTATGAACAGGACCCGCAAGCCAAGCAAGATATAGAGCGCATCAACCTTGACCTTTACAATAAAAAAGAAGAGCTGCGCGAGGTATATAGTTTAGCCCGCCAATGGAGCCTGGACTATTTTGAACCTATATACAAACTTTTGGGAATCAAGTATGACCGCTGTTTTTTTGAGAGTGAAGTCTATGAAAGAGGGAAGGAGTTGGCTTTAGAAAACGTAGGTAAGGTTTTTGAAAAAGATAACGGAGCAGTAATCTTTCCCGGCGAAAAATATGCCCACCTGCCCAATGGACAGGGGCTGCATAACCGGGTATTTGTTACTTCTGCCGATAATCCTACTTATGAAGCCAAAGAAATAGGCCTGGCAATGCTTGAGTATGAAGCTTTCCCCTATGATTTGTCAGTTCATGTCGTGGCTAGGGAGCAAGAGGGGTATTTTAAGGTGGTTATTAAAGCGATAGAGAGGCTATTTCCTGATTTGGAAGGTAAGAAATACCACTTGTCTTATGGCTTGGTGGATTTGCGGGAGGGGAAAATGTCTTCCCGGACAGGGAATGTAGTTACTGTAGATGATTTAGTTAAAGTAGTGTCCGAAAGAGTACGGGAAGTAATGAAAAAGGGTGGGCTGGAAATTGATCAAGATGTAGTACAAAAAGTAGCTTTGGGGGCGATCAAATTCTCTTATCTCAAGTACTCGCCTGCACCCGATATAGTATTTGATTTGGAAGAATCTGTGTCTTTGCAAGGAGACAGCGGGCCTTATGTTCAATACACCAATGCCAGGATACAATCAGTGCTTCGCAAAGCACCATCTTTTACGTCTGCTACTCAAACTCAAGCAGATTTTAATAGGCAGGAGCGGCTAATTGCCAGGCATCTTTTGTACTTTGCCCAAGTAGTAGAAGAAGCGGCAGTTTCTTACCATCCTAATCTGTTGGCAGCATATTTGGTGGAATTGTCAAAACTTTATAACCTTTTCTATCAACAGTGCCGAATTATTGGATCAGATAAAGAGGAACTTAGGTTGGTTATTTCCCAAAGTGTGGGGCAAGTTTTGGAAAGAGGACTTAAACTTTTAGGTATCGAAGCACCCGAAAGGATGTAGTATGTTTAAAAAGCGTCATGGGGGAAGACGATCTCCTAATATACTGTTTGTTATATTTAGGTTATGTTTAAGCCTGACGATATTTTCTGTTCTTTTATTTGGAATCTATTCTGCGTATAAAAATTTTTCCGGTATGGACCCGCTTAAAATTGAACCAAAAACTCTAGTGGCGGGATTTTTAAGCTCGGATGAGGTAGTTAAGGTCGTTGATAAAGTTCTAGGGTTTAAAATCCCCGGGCTTGATAAGGGCACCTCTCCCTTGATTGACAAAAATCAAATCATTCCTGCAGATCTTAAGAAAGCAGTAAGTAATAACCCTCCTGCCCAACAAAAAATTGTGGACTTTAGTTTTATGTTGGTTGCCGACTCTCATAATGATAATAGTTATTTAAAAAGAGCCATGTCTCAAGTTAACAAGTCTAAGAAAAAAGTAGAGTTTATCATTGGATTAGGTGACTATACTGATGTAGGCACAATAGGAGAGATGCAGCTTACCAAGAAAGAATTTGATGAAGGAGGAATCCGGTACTTTTTAGTCCCGGGTGACCATGATCTTTGGGATTCCAGAAACCGCCAAGCCCCTCCTACTGAAAATTTCCAGCAGGTTTTCGGCCCCCCTTACCAATCCTTTGATTTTAAGGACTTCAAATTCATCCTTATAAATAATAGTGATAATTATTTGGGGTTGGGTCAAGCTCAAATGGAGTGGCTGACAAACCTCCTAAAGCAGTTAAAAGACAACAATTCTTCTAAAATCCTAGTATTTCTACAAGAACCGCTATACCATCCATCTTCCGACCATGTTATGGGAAAGGTGGAGGCTAGTTTAAAGGTTCAGGCCGGTGATTTGAAAAAGATGTTCAAAGAAAATGGAGTAATGGAGGTTTTTGCAGGAGACCTGCATTATTTCACCCGTTACCAGGATCCTGATACGAATTTGAAGATGACCACCGTAGGAGCTTTAACTTCTCAAAGGAATACCCAGGCTCCCAGGTTTGCTATAGTAACCATTTATACGGATGGAAGTTATGATGTTGAGGATATAGAGGTGAAGTGATTTACAATTAACTATTAACCTTGTACAATTGACCGGATATGATACAGAAAACTTTAGTTTTAATAAAACCTGATGCGGTTGAGAGAAATTTAACAGGTGAGATAATCCGCCGATATGAGGAAGCCGGACTTAAGTTAGTGGAGTTAAGGATGCTTCGGGCACCTTTGGATATTATAGAAAAACACTATCCAATGGAAGAGGCATACCTTCGCTCAATTGGGGAGAAAACTATCGCAGCAGGCCAGCAGGTTAAAAGTGCTGTTGACCAAGGTAGAAAAGTAGTCACCTGGCTTCGAAAATTTATCACTTCCGGGCCGATTGTGGCTTTGGTTTTAGAGGGAGAGGATGCTGTCGCAAAGGTAAGGAAGATTACCGGCTTTACAGACCCCTCAACAGCAGAAGAAGGGACAATAAGGAGGGATCTGGGGACTGATTCAATTCTCAAAGCCAATGAAGAAGAAAGGCCTGTTTACAACCTTATCCATGCTTCCGGAAATCCGGAAGAAGCCGAAGCAGAAATCAACCTTTGGTTTGGGTTGAAATGACTTAAGTCATTTCAACGGATTAACTACATCCAAATCCGCAGTCAGCGGATATCTTTAAATATCAGTTAATCCAGGAATTGGTCGGGGTGATTGGATTTGAACCAACGACCTCCTCGTCCCGAACGAGGCGCGCTACCACTGCGCTACACCCCGAATCTTAGAGAATTATACTCCTTAAAATGGTAAAATATCTATAATCGTGGCCCTGTAGCTCAGTAGAAAGAGCAATCCCGTCCTAAGGGAGTGGTCGGGGGTGCAATTCCCTCCAGGGCCGCTAAATATGTCAAAACATTTCAAACTAGTATTTTTTGTCAGGTTTCTTGGCTACTTGATTTTTTTAACAGGCATTCTTGGTCTTGTGTTTGTTTTTGGACCCCTAATTCAGGCAGAATTTAACTATCGGGCAGATAAGATTTTAGGCATCCAACGCACAGTTGGAGAAGTGGTTACTTCACAAGACACACCCCAAAGTGGCGGAGGGTCCAGCTTTGGTGAAGTTAAGCCAAAAGAAAATGCCATTATCCCAGTCTCAACAGATTACGGTATAGTTATCGAAAAAATTAATGCCAATGCCAAGGTTGTAGCCAATGTTAACCCTGCCAGCGAAAGAGAATATACTGCTGCTTTAGCCCAAGGCGTAGCCGAGGCTGCAGGTAGCACCAAGCCCGGCGAGAAAGGTAACTTATATCTTTTTTCCCATTCCACAGATGCTCCTTGGAACATTGTGCGCTACAATGCCATTTTCTATCTATTGAGAGAACTTGGACCGGGGGACAAAATTATTATCTTCTATAAAAACAAGAGGTATGATTATGTTGTATTTGATAAGGCAGTAACTGATCCCGGTGATATCTCCTATTTAATTAACCGCTATGATGCACCGGTTTTAACTTTGCAGACCTGTGATCCTCCGGGTACATTATTCAAGCGGCTAATTATAAGAGCAAAATTAGCAGGGAGTTAAGGTAATTTACAATGTATGTTGTAAATTGTACAATTTACATTAGGGTTCTTAATCCGAACGATATGTCTAAAAGATTTATTATCACTATAATCACTTTGCTTTTAATAGGGATGATGGCAGGAGTAGTGATATTTTTGGCTAAGGGGTATACCTTCTCTCCGACAGAAAAACGGATTGTTGGGACAGGTATTATTACAGTCAGGTCCGAGCCTGATGCCGCATCGGTTTTCGTGGATGGGCATTTAACAACTGCCACAAATGCGACCATTTCCAGCTTGCCACCTAAATCCTACACCATCAAAGTAGTCAAGGAGGGGTTTATTCCCTGGGAAAAGCAGGTGGAGGTAAAGGAAGGACTGGTCAGCGAGTTAAAAGTAACACTATTCCCAGCTATACCCACGATCTATCCTCTAACCTTCAGTGGTGTGGCAAATCCGGTGTTAAGTCGGGATGGGAATAAGCTGGCATATATTGTACCTTCAGGCAAAAAGGTTGGGATTTGGGTTTGGACTATGGCAAAAGATCAACCGATCGCTTTTGCAAGGGGTGCGGAACCTCACCAAATTACTCCGGTAGGCAGCACAACAGATTACACAAACGCTACACTAAAGTGGTCTTCCGATTCAAAACAACTGTTGGTGACTTTAGGTAACAATAATTACCTGATGGAGGCAGACAGAGTAAATAACGAACCTAGGGATATTACTCCGACTTTGCAATCTACCCTAAAAACTTGGGATGAGGATATTAAGGTCGAGAATGATTCAAGGCTTTTGACAATCAAAGATATCAACGCCCGCAAGATAGCCTCGGAAGCCGGTGTTTTAACTTGGTCTCCCGATGAAACCAAATTTATCTTCAGAGACCAGCCTTTAAGCCAAAAAGAGCTTGCAGCAAATTCCAATATCAGCGGAATGAAAGTTTATGATCTTGACGAAAATAGGCAGTTTGATTTGCCTGCAGTCCGATCATATACCTGGTTACCGGACTCCAGACATGTAATTTTGGTAGAGGAGGGTAGTATTTCGGTTTTGGATTTTGACGGGACCAATAAGGCGGTACTCTTTGCCGGGACTTTCCTGGATAACTTTGTCTTTCCTTGGCCCGATTCTTCCAGGCTGGTGCTGATTAGTTCTTTTCCAACCCCTACTGCTTCGGAGCCCAACCTCTACGGAGTTAATCTGAAGTAAAAACTTTTAGTGTAGTCTTTTGACTCACTTTGCCTATCTTGTGACCTGGTTTTCTTGTTGCTAGAATGCAACAAGAATTTTAATTTACCCGTTATGTTTAATCTGTCTAAGAGAATCGGAATAGACCTTGGAACTGCAAACAGTCTAGTTTATCTGGCAGGTCAGGGAATCGTCCTAAATGAACCCACTGTAGTGGCTGTAACTACCGATGATTACCGTGTTTTAGCTGTAGGCAATGAAGCCAAAGAAATGTTGGGTAGAACTCCGGGTAATATTATGGCTTCCAGGCCGATGAGAGACGGGGTAATAGCGGATTATGTAATAACCGAAGCTATGATCCGCTATTTTCTTGATAAAGTTTGTGGGCATAGCCGCATTTTTAAGCCTGAAGTAATGGTTTGTGCACCGGCCGGTGTGACTTCTGTAGAAAAGCGGGCGATACTGGATGCGACTTTGTCTGCAGGTGCAAAAACTGCCTTTTTAATTGATGAGCCGCTGGCTGCAGCTATTGGGGCCAAAATTCCGATTGCCAACCCTTCGGGGAACATGATTGTTGATATTGGCGGTGGGACTACGGAGGCAGCTGTAATTTGTTTAGGTGGTGTGGTGGTTCATAACTCCGTCAGGGTAGGAGGGAATAAGATAGATGAAGCGATCCAGTCTTATATCCGGAGAAAGCATAATTTAATAATTGGGGAGAGGATGGCAGAAGAGGTAAAGATTAAAATTGGATCTGCTACCCGGTTAAAGCCAAATGAATTGGAAAAAATGGAAGTCCGGGGACGGGATGCCTTTTCCGGTTTACCAAAGACTGTAATTATAACTTCGGATGAAGTGACAGAGGCGGTTGGGGATGTTTTACAAAAGATAATGGGTGCTGTTAAAGGAGTTTTAGAACAAATTCCTCCGGAGCTTGCTTCAGATATTATAGATAAGGGAATTGTAATGAGCGGAGGAACCTCTTGTCTCCAAAATTTGGATAAATTAATGACAGAGTCAACCGGGGTACCTTGTGCTTTAGCGGAAAATCCGCTGCTTTGTGTGGCTTTGGGGACAGGTATGGCTTTGGAGAATTTGGATTTATACAAACGTAGTGTTAGTAAACGGTGAGGACTCTCTGCTTGAACATTTCCCTGACAAGATTTAAGATTTAGAAGATAAGAGTCAAGATTAAAACTCTTAATTCTTAAATCCTAATTCTTAATTCCATGATAATAGGTTTTGATGCTTCCAGGGCATTTGTAAAAGGTAGAACAGGAACAGAAAACTATTCATACCAATTGCTCCTTCACTTGAGTCAAGTTGATAAACAAAATTTATATAAAGTTTATCTAAGGCCAGGAATACAAATAGATAAAGATAAATGGCCTGATAATTTTGTTTTTACCACAATTAACTGGTCAAGGTTGTGGACACAAGTAGGATTAGCTTTAAAAATCTTCCTTGATCCTTTGGATATTTTATTTGTACCTGCCCATACCCTACCTCTGATCAGAAAACCCGGACTTAAAACCGTAGTTACGGTCCATGATTTGGGTTCGGAGTATCTTCCTAGAACCCACCAACTTAAGCAAAGGCTCTATTTAGGTTTTATCCAAAACTTCCAATTGAAAACTGCTACTAAATTAATTGCGGTATCAGAAGCCACCAAAAAAGACCTGGTGCAAAAAGTTGGGGTTGACCCTAAGAGGGTAGAGGTGGTTTATGAAGGATACGATCAGAAGCTGTTCAGGCCCGCAAAAGGTGATCTATTAGTTAATAGTTTGAGTAAGTATAAATTAAAACCCAAAAATTATTTTTTGTTTATAGGTACTGTTCAGCCAAGGAAGAATCTGGAAAGGTTAATAAGAGCTTATTCTATTTGGGTCGCTCGTCAATCGCCAAATGACTACACGATTGACTCGCCACATTTTTTGACTGGCCTAAACTTCGCCTCCCCCTCTGATCTGGTAATTGTTGGGCAAAAGGGGTGGTTGTCGGATGAGATTTATAAACTGCCTAAAAAGCTGGGGATAGAAGATAGGGTAAAGTTTTTAGGTTATGTCCCGGATAAAGATATGCCCATGCTGTATAGCGGGGCAATAGCCTTAACTTATCCTTCTCTCTTTGAAGGGTTTGGCCTACCAATTGTTGAGGCCCAAGCTTGTGGCTGCCCGGTTATTACTTCTAATTTGTCTTCCATACCAGAAGTAGCAGGGAAAGGTGCTATTTTGGTGGATCCTTACAATGTAGGTGATATAGTGATAGGATTGGAGAAGATGGAGGATAGAGGATTGAGGATGGAGTTAATAAAAAAAGGATATAAGAATATAAAAAGGTTTTCTTGGGAAAAGTGTGCAGCTCAAATACTGAAAGTCTTTAAAGAATTATGAATCAAGAATTCTGAATTCAGAATTATGGATGGAATAAAAAAACAAATTCTAGGAGTAAAAATTGATGATTTCTCAATGGATGAGGCTGTGCAGAAAGTGGAGGGATTTTTAAAAGATGGTAAAAAACACTATATTGTCACGCCTAATCCTGAATTTTTGGTAGCTGCCCAAAAAGATGAGCGATTCAGAGAGTTATTGAATAATGCAGATTTATCTATCCCGGATGGAATAGGCTTAAAGCTTTCCGGCAAGGTAAAAAATAGGATTTCCGGCACTGATTTAATGGAGAAATTAATAGCACTTTCTGCAGAAAAGGGCTATACAATAGGCTTTTTAGGAGGTAAGGAAGGGGTAGCAGAAAAGGCTTTGGAGCGCTCAAAGCAACAGTATCAAAATATATCAGTTACTTTTGTCGGCTCCGGAGGGATTGTAGATGGTGACGGTAACTTACTCGGGGTCCTGCCAGCTCGGTTTCCCGCCGTGCATCCTCACTCGACTACGCTCGCTGCGGCTACGCGGCAAGATCCCTCCTCGCTGTCACCCCTCGTAAATAAAATTCCGCCGACCGATATTCTATTTGTAGCTTTTGGGCACGTTAAGCAAGAGAAGTGGATTGTTCGGAATCTGCCTAAGCTGCCTGTTAAAGTAATGATGGGTGTAGGGGGAGCGTTTGATTATTTTTCAGGTAAAGTCCCCAGGGCCCCTTTTTGGATGCGCAGCATAGGATTGGAATGGTTGTTCAGACTTATTCTCCAACCCTGGAGGATTAAAAGACAGTCGGCCCTTATGCAATATTTATGGCTGCTTTTTCCCAAAAGAAGTAGTTGACTGCTACCGTATTCTTTATGCTAAGCTGAATACCTATGGTAATTACTGCTCACCATAAAGAATTGGAAGATGTATTGATGGAGTCTAAAGCCAAAGGGGTTAAAGAGCCTTATTATGTTATAAATACTTCGGAGCAGAGTATTTTTGTTATCTCTTCAGGCAAAAATGGGGTAGAATTTAATAAGACTTATGGGTATATTCATAAGTATTTGGGGATCCAGACTTACCAATGCCTTTTTGGACAGGGGGTAATGCTAATGCAGAGAAATGATGAGTTTGGGGAGGCAAAAGAATTTAAGATAGTGACTTTGCATCCGGGCAGACACTTGGATGTGCCTGCAGGGTGGGCAAGTTCTATTATAAACATTGGCAAGAATTTATTGGTAGTACTGCGGAATAGCCCTTTTAACCCTAAACTGCAAGAAACCACGGCTCTAAAAGAAAAAAAGGGACTAACATATTATGTAGTAGAAAAGAAGGGTGAGATAGGGTTTGACTTAAATCCCTTATATAAGGTGCATCCGCAAATAACTTCAGAATAAGTTTTTAGCCCTACAACAACATATTCTACCCTAGTTAGCAGAATATATAACTTGAGTGCTAAATTAATATATGAAGCAGTGGGATTCTAATACGTACTTTGTGAAGATGAGTCACTCGAGGATGTTTTTTGGGTTATGCCAAGCAACCATAGTACTGCTTCTTTCTTATAGCGTCTATCACCTCGGGAATTGATTCTTATTGCCGGCAATTTACCTCTTTTGCCCCATCTTTTAATGGTTAAAGGGGAAACCCGTAAAACTTCAGCTACTTCTCGAACGGTTAATAAATCAGGGAGGTTTTCTAGTGAGATTTTATCAGCCATGTTGTTAGGGTAGTTACTAGTCTGCTCTTGAGATTACCTTTAACAATAATCTATTAACTACTAACTATACATTATATATCACAACTAAACAGACAGTGTCAAGAGATGAATTAGGAATTAAGATAAAGAATGCAGAATTAAGAATTTTTAACCCCTAATTCTGCATTCAATACTTTTACTGTAATTCTACAGTTGCACCTGCAGCGGTTAATTTAGCTTTTGCTTCTTCTGCAGTTTGTTTGTTAACTCCCTCTAAAACAGGTTTTGGAGCAGCTTCCACTAAATCTTTAGCTTCTTTAAGTCCGAGGGTAGGTACGAGTTCCCGTACCGCTTTGATAGCCCCAATCTTATTTGCGCCTGCACCGGATAAGATTACATTAAATGTAGTCTTTTCCTCTTGCGGCTCGCCGGATGCTGGTGTTGCACCGGCTGGTGCAGCAACTACGGCTGCAGAGGCCGATACGCCAAATTTATCTTCTAGAGCATGAACCAAATCAGCTAACTCTAACACAGAAAGTTTTTCAATTTTTTCAATAATTGCTTCTAAGTCTTTTGAAACAGCTTTTGCAGCTTTTTTAGGCTCTTCTTTAGGTTCCTCAGCTTTTATTTCTTCCAGCTCTTTTTCTACTTCTTTAATTTCCTCAACAACCTCGTTAACTTCTTCTTCTGCTGCGGTTACCTCAGTAGCTGCCTCCTCCTCTTCTACTTTTTCTTCAACTACTTCTGCTTGTTTTTGATCGTCTGCCATTAATTTTCACCCCCCTTCGATATTCTAACTTGATCTAATGCATATACTAAATTCCTTAAATTACCCTGCAATACCGTGAGCATTCCTTTAAGGGGAGCAGCCAGTACTCCTACTGTTTGGCCTCGCAGCTCATCTTTGCCGGGCAAGGTAGAGAGCTGGGTGATTTTGTCGGCATTAAGTGGCTCTAGGCCTAAAAATCCGGCCTTAACAGAGCCAACAGAATTGTCTTTTAGAGCCTTAACAAGGGTCTTTATAGGGGTGATCTCATCTTCATAAGCAAATAGGGTAGCGGTTGGGCCATCAAATAAGTCGGTAGTTGGTAGTTGGTAGTTGGTAGGGAGGGCGCGTTTTAGCAGGGTATTTTTAGTAACAATAAACTGTGCGCTTGCCTCCCGCAGCTTATTCCTCAAATCTGAAAGCTGGGTCATAGTCATACCTTTGTAGTCGGCAAAAACAACCGCTTTGGCGCGGGTTAATTTATCCGTTAAAAGGTTTACATCTTCTTCTTTTTGTATTCTTGTTTTAGCCATAAAAAAACTCCTTCTGCGAGGAGTTTTTAGGGGATAGGGTTTAGCAACTATACCCTGTACCTAATAACGCCTCGGTTGGATTTACAAGGAATGGATTCTTCGACCCATTCGATTATCACTCAGGGTCGTACTGAGTGCAATCGAAGTACGACTACGCTCAGAATTTCGCTTCGCTCAACCAACTGTCTTAAGCTAGCGATATTCTATTACATTTTTTCCCTAACTTCAAGTACTTTTTAGAAATTTATTTCTGTTGACTAAAAAAATCTGTATCCCTAAGTTTTATATTGATATTGAGTGTACTAGTATTACAACCTAATTCTGAACAAGTGAGTAAATTGCCCTCGTTATCCCTAATTTCAAAAGCATTATAGACTTCTTCTGCAGCCTTAGTTTTAAAAAGTACAGGCTTGGTCAAAAGTAGGAGACTCAAGGGCAGAGAAATTAGAAGTAAGAATATTACCATTACCTGAAAGAGTCTCTTTCTATCAAGATAGATCATGGGCATTCACCTCTGTTTCCTAAATTATCATGTTTGTAATCAACTATATTACCTCCTGTATCACAAATTGGTGTTACCCAGACAGTATCCGTTGGATCGTAGCTTTCCAAACCGGCTGTCCCTCCGCATTGAGGGTAAGCGTCTTTGCAGCTTGGAGGTGCAGAAGGTGGATTGGGTTGATCAGTGCAAGCACTGTTATAAATTGATTTGGCACAATCACCATTGGGGTTATAGGTTTCTTTTACGTTTGATCCGTCACTGCAGGCATAACGATCTATCCCGCAACCCTGACCACAACCTACAAAGGTATCTTGAATACAACTGCTTGGCTGATTTGATTGTTGGCTGGGTGGGTTATTGGATTGGTTGGTGTCAGTGCTGGGTTGTTCTATAGGTGTAGGTTGAACTGTAGGTGTAGGGGAAGGTTTGGCAGGGGGGATGTAATTAAATTTCAGGGTAAAAAATTTGGTTTTGTTATCAGAGTAAGTAGCCACCACCGGGCTTATTAAAGTCCTAGGCTCTTCTGCAGTATCGGCCACCCTAATATCCACCCCTTGATCACGATTGTAATTAAAAATCTCCCAATCATTAACTTTAACCGATTTTACTACAGGTGGTTTTATCTCTATTTCATAACTATCTTCGTCTAGAATCGCATCCGAACCTTGGTGGCTAAGATAGGCCTTTAATCTATACTTTCCAGGTTTAAGATCGGTAGGTAGATGAAGTTTACAACTGGTTGGGCACTGGTCACCACCATCTATAGCTTGAACTTCATTGAGAGACTGGAGAAGTTTTTCTTTCTCCTCTTGAGCTAAAGCATTTCTGATAAAAAGTTGGGTTTGAGGACCTTCGTCTGGTTCGATGCTCCAGGTAGTTGCAAATTCCGAGCTATCAGCCGCTCTGTTATTTTCCGAAACTAAAGTAGAAACATCCAGCTGTCCTCCTGGCACATTTTCTCCTGACACCTGATTGATAATCACATCACCGTTAAAATGGATTTGCTCTTTAAAATTGTCAGTCAAAAACCCAGCGTTTACTTGATAGACAGGGGAAGTTATCATGACCGGAGCAGTCTGATTGCCTGAATTTGTTTGTAAGGCGATGAAACCCCTTAAATTGGCTGATATGTCGTGTACAACAGGAGTTGTAGCGATACTAATAAGTGATTTAGTCCGTATGTTAGCTTTATAGATTTGGTCCAATTTTACAAAGTCGATTTTTCCGCTCATCAGATCAACCATCTTTTGCGGGTCCTCGACCCCAAAAAGCTTTTGCAAGATAGCACCATCATCAGCAGTAATTGCAAAAGCATGCAAGTCTTCCCAGGTAAACCTGCCATTGCTATAAGTAGTTAAGTAATTTATTAGATCAGAAACACTTTCTGATAGTTGAGGGTAGCCTTTTTTGTATGCGGAAGCCTGACCGCTTAACAAGCTGGCCATATCATCCGTCCCCATTTCATATAGGACCCGCATTATTTCATCATAGCTAGTAGTGCCAAAACTAAAATCAAAATATTTACCTGCCACTTTACTTGTATCTTGGTATCGATAGCCTACAACATGGCCAAATTCGTGGGTTAAGGTGTATCCATCCTGCGCACTCCACCTTAGGAAAACTGCCCTTCCTTCAGCCAAACCACTAGCTTCTGGTAATCCTATAGTTTGTTGCCAGGCATCATCCCTGACATACACTACCCATCGATTCTCAACTGTTTCAAACACTTCCTCTTTTTTCAAGCGCTGATGGAAGCCCTTTATCAAACCTTTGTTCCCTAGATATTCGACATAATTCCAGACCTTTTCCATAATAGGTCTAGTATTGGCAGGGGCGCCGGAGAGAATAGCATCTTGGGCGGTGAATTCTGCCAACCTGAACCAATATTCTCTAGCCTCTGCTGGGTATACCTTTGACAAAGGGTTTTTAATGACTTCTCCTGGTCTGATAGCTAAATTTTCTCCAGTCATCCAGGTTTCGGCTTGGGGTTTAAGAGACTTTAAGGGTACTGCCTCACCTGATTTAATAGCTCCTCTGATGATGCGCATATCTTTGATAGCTTTTGGCAGATTTATAGCTATATCTGATCCGATACGCATACCACCTAGTACAACTTTTTCCGACGTGCCATATACTACACTTAAACTTAACAAGGCTATAACCCTATCATCATCACTGACTTTATAAGGAGGGAGTGTTAAGACGTTGATTAGGGTTCTTGTACCAAAGATTGGATCAGTAGTGTTGATTAGGATTTGGATAGGATCTTTCTCGGTGAAACCTCTTTTGGTGGCCACACGCTGGATTAACTCTTTTAAGGTGTCAGGATCAATCTGGGTTTGTAGGGGGGGAAGTAGTGGAGAACGGACATAAATGTTGCCTCTTTTGACAAACGATTGGTATTGTGGAGTATCTGTTAAACTAGGGAAATAAGGTAATAAAGCCTCAAAGGGGGAATAATTGTTATCATAAGCCTCTACCAACAAATCACTAATAAGACCTTCATCAGCTTTGACGCTGTCAATTATCTCCTGGATACGAGGTGGATTCAATAGGCAACCACTCCTGCAGTATTTTCTGACATATTCGTCCCGGTTATATAGGACAATTTCACCATTCTCCTCTGCCGGGTAAAATCCTAAAGCTTGCATTTGGGTGACCCAATTAGCAAATTCTGGGCCTCTACTGGTATCTTGGGCATAGGTTGTGCCTATGCTGGTAAGAGGAAACTGGAATTTGGGAGCTATCTGAAGTTTATAACTTTTTATCGAAGCTAAATTATCCCTTTCATCTAAAATCTGTAGAGTTAGGTAATAGTTACCCTTTTTTAAAGCAAGGGGAATTTTATAAACCCAATTACCTTGGTTATCTGTTTTGATCTCATCAAAGATTGAGCTTGGAGTAAGAAAGATTTTAATTTTAGAATTAGGTAGGCCCTTGCCGGTCAGTGTATCTCCAACAGATATAGCTTGAGCTAGTTGGGGATTAAAGGCGATTGTCGAATATGTTTGGCTGCTCGAATAAAATAGGTTTTTAAAGTCATATTGCCTAAGGTAGAAGATTGATAAAGGCAGCAGTATAGCAATAGATAGCAAGATCCCGTTTACCAGATAGAATTTTTTGTCTGAAGAGGGGGGAGTAGGATTGGAAGCAGGAAGAGGATCCATAATTTCAGATTAAGGTACTACCCATTAATTGTCAAACCTCTTTCCCAATTAACCACCAAAAGGCCAATAAATTTACTACACTTACAGGATTAAAGCTTAGTACTGTTATCATTCCCAAAAGTAAGACCAGGTTTAAAGTACCCTTTTTATTTATAAACCTAAACATGCTCAAGGAAATTAGTCCCAAAATAGATAAAAGCCCCAACAATCCTCCCTGCACCCAAAAATCCAGCAGGAAATTATGGCTGGAATCTACCACCTGGTATTGAACGTTGTTGTTTAGCCGTTGGGATGTTTGATGTATGGTAGTTTGCAGATTGCCGAATCCATGTCCCCAGATTGGGGACTCGAAGCCTGATTCAATAGCAGTTTGCCATATTTCTGCCCTGTTTTCAAACCAAACCCATTTGTTTTGGATAAAAGGTAAAGTTAGAGTGCTGACCAGTAAAGCTAATGTTACGATAGTTGCCCGCAAGAAAGATACCCTCCCCCTTTGTATTAAAAAGATAAAAAATAGTTCTATAATTAAGGCTGCTAAAGCGGAGCGTGAGTCAGCCAGCAAAATAATAACCAAAGTAGCTATTAATGAAGCTATCTTAACAGCCCTTCTCTCCATTAGAAAGAAAAAAGGGAAGAAAAATACCGCCGTAGCAGCTAAAGCATTAGGTTCACCCAACGTACCAAAAGCCCGGCCGTTTTGATTGATCCCCAAAATAAGTGTTCCTAAAAGCAAAGCTATACCGGAGATCCGATAAATCACTCTTGTGTATTTAGAATGAGTAATATCTTCTGCTGCTATGGCAAATACCAGTAAGCTCCAAAGCAGGAAAATTCCTTGTAGTCTAATAGGATTACCAAACAAAATTTGCAGATTTTTAGTAAAAATCAAATTGAAGATAGTTAAGAGGACTATTATTCCTATAAATAGCAGTTGGAGCAGTCTCAATTTAGTCAGATGCAGAGATTTGAGTTTAAAAAGCTGTAGAGCAGCCAGGATAATTATTAGAGCTTCTGCCAATACAACTTTAGGAACCTCAAAAGGGGAGATTGTAATAGGTAGTACAATATTAGGCAAAATAAATAGCAAAAAGGAAGTTAAGAAAACCGGTAGGGTCAGCACACTTTAAGTGTACCACCGATTTTAACTGGTAAACAAATTCTTGATAAATTCTAAGATCTGCCTAAAAAATCCTGTGGTATTGGCCAAGATTCTATTGCTTTGAACCTCGGTAACCGGTCGGAATGGCTGGTTGTCGGTGACTTCATTTTGCTTCTCTTCCTGTTGGGCAGACAAAACTCCTTGTTTGAACCCTTCCGCAGAAGAAGAAATTTGGGGACCATTAACTTTTACAGCTATTTCGTTTGAGAAGTCTCCGGGCATACAATAATTTCCGCCTCGGACCCTAAAGTAATAAGTGGTGTTGCCTGATAAACCCTTGACTACATATTTGGTAGTATTTTGGTCTCCTACGTTAGGGTTACCATATATAGGTTTTCCAGATTCAATACCATAAGTTACTAAGTAATAAGTTACCGATCCTTCAGCTTTGTCCCAAACAAGAGTGACTTGATTGGGCTCGGATGAAACTGCGGAAATCAATTTAGGAGCAGTTTTAGGTTTAGCATCCACACAAACAGGTGCTTGAGTATTATAAGTAGGTGCAGGAGGCTGCAATTCGGAAGAACTGGAATTGGATGAAGAAGAGGTGGTTGCCGGTGAAGTGACAGGGCTGGTAATAGGAGAAGTAAGAGGTGTATCCAAAGCTAGAGAATCTACCACACTAAATTGTAGGAGCAGTAAAGCTCCAAATAGGAAGGAAAATGAATATGTGAATAGCTTTTTCATGCTATAGGTCGGATAGTATAGCAGACTTAAAGAGGAAAGTCAAGTACTATGGGGTTAAACTATTTAGGGATCCACATCCAATAACCTTGGCGGCCGTCCGGATTAACAACCGGTAGTTGGGGTGAACCGGAGGGTGTAGCAGTAGCTGACCCGCCCGGAGAGAGTGAGCCTGAAGGGGTAGCAACTTGAGGTGTAGTAGATACCCAGATTCCTGAATCCCCACTCTTACCAAAGTTTTTAAGAATGTATGCAAGGTCAATATTGTTTACTATATCATCTTTATTCAAATCTATATTTGCATTCCAATTTGAAGAAGCTGGAGTGGTATTATAGGCAGCTTTGGCAATAGCATAATCGGCAGCATTAATGGTGTTATCTTCGTTTAGGTCTCCGGATAGAAGAGTAATAGGCTCACTGTTATTAAGATTGCTGACAGAAGGGGACATAATAAAATCAGTTGCCGAAGCAATTTGGGCAGGGCCTTTAATCACGGCCGTATATTGGTTTCCTGCAGTTAAACCAGCCAGGGAAAGTCCGGAGAAGAATCCGTTGGCCTCCAAATCTACAGTGAAACTCAAAAGATATTGGGGATTGGAAGTTGTATTGCCTTCGGCAATCCCCACAAATACCCTGGCAGCTTGGTTGCTGACTGGCCTTCCTTCCAAAACCAGTTTAAAGTTTAAGGTAGGCCCAAAAGAAACCGTCGGAGAAGGAGTAGATACCGGGAGTGGGGTAGACGGGGGAACGGCAGTTTGGGAAAACTGTTTAATCTCGTCTAGGGCAGACAGAGAAGAAGAAGGAGTGCTCTCTTGGGTAAGTTTACTAACCGGCGGAGGTTGGGAGGCAGAAGTTTTAAAAATTTGCTGCCGGGAGACCAGATATGCCCCTGCCGGGATAGACAGAATCAAAAATATATAAACACCAAGGGCAATTTTTAAATTAAGTGACAAGGGCATGCTAAATATTAATGTACAATGTAGAGTACAGAATGTACAATAATGAATGTAGATGATATCAGTAAAAAACATAGTCAGAATTTTAATTAACACCGCGCTAGGCGTTATCCTGATATTTATTTGGCTGCGCTTTGTCAATTTGGAAGAGATTTTGCAGACACTTTTAAAGGTAAATCCGCAAATACTGATAACTGTTTTTTTCTTTATGTTCGTATCGGTGCTGCTTCGTTCCTGGCGCTTGAAGATTTTCTTGCTTCCGATACAAAAAATCCCTCTTAAAAATCTGTTTTTTCTAAACGGGGTGGCAATGATGCTAAATTTTCTAATACCCATTAGAGCGGGGGAGATTGCGAAAGGTATCTATCTTCACACTCAATACGGTTTGCCTCTGGGAAAATCCGTTATCTGGGTATTTTTAGAAAGATTCTTGGATTTTTTGATGGTTTTGATGATGGCATCGGCTTTGACACTATTTCTTAAAACCAATCTGCCCGGGAATTTTGCCTCACTTCTAATGCTTATCTCGACAGTCTCACTCCTGGTAACTTATCTTATGATTTTTCAGGTAAAATTTGCCAAAAAATTGTTCAAATTTTTGACCCATCTGTTAATAGTAAATAGTATTAAGATATATTTTGACAGAATTTGTACCTTCTTTTTGGAAGCTTTCTCTGTTTTGAGAAGAGGGCCTTGGGATTTATCTAAATTAGCTTTTTTAACTGTTTTGGCTTATGGAGCAGATGCGGCCATCTGGTATTTTACCTTTTTGGCTATAGGAGCCCCCCAGGATTTCCTAAAAATGTTTTTTGGTCAGCTTTTGTCTGCTTTGACATACCTTATTCCGGCAGCTCCCGGATTTATAGGATCTGCTGAAGCTTCGGGGCTATTAATACTTTCGGCAGTATTAGGCCTGGAGGCAAATTTGGCATCAGCTATGATAGTGTTGTTCCATGTCTGCTCCGTTTTATTTGTAATAAGTTTTGGGGTACTCTCCGTTTATGGTCTAAAAATTAATTTGGGGCTAATTTTGAGAAAAGCTTTAAGGAAAGATGCCTAGATAGAAGCAAGCTCTACCTTAACTGCAGGCCCCATGGTAGGTGAGAGGCTAATCTTTTTGATCCTGGATTTGCCAATTGTTGTATAAAGTATCTTAATGTTTTCAGCAAGCTCTTGTGTAGGCTGGCTTAATTGACCCAAGCTTAGGTGGATGAGGGGAGCCTTTGGTTCTGTTTTATATTCTGTTTTGCCTTCCTGGAAGCTTTCTGCAGCCTTTTTTAGGTCTTCAGTAATGGTACCGTTTTTGGGATTGGGCATTAAACCCTTTGGACCCAGATTCTTAGCAACCCGGGCCAATTTAGGCATCCAAGCCGTAGTTGCAATAAGGATATCAAAATCTATCTTTCCTTTGGAAATATCTTCTATTGTCTGATCAGACCCAACTAAATCTGCGCCCGATTCTTCAGCGCCTTTACCGAAGGCTAAAATGCACAATTTCTTCCCGGAGGCATAGGGTAAGGAGATAAAACCACGAATTCCCGTTTGCGCGGTGACTATGTGAGCTTCTAAGGATCCATTAAATTTAGAGTAAGACATTTTTTTAACCATGTCAACAGCCTCTGCTAGAGGGTAGTTTTTACTTTTATCCAACTCCTTAACTGCCTCTTGGTATTTTTTACTTCTGGGCTTGGATCTTTGCTGTTGAACTTGTTTATCTGGTTTAGCTTTGGGACTTCGGTCGGCAGACCCACTCTCTTGCTCGCCAACGCTAGCGTCTCTTCGAGCCTGAGCCTCAGAGCCGAAGGCCTGCGGCTTCGCCTCGGATACGCTCGTCCCGAGCTGACTCGAGACTCGTCTAGGGCTCGCTGCGTTCGGGGCCTGCACTCCCTCGTTATCATCCGCAATAGAATCAAGCTTCGCTCGCTTTTTATCAGGTTTCTCTGTAACCCCAAGCTCCGCATTGATTTTAGCCACCAAATCATCAACCTTTTTCTTAGGCTTGCTTTTAGGTTTCTCTTCTACTACTTGAGAATCATCAATTATTACAGTTTTTGTTTTACCCATGGTTCGACTCACTTCGTTCGCTCACCACTGTAGTTCAAGTCGAACCACCCTGAGCGAAGTCGAAGGGTTACTCCTTTCATCCCTGCACCTTTACCCCCATTGATTTGGCTGTACCTTCAACAATTTTGGCTGCTGCCTCCAGATCATTGGCATTCAAATCAGGCATCTTAGCCTTGGCGATCTCTTCCACTTGGGCACGGGTAAGTGTCCCAACAGGTTCTTTTAAGGCCTTACCGGATCCTTTTTCCAAATTGATGGCTTTTTTAATCATTTCTGCAACAGGAGGTTCTTTAGTAATAAAAGAGAATGTCCTGTCTTCATAAACCGTGATCACAACAGGTAGGATATTACCGGTTTTATCCTTGGTTTTTTCATTAAAAGCTTTGACAAAGTCCATAATAGGCAGGCCATGTTGACCCAAAGCCGGTCCCACAGGAGGAGCAGCAGTTGCTTGCCCTGCCGGAACATTTAATTTTATATATGTTTTTACTTTTTTTATAGCCATATGTCTGGAGCTAGGATCTAAGAACTAGGAGCTAGGTAAAACCTAGTTCCAGATTCCTAGTTCCTCGTTCTAGATTTTCTGCATCCTTCGACTATGCTCAGGATGACCAAAATTTAAATTTTGGTCACTTGTAAAAAATCCAGCTCTACCGGTGTTTCCCTTCCAAAGATTGAAACCAAGACTTTAACTTTACCTCTTTCCTCATCAACCGAGTCAACCTTACCTATAAACTCGGCAAATGGTCCATCTACTATTTTTACCGTATCATTTGCCATAAAGACCTGTTTGTAAACCGGAGCTTCTGTTTGGGTAAATTTAACAATAGTTGCAACCTCTGCATCGGAGATGGGGGTAGGCTTATTGCCAATACCCACAAATGAGGTAACTCCCTGAGTAGTCCTAACAGCCAGCCAGGAAGCATCATCCAAAACCATTTTGACTAAAATATAGCCCGGAAAGATTTTTTCTTTAATCCCGACTCTTTTCCCACCCTTGATCTCAATTTTGTCCTGGGTAGGAACTAAAATATCCACAATTTTATCTTCCAGATGTTCAGACTCTACGCGCTGTTTTAAGGTGGTAGCTACTTTATTCTCATGGCCTGAATAGGTATGTACTACATACCAACGGGCTCCAGGTACATCAGATTTGGATGCTGGAGAGTTGGCCTGTGTATCTGTATCTTCTGATTCACTGACTGGTTGATCCACTGATACACCGGACTGTTCTTCTGTAATCTGATTTTTCTGATCGTTATCGTCCATATTGTCCTATCAAAAAAGAAGTAAGAGAGGTTAAGAGATAGTCTAAACCCCCCAAGAATAATCCAACTGCAACAGCTACAATAATTACTAAAACAGTGTAGCGCACAGTTTGTTCCCGGGTGGGCCAAACTACCTTATTTAATTCCTCTTTAACTTCTTTTAAAAAATCTAAAATATTGGGCATTCTACTAAAAAATCCTCCATTTTGGAGGAAGTGTGTCAAGTATAACAGA
>CAZGFG010000012.1:0-23608 GCA_964524895.1 uncultured Gammaproteobacteria bacterium | reverse complement strand
AGCAGAATGACTTTCCAAAATAGCAGAGTGCTTTTCCAATATAGCAGAATGACTTCCCTGCTTCTGTTTTATCGGTTCGAGGGCTTCCTCAAGCAGCTTCTTGAAATCATCTCGATTCATAAATCTCATACTAATCCTTAACCGGGAAAAAGGCAAGGTGTGTTTACTACATCAAGATACTTTGACAGTATACAAATACAGATAACTAATTAAGTAACTCTAAATTTTCCTGATAGAAAAAAGGCTTTGCTGGACTTAAAGTCTAAGTAAATTCCTAGCCTCTGTTGTTATATCCCAATTAAATCTTTCTAGACAAAAACGGGCAATATCAGGAAGTTGCTGGGGGTTAAAATTACCATCATCGTAAATATGAGCTTCTCTTCCCAGCAATCCGTAGAATAATTCATGCACTAAGGGACTTACTCCTCTGAATTGCCTTATGGCATGTACGGGGGGAGTTTGTTCAAGATAATGAGTTAAATTAGGATTTATCCTTGAAGTTCCTTCGTTTTTACGGACCCTCATTTCAGCAGAATCAGGTAACACATATAAGCCTGGGGTGGGCCATTCCTCACTCGTAGGCAGTATTATCCTTAAGTTTCCTATTTCCATTAATTTGAGTTCTTTTTGTCCCCATGATAGCGGGGTAATAGCACTCTGTTCAGGTAACCACATAATTATAGAAGGATACTATCATTGAACAAAAAATAAATCAATTCATTCTGTATGTTTGCATTGGGCTCTAATTTATTTCATCATTCTGCTTTTGAATTCCAAATTGAGAAAATGTATAATATGCCCTCTGTGAAGGTACAGATGTTACCGGAAAAATTTCTAGAGGACATCGGAACAATATTGAAAAGGCAAGAGCCTCTTCCTAGTGGTATGCGCCAACATGTTCTTTATCTTACCGGAATGGTTGGTGTAGGCAAGACCACCGTTGCTGAAATTCTCTCACAGAGATGGAGAACTATAGTTGTTCCGGAATTTTTAGATCCTGCACCAGATAGAGTTATTCTAACTCGTCCAGAACACCCCCTACAAGAGAGGATTGCAGCTCAATTGTGGACACTTGAACAACATATGAAGAAAAACACTATTGTCCGGGAACGTTCTGGAACAGTTATTGTGGATCGGACATGGTTAGACTCTGTATTTTATTCCACAATTTACGGCACAGAGGTAGTCTCTTGCGTACTCAATGAATCAAAGAACCATGATTGGGCTCCAGGTTTATACACCGTCTTTATTGCAGATACAGATACGGTTAGACAAAGACTTTCGCCTAGATTGGGAATTTCAGAATCTGAATGGAGAAAATCATGGAGTTCGTTTGTAGCTAAACTCCGTTCATCTGCAGTTGAGATAGCGGTTAAAACGGGAGTTATGGTAATTGACACCTCGCGAAGTACCCCTGAAGAGAGTGCACACATAATTGAATCAGAGTTCAACAAACATTATCAATTAAATGTAATTTAGTCTGATTATGAATATTGAAAATCATCTGTATAGAGATCACCCTGTTCTTAGAATACAAAGACACCTAGATAATGCAGGTATCTCTTATCTCAACTCTATAAATGGGACTAGTCCGGAATCTCTCATGCTAAGGATCCAGAAATTAAGTCCGTTGGCCAGATACCTGTCTTCTCCGGCAAAGATTGCCTCTATTGGGGTTGGTCAAGGAGAGGAGATAGAAGCTTTGCACGAACTATTTGGGGGAAAGGTACAGATAATTGGCATTGATGTTTCCAAAGTAGCGCTTAAAGCTTCGTTAGATAGATCCCAGATGAGTCAATTTATGTTTGATCCTATATTGGCAGATGCATCTAATCTGCCTCTTCCAAGCCATAGTATCGACGGGTTAGTTATTTCGTCAGTTCTACATGAGGTATATAGTTATTCGATAGACGGTATAGCATCTTGGAAGCAATCAATCCGAGAAGTAACCAGAGTGTTGGCAGAAGATGGTATATTTTTACTTAGAGATCCAGCAGCTCCTGATATGAAAGAACCTGTCATCCTGCGCTGCTTAAGCGACTTCTCAAGAAGTTTTTATGACTATTTTAGAGAAGAATTTAGGTTTTTCCGAGGTTGGAATGGAAATTCCGGATACCACTTTACCGAAAGACAGGCAAATAACGAAGATTATCCCCAACTTAATGTCTCGTCAGAAACTATGCTTGAATTCAGTCAAGCTGCCGAAGTTATGCTTCACTTTAGGAATTTTTGGAATGATTTTCGAAGAAATACTGTTAGCTTCGGTGACATCCACTGGAAAGAGATAAACGAATCATACCTTGTTCCAAATCCGAATAGTACAGGTGGTGTTATGTCAATAGAGGAATATGTAAAAGCTATATTCTATGAGGCAGATCAGGTGCTGGGTGACAATAATAGACTCATTTGTTTACAATATGGGAAACTAACAGCTCCTGAAACAAATACGTTTCTGGCTAAACACTTTACTCTAAACAACGAAGACGATAAGAACAACTCTCGTCTACCTAGCGATAATCTACTTAGTCAAATAACAAATAAACTGGAGCTTGTATTTAAGAAAGTAAACGTGTAAATCTATTTATGCCAAGTCAAGAATCAATGTTACCGTTTGTTCCTGAAGAAATAAAATATCCAAATTCCATAAATACACTTCTTCAAAGATATCCTGCATCAGTTGTTAAAGTAAGACAACCTTTAAATAAGGTCGACTTTCAAGACCAAAAGAAAAAACAGCTAGAGTACCCAATAGATGGTGCTGCTCTTGGCATCATCATTATTCCAGATGGTAGAATCATTTTGGCCAGAAGAACTAGGCCACATGCAGGTTGGGCACTTCCCGGAGGAAGAGTTGAAGTAGGGGAAATGTTTGATGAAGCTTTAGCTAGAGAAGTAAGAGAAGAGTGCGGGGTGGAAGTCAGTATCGATAGGTTACTCTTAATTGAAGACAAGGAGTTTATCTCCCCCGAAAACAACACTCTGCAATTCTGGCTGGCAGTATTCAGTGCAAGTTCTATATCAGTATACTTGCCCTATCAGACTGAAGAAGCAACGAAGGAGGGCTTAGATATAGGCTTATTTGATTTGGATAGACTTCCTGAAGATATGATTCTACAAGATAAGCAAAAAATAAAAACATATCTGCAGAGATAGAATTTAGGCTAATGAATGTTGAACATGATAACATAAAAAAGATGCAAAGAGAGATCTCTCCTCCAAAGGAAAATGAATTTATTCTAAGAGGGCGTATTATTATATCCGGACATCCAGGTACCGGTAAATCTGTAACTATTGATAGGCTTGCGACCCGATACGGGCTTTCTCCTGATATGAAGATAAAAGTGGGTGATTTTTTTAGAAAGAGAGCTTTAGAAACTACCGGAAAGCATTTAGGCGGATATTATGAAAGAGCTATCGGGTACGACCACGAAATAGATGAGATGCAAAAAGGGCTACTTATGAATACCGACCCTAATTTCACGTTTATATTAGAATCTAAATTGGGAGGATTCTTTGCAAGGGAGATAAAAATGCAAAATCCGCAACAAGGACAAACTATCCCTCAAATCGTCTCAATATTGTTAACTTGTGATAATGATATACGGTATGCTAGGGTTTACAACAGAGATAAAAAAAAGCGACCCGAGTTGACTCGTGATCAATCGAGAAAAGAAACATCAGAAAGAGAGATACTCGACCTTAAACAATGGAGGAAGATTCACCCGGCCCTCCAAGGCATAGACCCTTTAAACCCAAGTAGTAAAGACATGTACGATATATATATTGATACAACGTATTTTGACACAAAAGAGGTAGAAGAGCGGATCCATTCGCAGCTATTGAGGATTGGTACTGTAGTTAAGAAATAACTTGAGAAGGAAATATTTTCGGTTCAGGCTCTTCCTCGACCATTGATTCCAAATGTTGGATCGTACGGATCCTTACCTAGATCTTGTGCAGCTATTCGCCGCACCTGCAATTCATGTAGCCTTCCACATACAGGAATATTCTCTTCTGAAGAGAGAATATCAAAATCTATTGTCATCGTAGCTGGATTCTGGCATTGGTTACCTTTTTCATCTTTAGCTTCACATTGAGATCCCACTGTAACAATAATAAATGACCTACTTCCAGAGTTACCTTCTCCAAAATGTTCTCTCATTTCCAGAATTTGCTTTGGGGTTTCCTTCTGTAGAGCTTGACGATATAACTGACTCCCCAACCGCCCTTGTGGGAATAAAACCCTTACTTGTTTTAACTCCGATACTGTAGTACTTGATTGTTCAATCATAAACCTTCTTATTTTATACACCACAGTATAAATCTTTTGTATGATAGCTTCAAGTTTTCGTAAAATGTCCTAAATTTTCCTGATAGAAAAAAGGCTTTGGGAGGAAAGTTGATCTTGAAAGAAAACCAGAGCAGCATCTTCTGATTCTTTAATGGTTGCATCAGGATGAGTAAGCTGGAAAAGTATAGTTAGATATAAAATACTAGCCCGGGGAGAGAGGTAATCTGCATTTTTAGGATCAGCATTCAAAAGATCTGGTGAGATATGGATAAAGATAGTCAATTCTCCACTGCCTTTATTAAACTGTTCCCCCACAGAAGTTACCACCTTTGCTTTATCATCCTTGCTTTGCAGCATAGGTTGGATTTTATCTGTTAAAGTGATTGTGACAGCTTTGGCAGTTACCCCATACTGGTCAAAAGCTGCAGAAGGGCTGGCTTGAGCTGTCTTTTTTAGGATAGTCGAACCGGAGGTATTGTTTATTCCTGCTAAATGTTTTTCCTTAAATACTCCCCAGGTATTCAAACTTGTCCAATAGTTATAACTTGCTTGATTCTTAGTCCCATCGGAATCAGTTGTTCCCGCAGGCTGGGGAAGAATGCTTTGCTGGATGCTCCAACCTGAAATTGTGCTTTTGGTGGTAATAGGTAAGAGTGGGGTTTGGATAACACTAACTTTAGGCGGGGTATAAGGTTTGGGGGAGGGGAGAAAGTAGCGGGAGGCTGCTACAGCCAGGATAATTGGGATAGCAACAAGGATAAGTATGGCAGTCAGCCACTTTTGGCTCATGCTTTAACTAAACCATGAAGAAGGGAAAGTGTCAACCAAGCCGGCAATCATCGAAGTTGAATTGTTGTCTGAAAACTAACCGGATCTATCTGACTGGATAAATTAGTCGGTACTTCTACTCCCGGACCAATCACAAACTTAATTGTTATTATATCCGAAAAACCCGATTTTCTGTCCACCTCAAAGTTACCTCCACTGACCGACACACCGGTCTTACCTTTAACATCCAAAGTGTTATCAGTCACTACAACCGGATTTATTAGCACATCACCACACATAGTAGGGGAGTAAACAACCGGATTATCCATAGTAATATAACCATTACTTTCCGGTGTAGGGGTAATAAATCTAAACCTGGTATATGCCCCATCCCTGACCACCACCAGGGTAGAAGAAAGTATCCCGGGATCTGGGCAAACTATATTGTCACCGTTTCTGACAGTCTTATCCATAGTTTCCAAAACGGATTGGCCGTTCTGTTTAATCACTTCCAAAATTTGTGCCTTGCTACTGCCCCCAATAGTCCGGGAAAAAATCACTGCCAGGATTACTCCAAAAACAGAGAGAACCGATATAACCACCAACATCTCTGCTAAAGTAAACCCATCACTGAATCTAGAATGTTTCTTCATGGTTTTCTAAGTAATGTCGTAATTCTGGACTCATGACTCCCGGAAAAATCATTCCATACTACAATAACTGTAACTTTCTTCTCTTGGGCAAAATTAGAGCCATCTTCTACCTGTACCTGACGTTTAAAATCTTTATCTACTTCTTCATAGCTGGTAGCGGCTCCACCCACCAAAGTGCTACCTGCTAGGGTAAAGTAACAATTACCCGGGCAGGAGAAGTTAATACTCCACAAGTCACTGAATTTATCTGTAAAGGAACCTGGAGCTTTTGCATAACGCACTACAGTATCCCTGTCCCTAATGCTCCGGACTTTTTCCATCCCTTCCTGTCCTAATTTGGTAGCCTGGGATTGGCTTTTAGCATATTGAGCATTTCTTAAGCTGGCGATTGTGGCAAATGTAAGTGCACCTACTATAATTGTACCTACAGCAACTACCACAATCATCTCCAGTAGGCTTTGCCCTTTTTCACTGCGTAACATCTATGGCACCTCCCTTGCTAACTTTAAATTCCCGCTCTCCACCATTGGTAAGATTTCTAATAGTCAGATTCAGCGTACTGCTTCCCAACAAGCACTGGTCGGCTCCTACAAATGTCAGTTTTCCATATACGGAAGAAAAACTTATAGAGACTTGATTTGAAGGAAAAGAGGAGTTTAAACAGGAAGAACCCATAATAGAGGGGATTATGGCTTGATTTAATATTAGAGTTTTTTGAGGACTGGAACTTTTATCACACATCAAGCGTAAAGTATTTTGGTTCGCATTATCAAATTCTACAGACCAAGAAGAGCTGGGCAAGCCATTATCGCAAACCGTACTGGATGTAGCATTAGCTTGAGCCAACCTCAAAAAGCTTTGGATATCTGATACGGCGGTTACAAGTATCTGATCCTGCGTCACAGAACGGGTGTTTAAATATACGGCCATAGAAACAATGCTTATAACCGTCATCACAATGATAAGCTCAACCAAAGTATAACCAAGCTCCAATTTTTCTTTATTCATCCTAAGGGGAGGTAACTTCCATGGTAAACCCTACCTGATCCGGACATAAACTTTCAACTTGACTCATATTCTCGGCTTTGGCATATAAACAATATTTTGTACAGCTTATTGCCTCTGAAGCAATACACTGGGAATTATCGGATTTAAATGCTTTATACAGATATTCTGCGGCCCCTGAAGGCCCAATAGGTACATTGTTTAAATAGGTTTTACTCACAACAGGCGCCGGGGTAACTCCTGTAGCATTGGTTAACCTGTCACCGAAGTCCAAACCGGCAGGATAGTGCTTTTGATCCCCATGATATTGTTCTAAAGCACTTTGAATAAATTTAAGATCTGCCTGCCTTCTGGCATCCCGGGCGTTTTTCAAAAATGTAGTATAGGTAACAAACCCAATGGTGGAGAGGGTAGCAATAATCGTCAGAACAACCATCAGCTCTATTAAAGTATAACCGGAGGATTTGGGCATTAATCAGATTATCTTGTATTTGAGACAGTCAGTCAAGATAAGCTTAAGGTTGGATCAAAGATTATTGCTGATTGGAGCGGCAGTAGTAGTTTTGCCCACCCGGACCACTAGTAGTCTCTAGACTGGTACAGACAGTGTAGGTTGCAGCTGCAGCCGGAGCACCGACAGCCACAGTAGTATCACCGGTGGCACAGGCACCGGCAGCTGATTTAACACAATATTTACATGCATTGGTGCTGCAAGCTGTCCCTGTATTAATAGGATCGGTTGGGATTTGTCCGCTCGAAAAGAACGTACCTGCCAGGGCACAATATTGACCTGTTACCCCTGTGGTACAACCGGAAGCCGGGCTTTGATTAAAATGCTGCTCCATGGCTGTAGAAATAGAATCAATATCAGCTTTTCTTTGAGTATCTCGGGATGTCCTTTGAACATTGGCAAATACTACCAAGCCCAAAACTGATAAAACAGCAATAATGCTTAAAGTTATGAGAAGTTCAATGAGGGTAAATCCTAATTGATTCTTAAAAGAGTGGGACAGTTTTTTAAACATATTCTTTACTAATACCATCATATGAATATTTGAAAATATTTGTCAATACCCTAAATTAGGATCGCAAGGTACCAATTTATTATCCGTTGTCCCCAAAATAAAGCCAACAGACTACCTAGCACTAAAAAGGGGCCAAAAGGAACTACTTCACCAAATTTTTTCTTCCTACCTACAACTAAACCTAGCGAAAAAACCGCCCCGGTTATAAAGGCCAAAAACAGAGCCAATATAGAAAAAGGGAAACCGAGAGCCAAACCGATAAGGGCACCCAACTTAACATCACCTCCACCCATACCACGTCCTCCGGTTACAACTACCAGTAAGAAAAAAAACAGTGCTATTAAGGTTCCCATAGCGATAGATCCTAAAAATGGTTGGACTGTAATTAAGGCGTGTCTTTGGAAAGAATCAGTATATGGAGGAAGCAAATATTTACCTAAGATTGAGCCTCCTAGACTAATATATATTAAAGCAATTTTATAAGTAGTTGTGGTTACCAAAACAATTAACACAGACGCAATCGAAGGGATTGTTATTTTATCCGGTATAAACATCTCTCTCAAATCTGTAATAGTGACTATAGCTAAAACCGTAATAAAAAAGGTTTTTAACCCTAAATCCAATATGAACACCGGCAAAAGAAGCGGTTGGGAATAGGAGGACAAAGACGGGTACGATTGCCAAAACAAAAAACCTACCAATAACCCCATAAAAAGTTCTGTTATTAAATTACCTATTCCGATATCTTTTTGGCAATATCTACACCTGCCTTTTAATATAAGGTAAGAAAGAATGGGTATAAGATCATGCCAGCGGAGCTTCTTTGAACATCCCCAGCAATAAGATCTGCCGGTTAACCGCTTATCTGCCAGAATCCGGTCTGCTGTTGCTTTAGCAAAGCTTCCTAAAATCGCACCCAGCATAAATCCGGCCAATCCAAACATTAATAAGTACATGACCCACCACCGGAAGCTATTAGTGTTAAGTTTGTGCCTACTTCATAACGACCGGTGTTGTCTTTTGAATTTTCATTACCTCCATCGCCAATCATTTTGACCTTAAATTGGTCCGACTCCAAGGTGGCATTGATTTCATATGCATCTTTATCGGCACAATAGGTGTAGTGAAAAGCCTCATTATTGATCGGATCTACGGGTAAAGTTGGAATAGACACGCTTTTCTGAGAGCTTAAATCAACTTTAACCCAACCATTACCATCCGACACTGAAGTCACTGAAGTGCTGCTACTGCTAGAACCGCTACAAGGATATGCACCTGTAGGTTTACAAAGTACGGCAGCACCTGAAGTAGTTGATTCCTGCACTGCTATATTTATAGCCTGTTGCAGGTTAGTTAAATCAGCCAACCTATCTATATCCCTTTTTCTCTTTGCTTGCTCAAAGGGGTTAACAACCCACCAGGCAGCAGCAAGTAAGATAATTAATACACAGATTACTACCACCAACTCCATTAAAGTGAAACCGTTTCTACTCTTCTTCATAATGAGATTATTGTATTCATAATCCAACTGCTTACGCAAGCACCCCTGTGTAGTTAAAATGAGGTCGTTAATTTGAAAATCGGCAACATAATAGCAATCAGCAAGAAAATTACTCCACCACCTAAGATAACCAGGACAATTGGTTCGATTGCCACTGTCAAATTCTTAATCATATGGTCCGATTCCGATTCAAAATAATCAGCTAACTTAAAAAAAATCTCGTCAACCTTACCTGTTTCTTCTCCTACCCTCACCATTTGGCTGACTATTTTGGGAAATACTTTACCGCTTAAAAGAGAGGAGAAGGGTAAACCCTTTTCTACTCCAAGATACGCTTCTTTTAAAGAGTTTCTAAAAACCAGGTTACCGGTTTGGTCCTCGACAATGCTGATTGATTCCAAAAGGGGGATGCCTGCCGAGACAAGCAACCCAAATGTCCGGTTAAAATTAGTCAAAGTAACAGAAGTCACAACTTTACCCACTATCGGCAGTTTCAGAATTAAGCTATCAAAGAGGTATCCACCTTTTGGTGTTGCGATCCATCTTTTGATAGTAATATAACCCCCGATACACAAAAGTAATAAAAGCCACCAAAAATTGGTAAATATATTAGAAATACCAATCAAAATTTGGGTCGGTAAAGGCAGTTCTATGGAAGACTGGGCATAAAGGGAGGTTAGCCTTGGTATAACAAATACCATCATAACTATGATCACCCCAAACATCATGGTAACTACTACAGCAGGGTAGATTAAAGCACCTTGGATCCTGGCCCGAAACTCCCTGTTTTTTTCCAAATCATCAGCCATTTGCAAAAGTACCTTATCCAACTTACCGGAAGCTTCACCGCTTTTAATCAGGTTTACATAAAGTCTTGGGAAAATATCGGGGTATTTGTTCAAAGCCAAGGCTAAAGTCAAACCACCTTTAATATTTTGAGAGATCTCCTTCAAAGCTTTTTTTAAAGCTTTCTTATCTTGTTGTTCTTCTAAAATATCTATTGCTTCCGACAAAACCAAACCGGCTCCTACCATGGTGGCCAATTGTCTGGTCATGATTACCAATTCATCAAAGCTAACCCGATTCAAATATTTATCTATAAACTGCCCTGCAGTAGGAGTTTTGGGTGTGATAGAAATAACTACCAAACTTTTTTTTCGTAAGATTGCAGAGGCAGAGCGGATATCTCCGGCCTGTATCTCTCCGGTATGTTCAACACCCTGCAAGTCTTTGGTTGTATATCTGTATTCTGCCATTTACCTTAACAATTTTTCTAACAGTCCGGGTCGCAGAGCATATGCCATAGCGGTTTCCTGGGAAATCTTACCCTCTCTTACCAAGGAAGCCAAAGACCCTTCTAAACTTCCCATACCCAATTCGGCCGATGTTTGGATTAAATTATCTATTAAATGGGTCTTACCCTCACGGATAATATTTCTGGCCGCAGAGTTGGCGAAAAGAATCTCTGTTGCCAAAACCCTCCCCGGGTTTATGGTAGGAATTAGACGCAGAGAAATGACGGCCTCCAGTGATGCAGCCAATTGTAGTCTGATTTGTGGCTGTTGCACCTGGGGAAAAACATCAATAATGCGGTCAATAGATTGAGCTGCCGAATTGGTGTGAAGAGTTGCAAACACCAGGTGTCCTGTTTCGGCAATGGTTATGGCCGAAGAAACTGTTTCCAAATCCCTCATCTCACCCACCAAAACCACGTCCGGATCTTCCCGCAAAACCGCACGCAACGCATTCCCCCAAGTTTTGGTATCGCGATACATCTCCCGTTGTTCCAGTAACGCCCTCCCCGGGGGATAAACATACTCAATCGGATCCTCGATAGTGACTATGTGAACCGGTTTAGTCAGGTTAATCTTGTTAATAAATGAAGCCAGGGTCGTGGATTTACCGTGACCTGTTGGGCCTGTTACTAAAATAAAACCTTGTTTTAAATCTGCTAATTTATTTACGACCTGGGGGAAACCGAGTTCTTCCAAGCCGGGAATCTGGTAGGGAATTAACCTTAAAGCAGCAGCCGGAAAACCTTTTTGGCGGTATAAATTAACCCTAAACCTGCCCTTTCCTTCCAAAGAGAATGAAAAATCCAATTCCATATATTGGTTAAAAATATCATGCTGGGTTTTGGTCAAAAGAGGCATAACCAGGCTTTCTATCTCCACAGCAGTAGAGGGCTGTTCTCCCGGTACCGGCATAAGGTCCCCATTTATTCTTAGAATCGGCGGGAAACCTACCGAAAGATGTAAATCTGATGCTTTTTTGGTAATAGTCAGCTCTAAAAGCTGGTGGATATTCATTTTATTAATCCTGTGCTACTCGCAATACCTCCTCCATAGTGGTTATACCTTCCAATACCTTTAAATAGCCATCCTGCTTTAAGGTAATCATCCCTTCTGCTACAGCTTCCTGTTCCAAGTTAGCAGAAGAAGTATGTTGTAAAATCATGCTTGCCAACTTTCCTGAAACTACCATTACTTCAAATATTCCAATCCTGCCTAAATAGCCAACATTGTTACACTTAGCACAACCTTGTCCTTTAAAAAGTTTAAAGGCCTTACCCACAGGCAGGAGCTTGCCCACCACACTCTGGATATTCTCTATAACTTCGGGAGGGGCATTAAATTCCACCCGGCAGTATGGACAGATTTTCCTCACCACCCTCTGCCCTAAAACAGCATTAATGGCAGAGGTCAACAGGAATGGCTCTACGCCCATATCCAAAAGCCTTGGAGCGGCGCCGGCAGCTGAATTAGTATGGATCGTTGAAAATACTTCATGCCCGGTTAAAGCCGCTTGGATAGCCAACTCTGCAGTTTCGGTATCCCGAACTTCACCTACCATAATGATATTAGGATCCTGACGCAGGAAGCTTCGCAAAGCGGAAGCAAACGTCAATCCAACCGAAGGGTTCACTTGCACTTGATTCACACCGGGAATCTGATACTCTACAGGATCTTCAATAGTTAATACATTCACCTTCGTTGTAGAAACTTTGGTTAGAATAGAGTAAAGAGTCGTAGTTTTCCCGGAACCGGTAGGACCGCAAACCAAAATTATCCCGTGGGTTCTTAGAAGTTGCGATTCAAAGCTCTTCAGGGATGCTCCCCTCAAACCGAGCTCAATTAAGGTAGGGGCAGTAGTATTTTTAGGGAGTAACCTCATCACTACTTTTTCTCCAAAAACGGTAGGTACGGTCGAAACCCTCAAATCCACCACATTTTTGCCGTAAGTAAAAGTAAATCTACCATCTTGAGGCAACCTTTTCTCATCTATTTTTAAAGCAGATAGAATTTTTACTCTGGAGACAAGGGCATCATGCACACCTTTAGGCAGCAAAACTTTTTCCGTTAAGATCCCGTCTATTCTATACCGAACTCTGGTGCGGTCTTCCTGCGGTTCTATGTGAATATCAGAAGCCCGGGTTTTAATAGCATATTCCACCAATTGATTAACAATATTGGAAACCGGAGCTTCCTTAATCACTTCGGCAGTAACGTTTTCTTCCTGTTGGGGAGCAAAAGACTTTACCTCTCTTAAGGCAGAAGTTACCTCTGTTGTTAAATTTTGGGCATATTGGTCATTTATAGCTTTTTGGATATCATCTGCCAAAGCCAGCAAAGGTTTGACTCGCATACCGCTTTTTGTTTCTATGAATTGAGTAACCTCTATATCAAGAGGGTCTGCCATGGCTACCAAAAGTTGGTTTCCTTGTTTTTCAAAAGGGATTAAGTGGTATTTACGGGCAGCTACTTCAGGAACCAAGGTTAAAACATCCGTAGGAATAGCCTTACCTTCAAGTTTAATAAACGGTATATTTAAAAGCTGGGCCTTGGCCTGGGCAAGTTTTTCCGGTGGAATAAATCCATGTTCCAAAAGAATCTTTTCAACCGGCTTACCGGAATTGATACTTTCTAATTTGACAGCAGATAGCTGACCGGCGTTAAGCAGTCCTTGTTTGTAAAGTATATCTTCCAATAAGGCATTTCCGGCCTGGACAGTCGGATTGGGCATAAGGTTAGGTCGTTTCCGACACTACTTTAATTGTTAATTTTCTGGCACCAATTGTCAATGTAATAGTTGCTTTAAGGAAGAAGGCTATGTTAAAAATTGCTGGCATGATTGCTAAGATATTTATCTCTCCTTCCCCTGAAATTATCAGAATTGAGTTTGATAAAATCCTGAAAGAGAGGGGAGTGAGCCTAAACCATCCTGACCTCCTTTGTTTTGCTGCCGGTGAAAAGGTGGGGATAGAACAAGCCAGAAAAATTAAGCAGTATTTATCTACTAAACCTTATCAAAGTCGGGGCAAGGTAATTATTATTGAAGACGGAAGTGTTATGACAGCCGAAGCCCAAAATGCCCTGCTTAAAACACTTGAGGAACTCCCCACAGAGACTATTATCTTAATAGGCACAGATTCCGAGGCAAACCTATTACCCACAGTTTTATCCCGCTGCCAAACAGTTAGATTAACTGCACCGTCCAAAAGTGAATTATTTAACGAGTATACTCAAGACATACTTAAGATGTTAGCTTGGGATAAAGCTAAAAGGTTTGGGTATATTGAAAAGCTTAAGGAACGGGAGTTGTTTTTAGACACTTTGGTTAAAACTTTTCACAACCTCTTATACCAAAGAGAGGGGAAGGATATAACGCACCAACTGACAGAGGAAGAAATTATTAAGTTTATTCAAAAACTGATAGAGGCACAAAGGTGGAGTAAACAGAATGTTAATATCAGGGCCATTTTGGAGTATTTAATGTTAGAAATGCCAAATCTGCAGAATCCAGAAAAAAATAGCTAGTTTATCTTGCTTTAACAATCTAAACTAAGCTATTCCCTTTGCAGATAGGCTCTGGTTGTGTTAAACTGCTAACAGCCTGAAGAAGGCAATATTTATGGCAAAAACGAATTCCTATTCGGCTAGTCAAATACAAGTTCTAGAAGGTTTAGAGCCGGTTAGAAAAAGGCCAGGGATGTATATAGGCTCAACCGACCTGCGCGGTCTACATCACCTTATTAAAGAAGTTGTAGATAATTCCATTGATGAAGCTTTAGCCGGTTATGCCAAAAATATATGGGTAGTGTTACACGAAGGAAACTATATCACCGTAGCTGATGACGGAAGGGGGATTCCTGTTGAAAAACATCCTAAAGTCGGGGTGTCCGCATTGCAAGTTATCATGACTACCCTACATGCCGGCGGAAAGTTTGGGGAAGGCGGCTATAAAGTCTCGACAGGACTTCATGGCGTAGGCGTTTCTGCAGTCAACGCACTGTCGGATTATTTACGAGCAGAGGTTAGAAGAGATGGTAAAGAATACTTCCAGGAATATGAAAAAGGCAAGCCAAAAGCTCCTGTTGCTCTTCTTACTAAAAAGGACGGCTTACCTTTCGTTTCTAACTTCAACTGGCAGGCCAGATCGGGCACCAAAATTATGTTTCTGGCAGATGAGACAATCTTCTCCACAGTTGTAGCTGATTTTGAGCGGTTGGAAAAACAGATTAAACAAGTTGCTTACTTGGTAGCCGGAATTTTTTTTCACCTATATGACGAGAGAACTCAAGTGGAAAGACACTTCTATTTCCAGTCGGGGATCGCCACCTTAATCAAGCATCTTAATAAAAACAAAAACCTTATTCATCCGGAACCTATCCTAATCCATAAAACCGTTGACGATATCGATGTTGAGATAGCTATCCAATATAACGAGGGATTTACTGAAAATGTTGAATCTTATGCAAACGTAGTCCCAACCACAGAAGGTGGCACCCACTTAACAGGATTTCGAATTGCCCTAACTCGAGCTATCAATGACTATGCCCGCAAAACAGAGGCTTTAAAAGAAAAGGATGACAACTTAACCGGTGAGGATATGAAAGAAGGGTTAACTGCCGTTATCTCCATTAAGATGGATTCGGAAATCCTACAATTTGAGTCGCAAACCAAAGAGAAGCTCGGGAATGCCGAAATGCAACCTATTGTTGCTCAAGTTACCAAAGAGGGGCTGGAAACTTATTTTGAGGAAAATCCCCAAGATGGGCGAAGGATTCTGGAAAAAGTAATGTTGGCTGCCAGAGCCAGAGCAGCAGCTAGGGCTGCCAAAGATGCGGTTATTAGAAAAGGCGCCCTGGAAGGAATGACCTTACCCGGAAAGTTGGCCGATTGTCAGGAACGGGATGCCTCCAGAAGCGAACTATACATTGTAGAAGGTGACTCTGCCGGCGGTTCTGCCAAGCAAGGACGTGACAGGAAATTCCAAGCCATCTTACCTTTGCGGGGTAAGATCTTAAATACCGAAAGAGCACGCTTGGATAAAGTGTTGGAGTTTGAAGAAATTAAATCATTAGTCATAGCCCTAGGCACAGGAATTGGGGATACGGTTGACTACGGAAAAACCAGATATCACAGAATTATTATAATGACTGACGCCGATGTTGACGGGGAACATATTAGAACTCTGCTTTTGACTTTCTTCTTCCGATATTTGCCAGAACTGATAAGTAAAGGGTTTTTATATATCGCCCAACCGCCACTTTATAAGATCACCTTTCAAGGCAGAGGGAAAGGTGATCTTGCAAGCTCCGCTTATAAGGTACAAAAAGGTAAGGAGGCACTTTATGCTTATTCAGACCAAGAGAGAGATCAGATTTTGGCAAAATTCAGAGCAGGTACACAAACGGTTGCCTCCAGTATCGAAACAACAGGCGACGGTGAAATCAAAAAACCCGGTAATATTATTATCCAACGTTATAAAGGCCTGGGTGAAATGAACCCGGAACAGTTATGGGAAACTACCATGAACCCGGAAAATAGGGTACTAAAACAAGTCACCATCGAGGATGCAACCGGAGCAGATGAGGTGTTTACTATGCTGATGGGAGATGAAGTTCCCCCAAGGAAACGGTTTATCCAAACCCATGCGAAACAAGCTATCCTTGATATTTAATTCCAATTTTTCACGTCAGATCATATATCGTATAATATAGGCTATGTTCAAGATGAATAATATCTCTGCTGTAGTTTTGGCAGCGGGTAAGGGTAAGCGAATGATGAGCAAAACCCAAAAAGTTTTACATAAAATAAACGGTCAGCCTATGGTCTATTATTCCCTCCAAAATTTACTGCAGGCCGGTATAAACAACCTTTATGTTGTAGTTGGTTTTCAGGCCGAAAAAGTTAAAAAGGTTCTAGGCAAAGATTTTAAGTGCCATTTTGTGCTACAAGATAAACCCCTGGGAACAGGCGACGCTCTACGGCGGGCCTTGGAAATAATTGACCCCGCTGTTAAGAGTGTCATAGTTGTAGGAGGTGATGACTCCGCTTTTTACAGCCCCCAAACATTAAAAGACTTTGTAGCTTCTCACCTAAAATCCCAGGCCCCTGTAACCATGATGACTCTAGAGCTTGCAGATGATGACAACTCTTACGGAAAAGTAGTGAGAGACAACAAAGGTAATTTCCAAGTAACTCTAGAAAGCAAAGAGTACAAAAATAGTGGTCTTTATACAAAAGAAATTAATGCCGGTGCCTATGTCTTTGATGTTGAGTGGGCCAAAATCCATGTCAACCAAATTCCCCTGTCCCAAAAAGGGGAATATTACATTAACGATCTCTTAAATATAGCTCACGCAGAAGGAACTCCTGTTAACTTATACCTTTTAGAAAATCTACACGAGTGGATGGGAGTAAATACCAAAGATGACCTGGAGAAAGCTAATAAACTAATGCAGCAACAGCAAAATACATGAAAAAAGTCCATTTTTTAGGCATTGGAGGAAGCGGGGCATCGGCAGCAGCTGCCATTGCCATCTCGCAAGGCTTTGAGATTACAGGTTGTGATAAAAACCTTTTTAATGAATTTACCACTGGCTTTGATAAAAAAATCTTACTCCAAGGGCATTCAGCTTCCCACCTGGAAGGTGTAAACGTAAACTTGCTAGTAATCACACCAGCCATTCTCTCTTTAGATCCTAATAATGAAGAGTTAGTTGCAGCTAAAGAAAAAAACATTCCCGTTCTGACCTGGCAGGAATTTATGGGTAAGTATTTGATGAAGGGAAAAACTGTCATTGCAGTTTGCGGAACTCACGGCAAATCAACTACCACTGCTATGATCGGATTAATGCTGGAAAAAGCCGGATTTGATCCCACAGTAGAACTGGGAGCAATAGTACCGGAATGGCAAAGAAACTTTAAAGCCGGCAGGGGGGAGCATTTTGTAGTTGAAGCAGATGAGTTTAACGACAATCTCTTAAATTATCACCCTGATATTACTGTTGTAACAAATATTGAAATGGATCATCCGGAGTACTTCAAAAATTTTGAACAGTTAAAAAATTCTTTTAAAAAGTTTTTCCTGCAGACAAGAAAATACATTGTGGCAAATATAGCTGATGAAAATGTAGCTCATCTATTAAAAGATGTAATGAAAGAAAGCAAGATAATTTGCCTTGATTATTCCAAAAATGAATTTCAATTTACCCTCAAAATTCCGGGAGAGTTTAACATTTCAAATGCCAAGGCAGTGCAACAAGTAGGATTAATTCTTAACATCAACCCGCACACTATAAATAAGTCACTTGTTTCCTTTCAGGGAATCGGCAGGAGATTCGAGCATCTGGGGAAGTTTAAAGGAGCAAAAGTCTATACCGACTTTGGACATCACCCAACAGAGATTAGGGTGACAATGGAGGCAGCTAGAGAAAAATTTCCTGGTAAAAAGTTGTGGTTGGTATATGAACCTCATATGTTCAGCCGAACCAAATTCTTATTTGATGATTTTGTAAAAGTTTTTAAAAACTTACCTGTTGATCAAACTTTAATTTTGGATATATACCCAAGCCGAGAAGTAGACACCGGGCTTATCAGCAGCAAACAGCTGGTTGATTCTATAGGTAAGAAGAATGTTAGATATGCATCTGGGGAATTATTGAAAGAGTTATTAAATAGGGAGGTAGGGGAGGGGGATATAGTTTTTTTCATGGGAGCAGGTGATATAGATAAACTGGCCCGAAAGCTAATTACCAAATAGCAAACAGGTGCCCGATCGGACGCTATTATGTTAAAGAAACTTTCTGAATTTCTCCGGGCAGATTGCTTCCAAACATGATTTTAGCTACCCGGGTGACCCTTTCAGGTGCATCTGTTACAAGAATCTGACAATTAACTTCTTTGCCCCTGGTCCCATAAGGCACCCTGGCAGTATCTCCTAAATAAATTAGGCTTTCATTCGGAAGTTTCCTTATTATTTCTTTAACAACAGTCAAACCGCCAATACCGGAATCAAATACCCCAATTGGATTGTTGTTCATAAGGGTAATATAATACCATTTATGAAGAACAATAATAACCAACAAGAGCTTACTTTTATTACTGGTAATTTGGCTAAATTTGAACAATTAGTCAGACATATGAGTTACCCAATTACCCACATAAATATGGAGATAGAAGAGATCCAATCTCTTGACCCTAGAAAAGTAGTGGAACATAAGACAAAAGAAGCCTACAGAAAAACTAAAAAGCCGGTGCTGGTTGAAGATACTTCTTTAATTTTCCATGCCTTGGGAAATTTACCCGGCCCTCTTATAAAATGGTTTTTAAAAGAGCTAGGAAACGAAGGCCTGTGTAAGTTATTAAATGGTTATCCGGACAGGACAGCTACAGCAATGGTAACATTTGGTCTTTATGATGGAAAAACCATGAAAATTTTTGAGCATAAAATAGAGGGAAGTATTGCTAAAATACCAAAAGGAAAAGCAGGTTTTGGGTGGGATCCTATTTTTACCCCTAAAGGTTATACTAAAACCTGGGCCCAACTTTTTGATGGTGAACATGAAAATATCAGGAAACCTTTGGTACAAAAAATAGAAAGGTATTTAAAAAATGGACAGCAAATATAAAAACAAAAAAATACTTATCTTTGGCCTTGGATTGAACCAGGGAGGGGTAGGGAGCGCCAAATTTTTTGCCAAACAGGGCGCACAAGTTAGAGTGACCGATTTAAAAACTACCGGTGTCTTAAAGCCATCCCTTGATGAGCTAAAGGAATTTCCAAGGATTGAATATACTTTGGGTGAACATAAGAATGAGGACATTGACTGGGCAAATTTAATTATTAAAAATCCGGGAGTAAAACCCGGTAATAAATATATTGAATATGCAAAATCAAAAGGCAAAAGGGTTGAGATGGATATGGGGATTTTGCTGGAATATGTTAAACCCTCACAAATTATTGGAGTAACCGGTACAAAGGGAAAATCTACTACTTCTTCCTTAATTTATGAAGCATTAAATTCTACACTCTCCCGAGGTGCAGCTACAATTCCACCCCCGAGGTGGAACTACAAGACGGTAGCTTTTGCAGGTAACATAGGAAGGAGCGTCCTCGATACTATTAAGTCTGTCAAGGAGGATACTCTTGTTGTTTTAGAGATATCCTCTTTCCAACTGGAAAGTTTCGATTCCCATAAGGTTTCTCCAAAGTGGGCAGTAATAACAAACATTACACCAGATCACCTTAATTACTATCAAACAATGGACGAATATATTGAAGCAAAAAAGGTAATCGGAAAATACCAAACCAGTGATGATTTTTTATTTATTAGGAAAAATGACCCAGTAACTAATAGAGAGGAGTTTTTGCAAAATCTTGGGGGAAAAATTATCCGGTTTTCATCAGATGAATTACCAAAAGATTTCCATCCTAAACTTCTAGGAGAACACAATAAATTAAATATGGCTGCAGCTTTGGCAGTTTTAAAAACTTTTGGCATTGATGAGAAAAAAGTCTTGCAGGTTATGGAAGAATTTCCTGGAGTGGAATTCAGGATGCAGCTGATCAAAGAGTGGCAAAGGATAAAAATCATCAATGATACTACTGCTACTAGCCCGGAAGCAGCAATCAGAGCACTGGAAACTTTTCCTAATTGTATTCTGATAGCAGGGGGCATGAATAAAAACATGCACTATGAATCATTTGCCAAAGCAGCAGATGATTTGGCAAGAGAGGTTTACTTTTTAGAAGGTGATTCTACAGATTTAATCAAAAGTTTAATGAAAGAAAAAAATAAGATTAAGGGGGCTTACAATGATTTGGAGAAACTACTTTCCGATGTAAAAGAAAGCGTTAAAGAAGGAGATGTAATTTTATTCTCACCCGCAGCAACATCTTTCAATTTATTCCAAAATGAATTTGATAGAGGTAGAAAATTTAATTTAGCTGTAGAAAAAATGTTCAATGAAACAAAATAAAAAAACAGTAGATGATTTAGTAGATTGGATTGATGAGAATGGGAATTTATTGGGGGTAGTAACTAGAAGTCGAGCCCATTTAAAAGGACTGCTACATAGATTATCGGTTATCTATCTTCTTAATAATAAAAAACAAATTCTTATTCAAGTCAGAGCAAAAGATAGCAAGTGGGATCATTCAGTTGGAGGTCATGTAGATGCAGGTGAAGATCATAAAGAATCTGCCGTAAGAGAAATGGAGGAAGAGCTTGGTATAAAGAATTTAAAGATTATAGAACTTGAGGAATCAGTTATAGAATATCCTATCCAAGGGAGAAAAGATCAATCACATCATTTTTTTAAAATTTATGTGGGGTTTGGACAACCCGGTGAAATTAATCCCCTAGAAGTTAAAGATGTTTTTTGGGCTGATCCTTATCAATTAGCTGCAAAAATGAAGAAAGATTTAGATCACATTCAATTTACGCCGGGAATCAAAACTACTATATCAACTTTTTTGAAGTATTTAAAGCAAAATCAAAAATCAGAATAACAATCTATAAATACTTTTTGAAAGATGTCTTTTAGTTATATTCATAATAAATTCATAACTACCAAACAAAAGCGCAGTGTAACTTAAATCACCTAGAATAGTATTTCTGAAAAAGGGAATGGCATAATAATAGCTTTGCATTAATCCAGCCAAATCCTTGCTATAGGCAGATCGAGGATCCGTCCAAACCCCAAAATTGGTAATTAGATAAAAAATGATGGAGGTAATTAAAGTAGCCCCAAAAATATTTTTCAAGGATTTGTGGTCTTTTAACCAAATACCTATCAATCCGGCTAATCCAAAACTGAAATAAACATAGATCATAGAGATCCCATAAAATCCAATAAAGTAATCGCTAATAAAAAGCGCTGCCAGCGGAAGGAAGGCAAAACGCTTTGGTAGATATACTCCTCCAAAAAGCATTAATGCTCCTATTCCGGTAATATTCGGAGCATGAGGAATAAGACGGGATAATATTCCAAAAATCACCAGGCTTATTGCCAAAAGTTTTAAATTCATGGGTCTATATACAATAGATAAGGTGGTAACCTATATCAATCCACAAGATATTGGAGAATATAGTTAATAAAAGTAACTTGTAATTGGGTACTATTTTCTAATATAATCCTCTAATTGCCCCCAAATGGAAAGACAACTCCTGAAGATATATAAAGTATTGCCTGTGTGGACTAGATGGATCATCTCCTACATTGACATGCCAAAGTTTCAATTAGAATATATAGAACTTTTTAAATCTAAAAATGAATAGAGTACTAATAGTAACCGGTGATAACAACCCAGAACGGAAAATTTCTCTAATCTCGGCTCGAGAAGTTAAAAAGGGGCTGGAAGAAAGCGGATATAGGGTCAGCTGCTTTGATTTGAAAGAAGGCTATAAACAGTTGCAGCAGAGAATTGCCGATTTTGATGTCATTTTTCCTGTTTTACATGGTGAAGAAGGGGAGGGAGGAGACCTGCAAAAGTTTCTCTCTAAATTAGACAAACCATTCGTAGGTGGGAGTTGGAAGGGGTTTAAAAAAGGTTGGTATAAAATTCCCTTTAAAAAATTCTGTAAAAAAGAAGATATTTTAACTTCTGAGTGGAGGATAGTTAAAAACAGCAAGGATATCTTAAATTTTGGTTTTCCCTGTGTTTTAAAAACTTCCAACGGAGGGTCATCCAGAGAGGTTATAATTCTTAAATCGGAAAAGGATTTAAGCAAGAGGCGGGTTCAACTACTTCTTAATTCAAGATATGAATTATTTATTGAAAGATTTTTAGACGGAGTAGAGGTAACCGTAGGTATTTTGAATAACAAGGCTTTACCTGTAATTGAGATCGTTCCACCTCTGGGTAAATGGTTTGACTATAAGAATAAGTATTCCGGAGCAACCAAGGAAATAATTAACGCCCCCTCATTAACAGAAAAGCAAAAAAAGCAGGTCCAATCAGTCGCTACCGCGATTCATCGTAACCTTAAATTAGGATCTCTCTCTCGGACGGATTTTATTGTTTCAAATGGAAAAATTTATGTTTTAGATGTTAATACTATTCCGGGGTTAACCTCAGAAAGTCTTTTCCCTAAAGAAGCAAAAGCAGCTGGACTGGATTTTTCAGAACTAGTAAAATTGCTGGTTACAACTGCTAAGAAAAAATATGATTAATAAAATTAAATCGATTTTAGGGTTTAATACATACCAACCACTAAATTTAATTGAAGTTTCAAAAGATAATTTATTAGCTAATTATAAATATTTATCATCTTTAAGCTCCAGGATTAAAGTTGCTCCAGTTTTAAAAAGTAATGCATATGGACACGGCTTAATACAGGTAGCCAAGGTCTTAGATTCACAAAGTTGTCCTTTTTTTTGTGTGGATAGTATTTATGAAGCTTATGAACTTTTGAAAGCAAGAATTAAGACTCCTGTTTTAATAATGGGGTATGTTGACCCAAATAATTTAAAAGTTAAAACACTACCATTCTCTTTTGCTGTTTGGAATTTAGAACTGGCAGAGAGTATCAGTAAATACCAATCTCAAGCCCCTATCCACCTCTTTATAGATACTGGAATGCACCGGGAAGGGGTGCAGCTAAAAGATCTTCCTGTATTTTTAGTAGAGCTAAAAAAGTATAATCTAAAAATTGAGGGAGTTATGTCACATTCTGCTTCGGTCAAAAATGAAACAGATCCATTATATTTAAACCAATTAGAAAATTTTAAAAAGGGGTTAGAAGTTTGTAAGAGAGAGGGGATAAAACCCAAATGGACTCATATAGCAGCATCAGATGGGCTGTTAAATGGAAATTTAAACCAGCTTTTCAAAATTACCAATCTTGCTAGAATAGGGCTTAGCTTATATGGTATTTCTGAAAAAAACGGATTAAAAGCGGCCCTAACTTTTAAAACTAAAATCGTCCAAATAAAACATATTAAAAAAGGAGGGAGGGTCGGTTATGATGGAACATTTACCGCTTCCAAAGATATGACTATTGGAATCCTTCCGGCAGGTTATAATGACGGGATAGATAGAAGACTGTCCAATAAAGGGTTTGTTAAGATCGAGG
>CAZGFG010000011.1:0-24801 GCA_964524895.1 uncultured Gammaproteobacteria bacterium | reverse complement strand
GATCGTATCTTTCTGGTTTTGCTGATGGAGAAGGCAGTTTTTGTGTCTATTTTTCTCCTAGAAGTCGAATGACTTTGGGATGGGAAGTAAGACCAAGCTTCTCTGTTGGACAAAACACTTCAAGGCCTGAAGTTTTGAATCTATTTCTGGAATATTTTAAGTGTGGGAGTTTACGACCCAATAGAGGAGATAATACTGTGAAGTTTGAAATTCGCAGCTTGAAACCTTTATTAGAAGTTGTGATTCCTCACTTTAGAAAATATCCATTACTTTCCAGTAAGCAAAAAGATTTTGAAAAGTTTGTGGCAATCTGCAACTTACTTTCTAAAAACCAACACCTTACCAGTAGTGGATTTATGAAAATTTTAGATTTAGCATTTGGAATGAATGGTTTTGGAGCAAGAAGATACAAGAAACAATACATCCTAGACAATCTTAAGATGAAGATATAGTCTGATCCTGCAAGTAATTGCAGAAAAATATGGAGTTCAGACCCGCACGAAAGGTAGAACGACTTAGTGACTGTCTTGAGGATAGACCCGGCGAAATTGCAATGGCTGTGAAGATGCGGCCTTCCCATGCTTGGACAAAAAGACCCCGTGGAGCTTTACTGTAGCTTGGCCCTGATTTAAAGATTGGATTGTGTAGCGTAGGAGGGACCCTGAGAGAAATCGAAGGGAACAATGAAACACCTCTCTTTCTTATTTTTAAGTCTCACGGAAGCCCTTATTAAAAACAGGGATCCGGACAAGGTCTGGCGGGCAGTTTGACTGGGGCGGTCCCCTTAGGTTGGATTCTTACACTCCGTTCGAATCTTTTGGGGGCATTGCGAGGTAACTTGCAATGAGTGACCGCGTAATAAGCGAAAGCTTGCCATGTTTCGCATGGTAAATTAAACCAACTATATGCTGGAACATCTGAGTATCTTTAGCTAGTTAAGGTATTGATTTTGGGTTAACTTCGGATGATACTGGAATTAATGCCAAATAACTTAACTGACAATGCTTCAAGTGCAGACAATCAGCAGGGAAGTCTTTACAGAAATGTAAAAAGACCCCTCAACGACTACATGTTGGCCCCGTACCCTTTGGTATAGGGTGATAATATAGTCTGAACTCTTAAGCGATTAAGAGATCTAAGCAGAAATGACTTAGAATTTTTAGCTACGGTAATTTATGCGTCCGAGAATACTAAAAAGGGAATTAAAACTCTCTGGATACCAGAAACAGTTTCTATATTATAGAAATATATTTTACAGAAACGGTATAAAGATAGTCCCCAGTAATATTCATTCTTTTCTTACACCACTCAGTTTAGCTGTTTGGTTTATGGGAGATGGATCTATAAAATCAAAAGAGTGTAACGGTCGGATTATTAATACTCAGTCTTTTTCAGACGAAGAGGTTAATAAGTTAAGCCAGCTCTTAAGAGAGAAGTTCATGCTTCTTACAAGTATTCGAAGACAAAAAGATGGTTTGCAAATTTATATATCTGCAAGAAGTGCAGCAATATTAAGAAATTTAATTGAGCCGCATTTATTACCATACTTCTACTATAAATTACCAAACTTGAAAGTTAACAATATTGCCAAAAAAGTAACGGAGGGGTACAAAGGTACACTTATCCCGTAAGGAAATCGGGATTTAAGCGTAAAGGTATAAAGTGTGCTTGACTGCAAGAGAAACAACTCGAGCAGGTACGAAAGTAGGTCTTAGTGATCCCCCGATACCTCATGGTAGGGTCGGGGCTTAACGGATAAAAGTTACCCCGGGGATAACAGGCTAGTCTTGCCCTACAGTCCACAAGGACGGCAAGGTTCGGCACCTCGATGTCGGCTCATCGTATCCTCCCGCTGAAGTAGGTGGGAAGGGTCTGGCTGTTCGCCAGTTAAAACGGTACGCGAGCTGGGTTCAGAGCGTCGTGAGACAGCTCGGACTCTATCCAGCATGGGCGATTTGATACTTGAAGGGAGTGGTCTCTAGTACGAGAGGACCGAGACGAGGGAACCTCTAGTGTGCCAGTTGTGTCTACAGATGCAGCGCTGGGTAGCTACGTTCCTATATGATAAGTGCTGAAAGCATCTAAGCACGAAGCAAACCCTAAGATGAGGTATCTTTGAGACCGGTGGAAGACTACCACCTTGATAGGCCTCCGATGTAAGTACAGTAATGTATTTAGTCTAGAGGTACTAATGGTCGTCGTTGAGATTTTTTGACTATAACCTTTCTGGTTTAATCCGTATTCACATTTCAAGGTACAATAAGTACCAAAGATACTAAGTAAATCGAAGTATCAGAGTACAATTTCTCCTCAATAATCTGGTTGACACTACTAGCTTAGTATTGTATATTTTCATTATGGGAGAAAAAGGGAGGGTAGCTCTTATTCTTGTTTTGGTTATCTCTTTTTTGGTTCTATTATCAATCCCCAAGGTCAGGCACTTCATCTTTAGAAAAATACTGCCGCACCGGCAGGCTCAAACCCAACAAAACCCGCTTCTCAAGCAAGCAGAAAATTTCCTTAGAGGCACGCCTGAAGAAGAAAAGGAGCAGGAAAAACCAGAAGCAACCCCCAGTCCCTCTCCTTCCAGCCCTCCAAGAGTTTCCAAATCGCAGCAGTATGGAATTAATACCGGTTTGGGAATTAATGAAGCTTTCATGCCTCAAGTAGCTGCCAAAATGTCCGAGATGGGTGCTGGGTTAATCAGAGGCCAATGTGATTGGAGAAACGTAGAACCTGCAGATAACCAGTGGGACTTCTCAAAATGTGATTATTTTATGAATTATGCTTTATCCAATAAAATGGAGCCGGTAGTCCAATTATGGCTGGATTCAAAATGGTGCCGGATGGCTCCAAAGGATGCGCCCAATACAAAGCCAAAACCTCAATGCAGTGATGAACAGTTTCAAGATTATGTAACTCAAGTAGTCAACCACAATAAAGGCAAGGCCATATATTATGAGGTTGGCAACGAACCGGATCTCCAGCCGGAGTGGCGGGACAGCCCGTCAGAATATGCCAAAACCTTGCATCTGGCTTACCAAGCAATAAAAAATGCTGATCCAAATGCCAAGGTTGTCTTAGGCGGATTGGCAGCCTGCAGTGGCCAAAATTGTAGTAAAAACTTTGCTCCGGCCATTTTAAATGACCCCAAATACCCTGCTTTACAAAACTTGGATATTGTCAACTACCACACTTATGCTAAAAAATCTGATATGGCTAGTCTTTACAACAACATTAGGAGAGCAGTAGGGAATAAACCGATTTGGGTAACGGAGGTTGGTTTTCCTTCTGATTCAAGGTATCAGGAGGCTCGTCGTCCCGGTTACGGTTACCCCCCGGGAGAAGAAGGACAGGCAGGCTATCTGCAAGATGTTTTGCCATATCTTCTAAGTTTAGGAGTGGACAAAGTGTTTTGGTATAACTCTGTTGATGTACCTTCGGACAAAGGAGAATTTTGTACTTATGGGCTTTTATATATTCCCGGTAAACAGTGCACAGGAAGTCCTGCAACCGGTGAATTGACTACTAAACAATCCTATGATGCCTACAAGAAGGTAATCCAAGGTAAATAATTTTTCCGCTTGAAACTTGGAAGATTATCCAATATAATGTTGTCCTCGGTGGTTTGAGCGAGGTGGCCCGACCTGATCCCATTCCGAACTCAGTCGTCAAACGCTTCAGCGGGGACGATAATATAGCCGCAAGGCTATGTGAAAATACCTCACTGCCGGGATTATTTTTAGAAATCTGCCATTAAAATACTAAAGAAAGTGGTAAACGTGTTTGAACAAACAGAATCTATCTTCTAATAATTCCATTATGGAGGAGCTTTTGGCTTCTCAAGTAAAACCTCTTTTTCTACATCGTGGGAAAGAAGTCGAGGCAAAAATCATTTCCAAAACAGAAACAGAATTGATCCTGGATTTAGGCAGCAAATCAGACGGGATTTTGCCTGCCAGGGAGCTTCCTAGAGAGCAATTTGGAGCTATTGGGGTAGGTGATAAAATCAAAGTGTTTGTAGTAGAAACCGAGAATGAATCCGGTCAAACAGTTCTTTCTACCCGTCTTCCCGTTAGGCCTTCCCGCTTCCCTGACAGGGGTAAAAAGGGCCGACAAGTTGATTGGGATAGGTTTACTAGTGCTTCAGATCAAAACACCCAGTTTTCGGGGAGGGTAGTAGAGATCAACAAAGGCGGGTTGATAGTTGAAGTAGACGGGGCTCGCGGTTTCTTGCCCAATTCCCAAATTGGATTTGAATTGATCAGAAAAATGGGGAGCACTTCTGATATAACAGGCCAAGATCTTACTGTTTTGGTAAGTGAAGTGGATACGGACAATAACAGATTGATTTTCACCCAAAAAGGCTTAGTGAGTAATCAGATAAAATCCAAGCTGGCTGAATATAAAAATGGACAGAAGGTAAACGGAAAAATTGCAGCTATATTGCCTTTTGGTCTTTTTGTAGGAGTAGATAGTGTAGGAGGGCTGGTGTTTATAGGCGATGTGGCTTGGGAAAAAGTGGAAGATTTAACCAAGTTATACAGAGTTGGGGATGAGGTCCAAGTAGTAGTAACAGGAGTAGATAATGATTTGGGCAGGCTAAATCTGTCTATTAAAAAGCTGCAGGAAGATCCATTTGCCAAACTGGCCGAAAAATATCCGATTGACGAAACCGTTAAGGGAATGATTGACGAGGTTGCTCCCGGCGGTGTCAGTATCAGGCTGGAAGATGGGACAGAAGGGTTTATCCAGCCGGGAAAGTTGGGGGGTACTGTTTATAAAGCAGGCCAGACAGCGACCTTTTTGGTAGATAGCATTGATAGCAAGAGAAGAAGAGTAAACCTTGCTCCTCTTATTACCTCAACTGCAGGCCTAATCTATAAGTAATTTTAAATTTTAAGTTTTAAATTTTAATTGAATTTTAAATATCTAAATGTTTAAAGAATATAAAATTTAATAATTTAGATTTGATTTAAAATTTGAAATTTAGATTTTAAAATTTACTGTATAATACCCGCATGGTTAGATTCACTACCTCTTATGTTTGTCAGCAATGTGGTTATGTTTCCCCAACCTTTTTGGGCAGATGCCCGGAATGCGATAATTGGAATACTTTTGTTGAACAAGTGGAAGAGGTAGGTGGAGCTAGGAATAAGGAACTAAGGGTGAAGAGGGAAAAAGCAGAAATTATCAACCTGGAAGATATTGAGAAAGTTAAATACAAAAGGCTGGATACAAAAATAGGAGAATTTAACAGAGTATTGGGAGGGGGCGTGGTTTTGGGTTCACTGGTTTTGGTATCCGGAGATCCTGGCATAGGGAAGAGTACGCTACTGACACAGCTAGCATTAAATGTTAAAGAACTAGGAACAAACGGCTCTACGAGTAGGAATCTGGAACGTAGTACTCCCCCTAGCTCCTCCAGCCTAGCTCCTAGCTCCTGTTTATATGTGGCCGGGGAAGAATCACCTCAACAGATAAAACTGCGGGCAGATAGGATCAATCCAAATGCCAAGTTGCCGGTAATTAATGAGACTGATGTGGATGTTATCATCGGAGCGGCAGAAGAATTCCGGTCCACTCTTATAATTGTAGATTCAATTCAGGCACTGGAGACACAAGATTTGGAGTCCGCTCCCGGCTCAATTGCTCAAGTTAGAGAGTGTGCCCACCGGTTACAAAGGTTGGCAAAAAAGCTGCATATCCCCATCTTTTTGGTAGGACATGTCACCAAGGAAGGCAATATTGCCGGCCCTAAGACTTTGGAACATCTGGTGGATGTAGTTTTGAGCCTGGAGGGGGAATCAACCAGCCAGTTCAGAATCCTTCGGGTGACTAAAAATAGGTTTGGGCCTACAGATGAAGTAGGGGTATTTGAGATGGAGGAAAGCGGCATGGTAGAGGTCAAAAATCCCTCTAAAGTATTCTTGGAAGAAAAAGTAGATGCTCCGGGCTCGGCAGTGGTTTCTACTCTAACAGGTTTAAGACCTATTCTAGTGGAGATTCAGGCTTTGGTAACAAGGTCAAATTTGGCAATCCCCCGCCGCACCGGCTCTGGAATTGATAACAATAGACTACAGCTTATAGTAGCAGTTTTACAGAAGCGTTTAGGACTCTCTTTGTTTGATCAGGATGTGTTTGTAAATGTCACGGGAGGGTTTAAATTAACAGAGCCGGCAGTTGATCTAGGGATTGCTATGGCAATCATATCTTCACTAAAAGATCAAATAATTTCCTCAGGTACTGTTTTAATTGGGGAAGTAGGGCTATTGGGGGAACTGCGAGCAGTTAGAGGTTTAGACAAGAGAGTCCTAGAGGCAAAAAAACTAGGATATGATAATGTGATTTCTTCAGAACGCGCCAAAACCCTAAAAGATGTAACAAAATTGGTCTTTAAATAACCTCTTTACTTCTCCTCTTTGTAACTTTCAATTATCAGTACCCGGTTTTGTCGGGGGAGAGTGAGTGTGGAAAACTTTGTGGATATTCGGGTTTCCCTTCGGGAAGGATACTTTTTATGCCTTTCATAACAATATGATGTACGATTGTACATGTTATTGATAGGAAATTTGTGATAAAAAATACTATCGGATCTTTTCTCTGTGAGATAAACATTCATCAGAACGTTTTCTCTGTGAGATAAACACTTGTTTTGCATCCCTTGTTTATGACAAAATGTAGAAGGTAAACTTCTCTCGGATTTATAACCGCTTCACCAAGTCTTGCTTGGGGAAGCAAGGTTTCAAGATTCCGCGGAAAATTATTTGCTTTTATTTGAAGTTTACTGAAAGGGAATTATTTTGTGCGGATAAAGTTAATCTTACGCCTGATTACGGCGTTAACATTTGCAACCTTTGCTATTATCTTTTCTGAACTCATCCCGCCGGTTGAAGGGGCCAGCCCTCTGGTTGTCAAAACCTTTGTTACTCTGGTTGCAGCAATTGTGGGTTATGTCCTCTTTTCCGATATTGCCTCAACTGTCACCAAATTTACTCTTTCTACCTTTAATTTCGTAGTTTACCGTGTTTCCTCCGAGGTATTAAATCAGCTGATGAGGCTGCCGCGCCAGCAGCACCATTTTTCCCTGGGTTCTACCACATCTCCGGCCGGTACCGTTGCCCTCACCAAACCCTTGATTTTAGATACTTCCGCCATCATAGACGGCCGGGTGTTGGACATTGCCAAAACCGGTTTTATTTCCGGATTGATTTTGATTCCGGAATTTGTCTTAACAGAACTTCAGCAGGTAGCCGATTCTGCCGACGGGCTCAAAAGAAGCCGGGGCAGGAGAGGGTTTGAGGTTGTGGGAGAGTTAAAGAAGCTGAAAAGTTTAAGGATAGAAATTTGGGATAAGGAAGTAGGGGGGAAAGAGGTTGATGATAAGCTTTTAAAGCTTGCCAAGAATTTAAATGGCAAGATTATTACCACCGATTTTAATTTAAACAGGCTGGCTTCTGTATCCAATGTCTCGGTTTTGAATGTCAATGATTTGGCCAATGCTGTAAAAAGTGTAGCAATACCGGGGGAAGAACTTTCCATTAAGATTATGCATTTAGGCAAAGATAGCAGCCAAGGGGTAGGGTATTTAGCGGACGGGACAATGGTGGTTGTTGCGCAGGGGGCAGATGAGATAGGCAAAACACTTAAGGTAGAGGTAACTAAAATGATCCAAATTCCTGCCGGGCGGATGATTTTTGCTCGCCTTGCGCAGCAGGCCAAAAAATAATAACCCTCTTACTCAACTATTACCAGATTTTGCATCTGATCAAGGATAGTGTTAATATACTCCACCTGATATGGAGAGATTTTCAAACACAACGAGGCGGCGTTTTCTAGAGGGAGCAGCGGGTTTAGCAGGAGTGGTTCTAGCTTCGCAACTTCCTTCAGAAGCTTTAGCGGCGCAGTTTAACCGCAAACCCTGGACAGATAAACAATGGTTCCCTTTAAAATCAGGATTGCGTTCTGATGATGGCAATAGGCTTTTAACACTACACGAAGTAGGAGGACCGCTTCATGTCTATGACGAAGTCCATAAACTGGTTTTTACAGATCATCCTAGTCATGCCAGGGAATGGGCAGAAGATAGGGCAAATCGGGTATTAAGCCCTGACCCCAACAATCCAGACGATGCAAATTTATTGACTTGGAAGCAGGCTCACCCGGGAGCAGAGAGTTGGTTGGGGATGTGCCATGCTTTGGCCAATGCCGGTATGAGAGAAGCTCCTCCTGCCACCGGTAGGATGGTTGCAGATAATGCAGGGCAACCAAACGAGCTTGCAGTAGATAGGATAACCAGATTGGGGTTGGCTGTGGCTTTACATGCGGGAGATGTGCATTTTCGTCATATTGTAGATACCAAAACAATGGATGACTTAAATAGCAACCTTAATCAATTTATAGATTGGTTTTTAGTAACAGGAGAGCCGTTTGTAGTTGATTTGCCGGAGAAACCGGGAGGTTGGTACAGAGTAGCATATGGGGTAAACGGAGCCAGGAGCTCTCTTCTGGTTACTAACTGGGGTTATGGAGATAAATGGATGCCTAGGTCAATGGTGAAATATGTGTATGCTCCTTTTAATTTAGAAGAAGCTCAAGGGCAGAGGATGGACCCTAGATTACTGGCAGAATATGCCGGGTACAGGAACCCAGAGATAAGCCACCCGTTAGCCCGCCATTTAATGTCCGGTCTTCCTTTGGAACGATTTAACTCCTGATTTAGTTTTCCACAAACAAAATTTGTTGTGTATTCTTAAAAATATTACCTCAATTTAGCCCGTTATAGCAAGCTAAATTATTACTGATGTCCTTTTATATTAACTACAGGATATAGATAAAAAAGCTATAAAAATACTATCGGACTGCAAAAACTTGACAAATAGTTTTTGTGGTGCTACCATCAAGAAGATGTTTAACATCAAGTCCTTTAAAGTCGTGGGTCGTAGAGCAACCCGCAATAAAAGACAGGATCAATTGACCGAGCAGGTCAGAAAAGTTCTGTCTGATACTGATCAGAAATTGATTCTGATGGCAAGAGGATAGAAAAGAGGATTCCTTGGAAGCAGACGGACCAAGGAATCCTTTATAGTTTGTAGAGTCTTGTGTTGGGAATTAGTCTAAGACGATTGCGTCGCAGGGTCTTGCGAACTTGCTTGACGAACAGAGTCTTGGATTGGGAGCTAATCTAGGGCAGGGATTAGTTCCCAATTTAGGGCTTTGGTGAGCAAGTTCTTAGGGCAGGGGTTAGTTCCCAATTCTTGCGACTTGTGCAGTGCTAAAAGCACAAAAAAAGAGCATTACTACCGCAGACGGACTCGAATAGCAATGCCCTTTAATTTAAGTTCGAAAACAACTTCAAGAGCAGATAGAAGTTGTTTCCTAAATTAACAATAGAGCAAAAATAAAAGCGTTGTCAATACCCCAATTTAGGTACAAATTTATAAAACTGAACAACTAATTAACTCAAAACCAGTAGTTTGGAAAAAAACGGTTTTTGGTAGAATTTTTGCTCCAGATAACCACCAGATATAAATTCTTTCTTTTTACTTACACCTTTCTTGTTTTCTTATTATTTTCTCCTATTATGATGGCCCTCATGGTTGGATCTACGAATCACTTATCAGGTGGGAGAAGTGTAGGGCTCTTTCGATATTCTTTGATAGGATTTTCTACATTATTATTAGTTTTGATAGGGGGTAATAATGGGGTAATTAAGGAAGTTTTTGCTGAAGTTTCTGGTCCCGGTCAAGTCCCTTCGATGCCAGGTCAGGTGCCTTCTCAACCCGGGCAAGTACCAACTCAACCAGGCCAGGTTCCTACTCCCGAGCAGGTCCCAGGACCCCAGGGTGAACAAGGGCAACCTGGACCGGCAGGCCCTCCGGGACAACCAGGTCCACAAGGAGCCCCCGGACCAGCAGGGCCTGCAGGTCCGGCCGGACCTGCAGCACAGGCTCAACCGATGAATGTCTCACAAGACCAAACAGCTAACGGTGGTAATGCTTCGGTAGGAGATATAAGTGCCCAAGGTGGGGGTGGTGGGAATGCTTCTACAGGATCTGTAACTTCATCACCTACGCAGACGGTAAATGGTGGCAATACTACTCAAAATCAAACTACAGGATCAATCTCTCAAACTACCGGATCAACTACCCAAACCACAGGATCTGTCTCACAAACGGCCAGCCCTTCCCAGACCCAAAACCAAACAGCCAGCCCAAGTATTACTACCATAACTGGTGGTGCGCCGGCTGGAGGTGTGGTTTTAGGAGTAACTACAACGGCACCCAGAGTAATATCGGTTGCGGCAGCGCCGGTGACGGAATTACCCAAGACCGGATTGCCGGAATTGGCTTGGATTACATCTTCGTTTTTACCTTTGGGTTTTGGACTGAAAAAATTTAGAAGTGGAAGCTGGAAAATGTTGTCTGCAAACTTTAGTCAGATGGTTGCAGAGAGGGAGTTCAAAAAATAGTTATGGAAAGTATTTTGGGCTGGCCGTTTTGGAAAGGCACCATCCGCTATATATTAGTAGGACTTTCCTTTATGTTGCTGGTATTGCTTGGGCAGGACAGTATAAATTATCTGGATCAGGGGCCTGATACTGCTCTAGCAGTGGGAAGTTGCACAACTGCTATCGGAGAATCAACTTGTAAGGATGGCAAGATTATTGTTTGTCAATGTACAGAACCGAGTAAGCAAGAAGGCTGCAGAATGGTAGATACCGGTTCTACTTGTGGAGGTGAGTCATCCCAGCCTTCACAGCCAAGTAATAACTCTTCAAGTTCCAGTACTAGCAACTCGTCTGCCAATGCATCTGCTACCACTACCAGCTCTTCTTCAACTGACTCTGCCCCCAAAAACACCTGCGGTTCTTTAGCAGTAGGTGAATCAACTTGTCGGGATGGAAAGATTGTATTCTGTAAGAAGGATGCTCCGGAATGCAGCGGTGATACATGTGTTGTAGATAGCGGTTCTACTTGTGCAGCGCCTGCCTCGCCTGCCGGCGGGCAAGGCGGGTCTGCCCAACAAACATCTTCTGCTACTTGCCCGGCAGGCTCAACCAACTGCACAGCTCAATCCCAAACAGCAACCGGAGGTAGTGCTTCGGTGGGTGATATTACTGCCGGAGGAGGAGAGGGTGGAGATGCCAGTACCGGCCCGGTTACCTCAAACCCTTCTCAAAATGTTACTACCGGCGATACCTCTCAAACTCAAAATACGGGTTCAACTACACAAACAACTGGCTCGACCACTCAAACTACCGGTTCTGTAACCCAAACAGCCAATCCTTCCCAAAACCAGACCCAAAATGCCAATCCTACAATTACGGTTAATGTACCTCCCCAAGGAGCTGCACAGGTAAGAACAGTCACTCTAGCCCAGGCTGTAGCCCAACCGCGGGTAGTTAAGGCAGCTGCCGGGGGAGTTACGGAACTTCCCAAGACCGGATTGCCGGAGTTGGCCTGGGCAGTGGTCTCATTTTTACCACTCGGCCTGAAGATAAGAAGATTTAGGCAGGCTCAAGGTTTAACCCCGGGGGTGAATACTGATTCCCCAAACTTAATGCTTCTAAAGAGGCAATTCTTTAAATAGATATATAAAACCCATAATTTAGGCTAAATTTTTGCTGTTAAGAAGAGACAGGAAAACTATTGACAGTTAGCTGAACCCTATAGTAGAATATGCCCGACATGAGCAAAAATCCGGAAATACCCAGAGCAATAAGAGTTGCTGCAGCCAGTGGTTTAGCTTTGGGTGCTGGTTCTTTGATTGACCTACCCCGTCCCGCTAGTGTAGAAGCAGCTAGAATATGTGAAGCAGCTGCTTTTTTGACCGTCAGAAACTTCCGTGATATAGGCGGGATAGTTGATCAGTTCGATAGAGCGATTGATGAGGAGTTGGATCCAATTCAAGGCGCAAAAGCCGAGTTTGCCGGGGCTAAGGGTCCGGTTATCACTAATACACAAGGAGAAGCTGAAGTTAGAATACAGCAAGGATGTAATAGCCCTGATGGAAAGAAAATTGAAACAGAGGTTAGGGTGACTACTCCGGATGGCAGAGAAGGAACAAGAAGGTTTTCTTTAGGAGATGGCACATCAGAGTACTATGTTGTCCGGGTTAATATCGGCGGTGTCAGAAAGGATCTTTTTACTATAACTGCTACCCCAACCAGTAGTCCTACTGTCATACCAACAGCTACCCTTACCCGGGTTCCCGGTACTGAAACTCCAACCCCAACTTCTACTGCAACTTCAACTGTTACAGCAACCGCAACTGTTACCCCAACTTCCACATTGACACCAACTCCCACCGAAACACCTACACCTCCTGCTATATCACAGGTAGCCGAGACCAAGGCAACCAGTGTTGTGGCAACTGCGATAGCAGATGCCAGAGATTTGGTTGGTAGGGGAAGAAGTTCGGAGGCTCTAAAAAGAGTCAGTGATGCGCAGTTGCAAGCTGCCAGGATTTTGGATGATGCTAAGAAAATAGAAAATGTATTAGCTGGTACTGCAGTTCCAACCTCTACACCGGGAGTTCCGGCAGGAGTAGTACAACCTCCTAGCGGTATACCTTCTGTAGGGGAGGTTTTAAGAATCATAGCAGAGTGGCCTGCCGAATTCGTTGATAAAGTCCAGAGAACAGAACCTCCGGTTAGATGGGGAATAGATGTTCTGGGGTGGGCAGTGTTATTGGGAGCTATAAGAAGGCTGACTGGAAGAACAAGAGTAATAACAATACGAGGAAGAGCTTTTACAATTTAAGACAATGGACAAGTTACTGTTTTGGAAAAAATTTGTGCGTTTTTCTTTAGTAGGCTTATCCCTTCTGGTTCTTTTTGCTGCCGGGCAACAAGGTTTATTTGTAAATTCCCAAGAAGCTTTGGTTAGGGCAGATGACATAGATGTGGAATATTTGGGATCAGGACCCCTAAATCCTATAGGAGATAGTATAAGTGTAGAATATATTGGATCGCAGCCGCTGGATCAAGGAACCCCTTCCCAGCCGGCTCAAGTTCCAACAGTTTCCTCCGGACCATACATTATTTCCAGTGGAGCAAAATGTATAGGTAGAGAGAGTTGTTGGGTAAATGTTTGGAGTGATGGCCGCGATGACCACGAGTGCTATGGTGAAATAGTAGGTCAATGTGGGGTTGAAGCTCCATCCCAACCTGCACCAGCTCCAGCACCGCAACCTGCACCTGCTGTACCGGCTCCTGCGCCAAGACAGCCTCAAAATAATTGCGGATCACTGTCTCAAGGTGAGTCAACTTGCCGGGATGGAAGGCTAGTTTTTTGTAAAGTTGAAGGTAATGGGGACTCCAATGTTGTTGATACAGGATCCACTTGTGGTACTCCTGCGGCCCAACCACAGAGAACAAGCTTTGTCAACAACTGTCAGGGTAGGGCAAACGGAGAATCAACCTGTCTGGATGGACAGATCAAGGTTTGCAGATGTTTTTCCGACGGATGTAGTTTGGAAAATACCGGTTCAACTTGCGGAGGGCAAGGAGCTCCTGCTGCACCTGCTCCGGCTCAACCGGCTCCACAACCCCAACAGCCTTCTGTATCTTGTCCAAGCGGCACAACCTTGGTAAACAATACTTGCCGACCTAATCTAGTTTGCCCATCGGGCACAACTTTAGTTATGACCAGTACGGGTTTGGCGTGTTTGCCAATTAACATCCCTGCAAGCGGTGGAAATAACAATAACAACACCAATAACAATTCAAACAGTAATGTCAATACGATTACAGTCAATAATCCTCAACCGGCGGTTCAACCAGTGGTAAGGTTTGCAACTAACGAATGTCCGGACGGTTTCACCAGAAGGGTTGATGGGAACATTATTACCTGTATTGCCCCTGCTCCTCAAGTAGTAACTGTAGCTGGTGCTTCTACTACCAAAGAATTACCCAAGACCGGATTGCCGGCACTAGTTTGGGCAGCTGCTTCTTTTGTACCTTTAGGGATTAGAATGAAAAGATTTGGAAAGGGCATTACACCCAATTATTCAGATCCGAATTTTATTTGGGAGGAAAGGCAATTTAGGTCGGGTATTGACAAGATATAGATGGTGTGGTTTACTTATGGTGTTCGAGCCCTCTTTTTACCCAGCTGAATTTAAAATTCAAAATGCAAAATTCAACATTTTAAACTTTTAATTTTTAACTTTGAACTTATAATTTATACCTATTATGCCTCGAGTTACCAAATCTTTTAGACCTGTCCGCAATACTCCCGCCCCAACCTCTAAAATGTTGGCGGGTGCAGGTGGACCCAAGGAAGAACCAGCTAAAGCCGAAGAACGTTCGGTTGACGAGCTAGTGGGAGAGCAGGCCCAGGCCCCATCTTCTTACCGCCCAAGGTATGGTACTGGAGGGTATTCAAACGGTGATAGGTACTCGGATCGCGACCCTGCCCGCTACGCTTCGCGAAGCGATGCAGGCGGGCGTGATATTCCAACAGAAGAGGTTCAGGGGATCTTGGATGTTATGTCGGAGGGTCATGGGTTCCTGCGACCTAAATATATACCTTCTGATAGGGATGTATATATTTCTGCCAGCCAAATACGCCGTTTTGGGCTACGCCCCGGAGATTTAGTAGAGGGTGCTGCCAGGCCGCCTAAAGAAAATGAGCGCTATTTCGGACTGCTTCAGGTAAATAAAATCAATGGTGAATCTGCCGACAAGTTTGTTTCTTCGGATGGCAGACCTGTTAAAAGAACTAAATTTGAAGATCTAACCGCCATTTACCCCAACAGGCATCTAAAACTGGAAACGGGCAAAACTCCGTTTTCTCAAAGAGTAATAGATTTAATTGCACCGATCGGTTTTGGGCAAAGAGGGTTAGTTGTTTCTCCCCCTAAAGCCGGTAAAACCACCATCTTAAAAGACATAGCATCCGGTATTACCAACAACCATCCCGATGTAGTATTGATGGCGGTTTTGGTAGGAGAGCGGCCCGAAGAGGTAACAGATCTCTCCCGTTCAATAAAAGGCGATGTTATTGCTTCCAACTTTGATGAACCGGCCGAAAACCAGACAGCTGCAGCCGAAGTGGCTTTGGAGCGGGCTAAGAGGTTGGTCGAGCAGGGTAAAGACGTAGTAATTCTTTTGGATTCTATTACCCGCCTCGGTAGGGCTTATAATTTATCTGTTCCTCCTTCCGGTAGAACTCTCTCCGGTGGTTTTGATCCTGTAGCATTGTATCCTCCCAAACACTTTTTTGGAGCCGCCAGAAATTGTGAAGAAGGTGGATCTTTAACCATCATCGGTACTGCTTTGGTTGATACCGGTTCGAGGATGGATGATTTAATTTATGAAGAGTTTAAAGGTACGGGCAATATGGAGCTCCACCTCGACAGAAGACTTGCCGAGAGAAGGATTTATCCGGCAATTGATATCGAAAGCTCTTCTACCAGGCAGGAACAACTCCTTTTCCAGGAAGATTATTACAAGCAGATGATTATCATGAGACGGATGTTGGGGATTCTAAGTGAGAACGAAAGAACAGAAGTATTTTTGGAAAGACTCTCCAAAACAGATTCCAACACGGAGTTTTTGGGTTCACTAAAAGACGTCAGGTAGAATTTTAAATTATAATTTCATTTAAAACTTAAAACTTAAAATTTAAAATTAATTTGTTATGATAGATACATGCCCGTTTTTCAGCATCGTGGTTTTACCCTCATTGAGCTTCTAGTTGCTCTAGCTATTGTGTCAGTGATAGCTACTCTAAGTGTTGTGATTTATACCTCTTCTACCCCTGCAGCTCGGGATGCCAGGCGCAAACAAGACGTCAGAACTTTAAAAGTTGCCTTGGATCTTTATTATAGAGTTAACGGCCGTTATCCTTGTACCGGGGATAATGAATGGCTTTGGAGCATTGCCGGGAGCAATTGGATTGTAGATAAAAACGATCTTTGCAACAGCCTTAATAAAATTCCGCTGGATAACAAATACATAAGCTCTCAACCGGCAGATCCCAAAAACAATGCTGTTCCGTTTTGGGTTTCAGGAAATTATAGTTATGGTTACAGAGGTGGTTGGATCAGCTCTTTGGATGGGTGTTCCAAGGCCCAAAATGGGCAGTATTATGTTATAGGGGCTCAACTCGAGAATAAAAACGATCCGGAAGGCCAAAGGAAAACTCGGGAGTGTAATGGTAGTCAGGTTAGTTGGCCCATTGGCACTTTTGTCGTAACCAGCGAGGATTGAAATCCTCTTGCAATAATCTGTTAGAATAATGAATTAAGAATAGTGAATTCAGAATTCTGAATTCTTAATTCTTAATTCCGATATGAATTCTATTTGGCAAGATCTACGTGCCCTTGGTAAAGCCTTGGTTTGGTATAACAGGGCCAAACTCCGTTATCTTGCCCACCGCTTTGAGGATTTTAAAAATTGGTTTGTCGGAATATTAATGGAAAGAAGAGGTGCTGCCCAAAAAAGTGTTTGGCACGGAAGCATGGTGGGCCTGCTGTCTATCGGGGTATTGACTTCCGGAGTATTCGGCGGTCAAAGTTTGATATCGGCCAATTATCCGGGGATTGGAGATCCGGATCCGCGTTTTGTTGATTCTTTCGAGCAATTTCCATCCGGCGCAATTTTAGAGGGCGAACAAGATACCCATACAACGGTTTCGGAGAAACCACGCTCCGAGATTATCGAGTATACGGTAGAAGAGGGAGATACGGTGTCCGGTATCGGTAAACGGTTCGGAGTCTCTACGGACACAATCAAATGGGCGAATAATTTAAACAATTTGGATTCGGTAAAACCGGGCCAGACACTAAAGATTTTACCGGTTTCTGGAGTCTCACACATAGTCAAAAGCGGTGATACGCTGGAGTCAGTAGCCAAGAAGTACTCTGCCAACTCCCAGGCCATTGTAGACTTTCCTTTTAACGATATTCCGGATGACTTCTCGCTGCGGGCCGGCCAGACGCTAATTATCCCGGATGGTGTTCCCCCTGAATCAAAAGTAGCTCCGGTTACTAGACGTCAGCCTCAATATCTGGCCCAAGGTCCGGCCTCACCGCTGTTTAGTGCCCCTGGTGGAGCAAGTTTTATTTGGCCTACCAATGGTGGCATTACCCAATACTTTGCCTGGTATCATCCGGGCATTGATATTGCCAACCCGGGTGGGCCGGCAGTAGCAGCAGCAGACTCGGGAACAGTAGTGGTAGCGGGATGGCCGGATGGTTATGGCTACGGAAACAGGGTGGTTGTGGACCATGGTAACGGTTACAGGTCTCTTTATGCTCACCTTGCCAATATTTATGTTTCGGTAGGACAATCTGTTTCCAGGGGACAGGCAATTGGACAGATGGGTTCAACAGGGCGTTCAACCGGGACTCATCTGCATTTGGAGATACACTACCGTGGTGTAGCGGTTAATCCGCTGACAATACTAAAGTAATTTTAAATTTTAAAATCCCAATTTTAAATCAAATCTAAATTATTAAATTTTAAATTCTTTAAACATTTAGATATTTAAAATTCAATTAAAATTTAAAACTTAAAATTTAAAATTGAGTATTTGGTACAATCTGTGTATGTCTTACGATCCCTCACCTCAAATCAAACTGGCTGTTTGGGTATTGGTGTTACTATCCTTAATCCTTCTTTCTTCCCGGTTTTTCCGGGGTCCTTTTAAACAGATAATCCCCTTTATCTCTTCCCGTAATGAAGAGAGTTCCAACAGTAAATCGTTACAAAAGATAGTAGAGAGAAACCTGCAAGGCAAGGAAGGGAGGTATGCAATCTATATTGAAGATTTAACTGATTCAGAAAGTTATAGTTTGAATTCTTCTGAAACATTTCCTGCTGCTTCACTTTATAAAGTGTTTTTAATGGCGGCGGTTTTGTCCGAAATCGAAAAGGGGAATTTGGGGCTGGATGACAAGGTTTCTTCTACCAAAACCCATCTATCAGATGTTTTAGGTAGTGTGGACTTTGGTTACGAAGAAGCAGACGAGCAGATTGGGTATTCGGTAGACGAGGCTTTAACCCGGATTGGCAGGGTTTCAGACAACTTTGCTTCTATATTGCTTGCAGAAAAGATTGGGTGGGGTAAAGTCCAAACTATGGCAGAAGGATTGGGGACCAGGGATACTTCTGTCAAAGATCCTATTGTTACTACGACTTTTGATATATCCTTCTTTTTTAAAAAACTTTACCAAAAACAGGTAGTATCTACAGCTGCATCTGACAAAATTGAGGGTTATTTATCCCTTTCTCAATTAAATAACCGGATTCCGGCATTGCTTCCAGAAGATGTCAGGATAATTCATAAAACAGGAGAGCTTCCGCGCGTTAGACATGATACCGGGCTCATTTATCTGGCCGGAAGGCCATATGTGATTGTAATGATGAGTCAGGATTTAAAGTATGAAGACGAGGGAGTGGAAGTTTTGTCCAATATTTCCAAAGATGTTTTTGATTATTTTAAGAATAAGATAAATTGATGTAAAATATACAGTTATGGGCCCGTGGTCTACCGGTACGACGTCTCCATGGCATGGAGAAGATAAGGGGTTCAATTCCCCTCGGGTCCACTTCGACTCACTTCGTTCGCTCAGTGCTATAGCACTTTGCTCGAAGCTATAGCACTTTGCTCGAACTTGGCTATGACATTTTGGGCTGGTAGCTCAGCGGTAGAGCACTGCATTCGCATTGCAGGGGTCAGGAGTTCAAATCTCCTCCAGTCCACAGAGTTAGGCTTCATGGGTTAGGGCTAGGGGTTGGTTTACTTTCTTCCTGTTTTTTCACTGCCGAAGGGGTAGTGATTTTTTCCGGTTTTGGCAAGTCTAAAACTTTAGGAAGCTTTTCCTCATTTAAAGCACTGTCTGTTTCCGCAGCCGGTGGAGTAGTATCGGTTGCTTGGGTCTTTGATTCCAGTTCCTTAATCAATTGCTCTACTGTTTTATAATCACTGCTTTCTTTGTCCGTAATCAGTTCTGCAGCTTTTTGAGCAGCCTGCAGGGCAGACTGGTTATCACCTCGATCCCGCAGTGCTACAGCCAAGTTATAGAAGCCGTTTGGGTAATCCGATTTTAAGTTAACCGCATCCGTGAAAAACCTAATTGCCAAATCATAGTTTTGAGTTGCATAGTATATCCCACCAACATTTAACCGTAGTAGTGGATTTAAGGGATCGTTTTGGATAGCCCGGCCGTATGAATCCATGGAGAAAAGCAGGGCATTTTGAGCAACACCTGAAATCTGCCGGTAAAGATTACCTAATATTTCCCAATTTATGGCACTTCTGGGGCTTAAGTTAGTGGCAGTCCTACCCTCTTCTACTGCCTGCTGAAGGAGGGCTTGTATATTTTGCCTGTCGGTATCAGTTAAGGACCCGGAGGGGCTAGACTGGGTAGGGCCTTTGGCAGATGCTATAGCATTAGCCAGGGCAAAGTTAGTTTGGGAGAGATCAGTGTGGTAAAGGTCGTTGTAGGGGTTCAGTCTCTCGGCATTGACCAGGTTGTTATAAGCTGTTAATCCATCATTTTTAGAAACGGCGTTCAATGCTAGGCGGTGGTAATAATCTGCCAAAGCAAATTTCCCTCCAAAAAATGTTATTACCAGGGCAAAAATAACAGCTGCCACCAAAATTATTGACGGAAGTTCCGGATTGGAAATCGTAGAGGAAGAGGCGGTAATCGGTGAAACCTGGTTGGCAAAGCGGCTAATTAAGCCTTGAAAATTATCCCGGCTGCTTCCCGGATAACTTTCGCCCCTGCCTTTAACAGTTCCTGCCATAAATAAGGCCAGTATTAGGATTCCCATTACCCAAACTACCAAAGTAGATGAATGTAGGAGCAGGAGAATGAAGAAAGTTATTCCACAAAGCCCTAGGGCAATAGTTAAGCGGGTTGGGGAGTTTAGGTTTTGCCCTTCAGAATGAATCAATTTCTGCCTGATTATATGGTAGGCAGAGGAAATGAAGAAGGCTGCAGCCAAAGCCAGTGCCAGAAACCCAATTCCTCCCAACTCTGCCAATACCTTCAGGTATTCATTAAAAGGTTCCCCAAACCGCAGGTTCCACTCTTTAGTGTTGTTAAATTCAATCGGTTTATAGGTAGTAAAATTAAATAAGTAGGTTGCCGGGCCCGTTCCCCAAAAAGGAGAATCCCGGAAACTGGAGACCGATATTTTCCAGGAAATTGGAAAGGAAAGTTGCAGCTGCCTGGGGAAGTCTTTGGCTTTAGGATAAAAGGGATTGGTAGGAGTAGCCAGTAGGGGTACAAAAGAAAGCAAAGCGACAAAGGTGATCAGTACTGCCGGTACCACCACAAAAGGAGCGTTCCTATAACTGATTCTATCTTTTAATATAACTAGTGGTAGAGCTGAAGCTATCAAAGCAGCCGCGTAAGTTGGCAAATCTCCTGTTAAAAGTACGTTTAGGCCAAACAGAGTGAGCAGGGTGGCATAGAGTGTTTTGGCGCTGTATAATCTGGATTCCAAAGCTTCCAGTACCAGAAAGGGCAAAAGCAGGATTAGGAAGGCATTGGTAGAAAAGTTTGAGCCGGTGGTTGTAAAATTTACTCCGTGTGACCAAGGATCGGGCAAAAGTTTGATTCCCCCGTATGCCAGTAGTCCAATTGCCGAAAGTACTACGCCGGCAGCTAGGAGTAGCAAAAGAACAATTTTGGCATCTTTGGGGCCATTGAGGCTGGCAACCAGTAAAAAGTAGAATAAGACAACGGTAACAAGCATAATTAGGCTGCCGGTTATTTGAGGTGCATTACCCAAGAGGGACACATAAGGAGAGGCAGAAAGAACGGTAGAGGCAGCGGCGATAACCAGAAGAATCAAAAAAGGAAGGTCCAGAGGAGTTCTGATAAGGCTAACCTTACCTTCTGCAGCCATCCTTAAACCTGTCAAGATAAAAAGAGTTGCTACAAATAGTAATATCACCAACAGTTTAGGTAATTCATAAAATTCGGTGGTTAAGTTGGAAAAAAGGAAAAGAGTAGTGAGGATCGTAACCCCCAAACCGATTTTAAATATTAGGTCAAAGTAAGAATTAATAGTTTCCTTCATATCTATTTAATAATTACGCTATATGTTCTTGAGTTTAATTTCAACCAGTTAAAACTATATCAAACACTTAATTTAATAAGTCATCCTCTAATATAATAATGTAATTAAGTTACTTAAGATGCTTAAGTCTCTTGTGAAATAATTTTTCAGTATAACCACCTTCTGTAACAAATTTTTCTTCCAATGATTTGATCTGACGGTCTAATAAATAAGTAGCCTGGTGGCACAGAGTAAGCAATAAGTTGGCATCATCTTCAGGATTGCCTAAAAGCCTAGGTCTTTCTATTAAGTTGCCTAAGTCGCTTAGGTTACTTAAGTGACTTAATTTAAATGCCAATTGCCTAAATTTTGTAACTCTTTGGTCAGTCTTTGGATAAATTTGGAACCGGTTTTGTCTTAAGAAATCTTCACAATCCATTAACAATTCCTCCAATGAGGCTTTGGCCACGCCCAATAGTTTTATCTCACCCTTTTTAGAAGTTTGAGATTGGCCTACTCCTTCCACAATATTTTGCTTTCCTGATCTGGCTGCCTGATTCATCTGATCAGCTTGACGATAATCTGCCCTTTTTAAATTACTTAAGTTTCTTAGGCTACTTAAGTTACCTAAAAGATAAGCCTTAGTGAAATCGACCGTGAGGTCATGGATAATTTCACTATAGCGATAAGTTAAAAGGTATTTAACTTTGTTCATGGAGATGCCTCATTTACAATAAACCAGTCAAAAGGTATGTCTTGGAAGGCCGGAGTAGGTATGGAGACTGTAAAGCTTTGCCCGGCCTTTTTGCTTATGACCGATAGTGGCATGTTAGTTTCAACAGTGGGGGTGACCAAAATCCTGGAGGTTGTTTCCACCACACTGCTTGGGATTTCTGCTGATTTGGCACCTGCAGATATTTTTCCTGAACCTGTAGACTTACCAACAACAGCCCGATATTGTGTAGCTGATATAGTTTGAGTTGTTAAGAGACCGGTTTTATCTATAGTTACCTTACCACTTAGTATATCCAATCCTTGAGCTTGGGCAGATTTTTGCAAATATAATATGCCGCTGCCCGGCAGGTTGGATAAGCCCAAAACGTTAATCTGGCTGCCCTGGTCTATGGTTAAGGTTCCGTCCACCGTTAAACTGCCGGCAATATTGGTTTTGCCCAAAGTAGTGTCTCCAAATACCTTGAAGGAATTGGATATTTCACTGTTATATGAGTGCAACATCCCGGAAAATGTAGCTTCTGATTTAACTATCAGATTAGACAGGATTGCAGAACCGGAAGCAAGCAGGGTATCCGGAGGGGTTAAGCCCAATTCAGAATTAGGAATTAAGAATTCAGAATTGTTAGAATTGGTGGAAGCAGAGCCGGTGGCAACCGGGATAGCAGATGTACTGGATTCCGAAGCAGCCAGGATAGCACTATCAGTGGCAAGAACCAGGTTGGTGGAACTAGGAACTAGGTTGGAGGAGGAAGTTGCAGTTGTATTACTTAGTTCCAGATCCTTACTCGTAGAGCCGTCTGCTCCTAGCTCCAATGCAGCTATTCTAGCCTCGAGTGAAGCAATCTTGCCGGTAAGATCATAGGAGAGGGTGTTGGAACTAGGAGCTAGGTCGGAGGAACTAAGGGTAGCAGAGGCAGTAGCATCACTCCCTAAACCTGCAGAACTGCTGGTCAGTTGAGAACTATTACTTGTTATTTGCAAGTTGTCTACAATAGTTGGGTCTATCTGCAGACTGGCTGTTTTAATCTTGGGTATTATGAAATTACCCTCATTATCCAAGGTTAAGGAGGCTAAGAAATTGCCCGGGTCTGCAAAGGAAACATTTACAAACATTAGGATTTTGCCGCATTTATAGCCTATACCACAATCAGATCCGGCTTGCCCTGAGCCTGTTGAAGGGTCAAATTCCTCCAGTGCCTTACCCACAACTTGCCCCGGCCTGGTTGCTTTCATAGCTACACCCGGAACCGATGAAGATGTTAGGAAATCTCCTGCCTCGATTGGGCCATTTTCGGTTGATACCTTTATCGGCACTCTACCGGTTAGTGAAACCGGCCTGGGGTTTTCCGAAGGATCAAATATATCATCTCCATAAACCTGGTTGGGGTTGGTAGAAACAATCCCTATGATATTTTGCTGGTAAGGGGTAGAGGATTTGGCCACAAAAGCTTTGGAGGTTAGCTTTCCTTCATGTTTATCCAGGAGTTGGGTAGCTTGCCCATCAGAAACTACTAAATCTGCAGCTTCAATGGTTGGATCGGATGTACCATAATTTTCTGCCAAATCTGTGGCTGACCCGTTACAATCCGTTAACTCATCCACCCCCGTGGCATTATTGATATGGCAGACTGCAAAGTTGCTGGTGGTTTGAGCCAAATTCACTTTAACTTTTCCGCCATTTTGGGCAATGGTGACATCCAAAGCAGTACTGGTGTTGTAGTCGTAGGCATCCAGAAGGGATGTCGTGCTGTTGGACAGAAGATATACGGCTTTATTGTCGGTAACTGCACCCATGGCTGCAGTGGAAGCGCCAATACTTATGGAGTTAAAGTAATCGGGGATTAGGTTGGTACTGGTGGCATCCCCGGCCTCCAGTTTATGCAAAGGACTTGTAAACCCAATCCCGACATTACCGCTTCCTGTTATTCTCATCGCTTCGTTTACTGTGCCATTGTTAGACGTTCTAAATAACAAAGCACTTGTAATTTGATTACTAGAAAATCCAGTGGCTTGTGAGACTATATCCCCGGCATATTCATTACTTGTCCCATCATATCCATAAAACTCGATGCTTCCCAAGTAATCACCCGAAGCAACGGTAGTTGGATTTGCGGCCGTACCTCTACCTTTAACGAAAGTGAGTATCGATGGACTTGTTCCCGTTGTGTATTCATGCAAGCGTAGATCTGTGGCAGTATCCGAACTAAGATGGAGTAGCCCCACAGGTATTGTAGTACCAATCCCCACATTACCACCGGATGTAACTACAAATGGATTGGAGGCATTGGTATTAACTTGGAATCTTTGAGAGGGGAAAGAGGTACCAATGCCGATATTTCCTTGATTATCTATCCTCAACCTTTCTGCTAAAGTTGCAGAACCATCAGGAGTAGTCCAAAATGTTAACCTGCCCGGCATATCTGATGCCCCACCACCTGTAACTGCCCCATCTACTTCCCCTACAATTCTGGCAGCATTTCTATAGTTTGAACCGTCATAGGCATTGAAATAGATTGCTCCGGCAGTATCCCCATTGGTTACCACTGTTGGAGAGGTTGGGGTCCCCCGTGCTCTTGAGAATGATTGAGAAGCCCAAATGCCAACCTGGGTGTGAGTGCCAAAGGAGAAATTGGTTGATGAAGCTTGCACAGCCTCTCCACCAGCAGTGCCATATTGGATTTTATATAAATTATTGCCTGAGGAGTCATATAGCGCAAAAGGCGTATTTTCACCTGAACTGGCGGTAGTCTGACGAATTCTGATACCGTCTATATTGGCATTTGTATTGTTTATCTGTAAGGCAGCTGCAGGAGCAGTAATCCCTATTCCTACACTCCCTGCAGCAGTAACAGTCAAGCCTGTACCCCCAGCAGATCCTCTTAGATGGGAAATACCTGCTACATCCAAAAGGTAAACAGGTGAAGCTGTGCCAATCCCTGTATTTCCATTCTGGTCAATTACAAATGGACTAGTATCATTGGCTACATCATCTACCCTAAAGGCATCGGCTGATCCAGTTTGTAATACATGTAATAAAG
>CAZGFG010000010.1:0-24894 GCA_964524895.1 uncultured Gammaproteobacteria bacterium | reverse complement strand
ACCATTTTTTGGCTATAGCAAAGTTTTGGAATATATCACTTTAAAAACAGCCAGCTTACTTGAAATAACGAGGCCTATTTGATGAGTCGTTTAAGAGTTTTGCCTGCGGCAAAACCCGGAGTCTTTTTATTGGGGATTTGTATAGTTTCCCCAGTTTGAGGATTTCTCCCGCGTCTGGCAGCCCGAGATCTTATCAGGAAAGTACCAAAGCCGGTGATTACTACTTTCTCACCCCTCACCAGCGCATCCTTGGTAATATTGAAGGTAGCATTAACCGCATCTGCAGCAGCCCTCTTGGTCAGATTGGCTCTCTTGGCAACCTTCTCTATCAATTGATTTTTGGTCATATAATGAGACTAACTTACCAGATGTTTTTCGCTTTGGCAAGCCCCAATTTAACTTTGAGGAGAAGTCATGGTTGACTCGGTAAATCGAGTTTCTCTGATAGCGGTAATTTTAACCGCTCCCGGCACCATTACCTCTTTGGATATCCTTTGAGCAATATCATGGACCAATTTTGGCATTTCATCGTCTGAAACCTTATCAGGCATCACAATCACTCTTACTTCCCGACCTGCTTGAACTGCAAATGCTCTCTCAACACCCTCAAAAGAAGTAGCTATCTTTTCTATATCATCCATCCTCTTTATATAATCCCCAACATTTTCATGTCTGGCTCCCGGCCTGCCTCCGGAAATAGCATCACCCAAATAAACACAGATAGATTCAACTGCAGAAAACGGTTGATCTTCATGATGCTGCGCAATACAGTCTACAACCTTTTGGGGGAAACCAAATTTTTTGGCAAATTGCACACCTCTTTCTACATGGGTACCCTCTTCCCAATCGGTCAATACTTTTCCGATATCATGCAATAGACACCCAAGTTTAACGATATTTACGTCTGCTCCGATTTCCCTGGCAATCTCCACTCCGATTTTGGTTTCTTCCAAAGTATGTTGGATCATGTTTTGCCCATAAGAATACCTGTATTTAAACCTCCCCAAAAGAGCAATCGCTTCTTTGGGCATATTATAAATTCCAACATCATGGCATAACTTTTCACCGGCTTGGAACATTAATTTCTCAACATCTTCCTTGGTGCGCTCAACTATCTCTTCTATTCTTTGCGGTTGTATCCTACCATCTGCCATTAATTTCTCCAAAGCAACTTTGGCAATCTCTCGCCTAACCGGATCAAAAGAGGAAATAATCAAAGTGTTGGGCATATCGTCATCCATCAGCACCTCTACCCCGGTAGCCTGCTCAAAAGTGCGAACATTCCTACCCTCTTTACCGATAATTCTTCCCTTCATCTCCTCATCCGGCAAGCTAACCTGGGAGGTAGTAAATTCCGCCAGGTAATCCGTTACTCCGTGTAACATAGCATCTGCCAAAATTTGTTTGGCTTTTTCGTCTGTCTGCAATTTAATCTCTTCCTCTGCCTCTCTTATCTTTTTGGAGATTTCCCCTGCCAGATCTTTTTCAACTTGGGTTAAAAGGATTTGTTGGGCTTCCTCTGCAGACATTTTGGTGCTTTTTTCCAATTTTTCCACCAAATCCTTGCGAATCTTCTCCAGATGGTCCAATCTCTCATCTATCAGCTTTTGCTTCTCGGAAATTTGTCTTTCCCGCTCTTCCAAGATACCTTCTCTTTTTGCTAGTTCTGCTTCGCGTTTGACAAAATCTCCTTGTACAGAAGGAGTATCGGTATCTTGTTTAATTGGTCCAAACGATTTTTGCATGCTAATAGAAGACCAGAGGAAATAACCGAAATTAAATTCGGCTCTGAGAAGTTAAAGTTGTAAGATTTATAATCTGCATAACCTTTTCTCAGTTATCTGATTTTCTCTTTAGGTATTATACCCTTTTTTCAAATAGTTTTCAACGACATCGCGCACCAGCGAATACTCAAAACCCCTACGCAGTAAAAACTCATAAGCTTTCTTTTTAAACTCTAATCGAGATAAATTTTTCCAGGCTTTAACTCTTTTTTCCAAAGCCCCTTTTGCCAAAATTTCCTCGCTTTCTTGGGAAGTTTTCTCCTCCAAAACCTCCTCAATTAAATCTCTGTCAATCCCCTTTTGAAAAAGTTCCGCTCTTAGAGCAATCTTTCCTTTTTTCTTGGATTTTCTTCTTGACTCTACCCAAGCTTTGGCAAACTCTTTATCATCAAGGAGTTTTTTTTGCTTTAACTTTTCAATAACCATCTCAACACCCATATCGCTGATTGGTTCTTTATTCTTAATTCTTAATTCATAATTCTTAATTCTAAAATAATCCCTCACTTCTTTTTCACTGCGTGGACGAATATTCCAAAGTCTATACATCCTTTCCATCAACTTCCCAACCTCCGCCTCAAATAAAAGTTTTTCTACCTGGCCAGCATCTAAAACTTTTCCAATAACTAACCTATGTTCTACTACTAAATCCTCATCTGCCCCAAAAGCAAACTGTCCGTCTAAAAAAATATTGAATCTATGTGGGGCTTGCCCCAAGCGAAGCCGAAGGTTTTTTTTCTGTGGTTCTACAGAAGTAATTTTAGGCATTGATTACCCGCCTAGTGCTTCTTCGATCTTTGTAGTTGCTTCCTCTTCCTGGCCTACTACAATTTTTTCTTCACCGTCTTTTTGTTTTCCCCAAGCATCTCTTATTTCTTTCTCCAATTTTTCCGCTTCTTTTTTATTGTCTAGTAAATAAGCTATTGCTGCTTGTCTCCCTTGCCCTAACAACTTTTCACCCCACTTAATAAAGGCTCCGGATTTTGTTAAAATCCCTAACTCTATACCTACATCCAGAAGCTCTCCTTGATGAGAAACACCTTTTTCATCCATATCAAATTCGGCAATCCTAAATGGGGGAGCAACCTTATTTTTAACTACCTTAACCCGATGTCTTGAACCCACAACAACATCACCGGATTTAATATTCTCAATCTTTCTGATATCTAATCTGACGGAAGAGTAAAATTTTAGAGCCAACCCTCCTGGGGTTGTTTCCGGATTCCCAAACATTACACCGATTTTTTGGCGCAGTTGATTGGTAAAGATAGCAATAGTATTTGTGTTAGAAATGGCACCGGTTAATTTGCGCAAAGCCTGGGACATTAATCTGGCTTGGACACCGATAGAAGAATCACCCATTTCTCCTTCTAATTCGGAGCGGGGGACCAAAGCTGCCACAGAATCAATGACTATGACATCAATACCACCGGAGCGGATTAATGCTTCGGCAATCTCCAATCCTTGCTCGCCTGTATCCGGTTGAGAAATCAATAAATCATCTAAATTAACTCCGATTTTTTGAGCCCTTTGCGGATCAAGTGCATGCTCGGCATCTATAAAAGCGGCTACGCCACCTTTTTGTTGAGCTTGGGCAATAACGTGCAGGGCAATTGTAGTTTTACCGGAAGCTTCAGGTCCAAAGATTTCAACGATTCTGCCTCTTGGTAACCCCCCTACACCTAAAGCCAAGTCCAAAGCTATAGATCCTGTAGGGATTACTTGGGTAGTCAGTTTCTCGGCTCGCTCTCCCAATCTCATTATAGAGCCAGTGCCATATTGTTTTTGGATTTGGGCAAGAGCTGCAGAAATTGCAAGTTTTCTGGCGTCGTCGTTTTGAGCCATATTTGTAATATATACCAAACTTTTCCCAAAGGTCAATACCCAAAAATAAGGCCTGATTGGTTGTATGGATACATAGTAAAGAAGGCAGTAGGGTAGAGAATTTATTGGCAATTAGCTATAATGTTTTCTCGACAACGGGGACTAGTTTCGTCCAAAGGACGATCAGTCTCTGGCTGACATCGGTAGAACGTATGTTTTTTGTTTATCTATTTAGTAATCTCGGGGACTAGTTCATCGGTAGAACGCTCGCATGGGGTGCGAGAAGTAAAGGGTTCAATTCCCTTGTCCCCGACTGAGTGAAACGAAGGAGGAGACAGGGATAAAGAAGGAAGTCGCCACGAACTTGTGAGTGGGAACCCTATCTTATTCCCTGGTCCACGACTAGTATGAAACTAATATCTTTAAATACCTGGGGAGGTAAAGCTTTTGCTCCTTTGATGAAGTTTATTCAAAACCACTCATCAGATACGGATATCTTTTGTTTTCAAGAAGTATATAAAAGTAGCAAAACTGAAGTACTGGCTGACAACTCACGGGCTAACCTCCTTGATGATTTATCCAAAGCATTACCGAATTATGAATATTTTTTCTGCCCTATGGGGAATGAGTTAGACCTAATAAACCAATATCAAGCAGATAATTTGGATTTGGAGATAGGGCTGGCTGTATTTTGGAAAAAGAGTTTGTTGGTAAAACATAAAGGTTGCAATTTCGTACTCAAAGATCAATTGGAAAATATAAGTATATTTGCCTCTCTCGCCGTGATATTACAACAAGTAACTTTTGATATATCCGGAAAACAAATAAACATTATTAATACCCATGGATTCCCCACTCCCGGTGATAAATTGGATTCTCCAATTAGACTCCGACAATCTCAAACCACCACTACCCTGCTTGAAAATTTATCAGGGGGCAAGATTTTAGTAGGTGATTTTAATTTAATGCCCAACACCAAAAGCATCCAAATGATAGAAGAACATATGAGAAATTTAATTTCCGAATCTAATATTGAGCGGACAAGAAGTAAACTTAACCCTCATTATAATAAAGCAGACGATCAAAAATTTGCAGATTATACTTTTGTTTCAGAAGATATAAAAGTCAGAGATTTTGAGGTTCCTAATATAGAAGTATCAGACCATCTGCCAATGATTTTAGAATTTTCCTAGATTATTCTTTCCCAAGGGAAATCGTCACGCCCAAAATGACCATAGGAGGCAGTTTTCAAATAAATCGGCCTTTGCAGATCCAAACCTTTTAAAATTCCTTCTACCGATGTATCCAAAATACTGGCAGCAAAATCATCAATAATTTTTTGTGATTTTTTGCCGGTTCCGAAAGTTTCCACATCCTGCATTAAAGGCTTTCTGGCACCGATAAAATAAGCTAATCGAACTTCGGCTTTGTCCGCAAGTTTTGCTGCCACAATATTTTTGGCAATAAATCTGGCCGCATATGCACCTGACCGATCTACCTTAGTCGGATCTTTGCCTGAAAACGCTCCTCCACCCACCCTGGCATACCCTCCATAACCATCTACTACAATTTTCCGACCCGTTACTCCACAGTCAGAAGCCGGGCCGCCGTTGTGCCAAACACCGGTACCGTTAACTATTAACTGATCCGAATTAATCTTAAAACCGTATTCATCCAAAACATATTTAACCACCAGCTCGTAAAAATCATTTTTAACTTGGGCCAAAGATACCTCTTCGCTATGGGGAACTGCTAGGACCACATAAGTTACCCCAACCGGTTTGTCATCCAGATATTTGACAGTTACTTGAGATTTTCCATCCGGTCTTAAATAATCTAAAATTTTCTCTTCTCTAACCTGGTCTATCCTTTTAGTTAATTTGTGAGCCAAAGTAATAGGCAAGGGCATAAGCTCCGCTGTTTCACTACAAGCATACCCAAACATCATTCCCTGATCCCCTGCTCCTTTTTTCTTTTTAACTCCTATAGCAATTTCCGGAGATTGTTCATGAATATAATCTTCAATTGGAGACTGATCGGAGAAGTTAAACTTGGGATCGGTATAGCCCAACCGTTTAATTTGTTCTTGAGCAATTTTTGCAAAATCCACTTTAGCTGAAGTTGTTACTTCACCCGCCATTACCACCCGGTCAAAAGCGGCTAAAGTCTCAACAGCTACATGACCGTTAGGATCTTTTCCTAAAACTGCATCCACTACAGCATCGGAAATTTGATCACAAACTTTATCGGGGTGTCCGCTACAAACTGATTCGGAAGTAAAAGTTGTTTTTGTCATAATCTTGACCGCATCCTCCGATTCTATCGGAGCTGGCACCTTAAAACTTAAGGTTGCCGCCAGTATCTTGTAAGATACATGGACTCTTGATGCATAAATTATTAAAGCAAATTTAAACCAAGATTGCAATAAGGGTAAATATTAGCTTTATAGGTCTAAATAAGTTTTAATAGATTGCTTATATTCTGCCATAAATGCCTTATCCACTTTTTCAAGTGGATCGGACCCCAAAAACGACAACAACTCCTCTAATTTATGCTGCCTTTGTTGCCTATCTCTGACCTCTTTTAACTCAAGTATCTTTTCCTCTTCTTCAAAGTATCTTAGCTTAGATTGTAAGGGTAGCTGCCAGAATAACAAAAAACCCCTATCCGGAAAGTCCACCCCAATACTTCTGTAACAAGCCTGCATAAAGTCCTTTTCCAATTCTTCTCTAATCTTTTCAATATCTTGTTTAACTTTAGCAAAGTCGGCCTTGGCAAAGGGCTCGCTTCCAATTTCATAGTACATCTTAATTTTTGGCTCTGTACCAGAAGGTCTAATAGTTATTTTTAATGAAATGGTACCGGTAACAGGCTCAACGTGAAAGACTAATACATCCTTAGATGCAGAATCGGTTTCCGAAACAATTGGTTTTCTATTTAGATAGTCTTCAAAACTAGAAACATTAAAACGGCCAAAGGAATGAGGAGGGCTCTCTCTTAAAACACTTTGAATCTTATCAATTTGAGCCCTACCTTCAGCACCAGGTAGGCGAATCTCGGTTAAGTAGTTTCTGAAATAACCATACTTTGCATAAACTTGCTGCAGATAATCGATGACGGTTAACTTCTGTTTTTTTAGTTCGGCGGCTAGCTCAGAGAAAATAACAGCAGCTGCGGCACCGTCTTTATCTCGAGCATAGGTGCCAATCAGATAGCCGTGAGACTCCTCGCAGCTTAATATTACATCATCAACCCGACCTTGCCTCTCTAGTTTATTCATTTCCTCTCCAACATATTTATACCCAACCAACAAGTCTCCAATGAGATGAATATTGTTTTGCTCACAGATCTGCTTCATCAAATCAGTAGTTACCGCTGTTTTGATAATTATTCCTTTATTCTTTTTATCCGGATTTTTAGAGATTAAATATTCACTTAATATCACTGCTATTTCATTTCCGTTAAGGAAAACCCATTGGTCATTATGCTTAACCATAGCACCAAAACGGTCAGAATCAGGATCAGAAGAAAGTAAGATATCGGCATCAACCTCTTTAGCATATTTAAGGGCTGTTTCAAAAGATTGCTCAACTTCCGGATTTGGAATATTAAAAGTAATATTTTCAAACTTACCAGAAGGATAAGAAGTCTTTGGGTCTTTCAAAGGAGAAAACCCAACAGCTTCCAAACCTGCAAAGACATTTGTTAGACCAGTTCCATGCAATGGCGTATAAACCACCTTAATCTCCCTTTCTTTTGAGACGGCTATTTTAGAAAAATTCTCTAAGTAAGCTTTATCCATTTCAGACCCAATATATACCAGAAGCTTTTGCATTTTAGCTTTTTCTAACTCAATCTCTTCAATCTTTCCCATATGCTCAGTTACTTCCTTTACCAGCTTGTCATCATCAGGAGGGATCAATTGTCCGCCAAATTCATCATAGATTTTTTGACCATTATGCTCGGGTGGGTTATGGGAAGCAGAAATCATACTTCCGCCAACAGCATTTAATTCCCTTATAGCAAATGACAGTTCAGGGGTAGAGCGGAAACCATCAAATAAATACACCTTCAAGCCATTACCAGCATAAACTTCGGCACAATCTTCGGCCAAAGCTTTACAGGTTAAATTTTTAACTGGATTTGGTAGGTCGAAGCTTAGATACTTGTTTGAGAAAAACTCCCGAACATCATAAGAGACTACTACTCCTCTTTGTTTGGCTTCATCCCCGTAATGTTTTAACAAAAACTGAGAGTGACCCTGACAAGAAGCTTTAATAGTCCAAGGATTAATTCTATTGGGGCCGATTCCTACTTCACCCCTTCGCCCTCCTGTGCCGAATGGGATAACTTGATAGAAAGAATCGAGTAAGTAATCCCAACTCTTATTATTTATCAAATGCTCTATCTGAGAAGTATATTCAGCATATTGAGGGTCAGTTAACCAAGTTTCTAAAAAAGTTAAAGCTTGCTCCTGAAAATTTGATCCAACGCTTAAGGTCTTAAAACCAAGCTTTGCATCCCCTAACAGTTTGCTAACATCACTCATTGATAACTACCTATCATACAGACCCAATCACCTAACGTCAACTTATTCCCGTCATAATTTTGTCTAGATTAGGTTTAGCTGTTCGTCTTTTTGGACTAATATTTTATCTGAGACTTTTTTCAGTTTCTCAAAATCCAGGTAAAATTGTTTCATTATTTCTACCCGTCTCAGAGCTGCTGCCGGATGAAACATTGGCATAACGATCCGCTTTTTTCCCTGCCAGTCAATTTCAAACACTTTGCCGTGCACCTTGGAAATTTTAACATCCGGTAAAAATTTACCCATTGAAAATCTCCCTAAAGTCACAATAACTTTTGGGTCAATTATCTCTATCTCTTGATCAACATATGGGGCAAAAGCTTCTAATTCCTCCGGGTATGGGTCACGATTGCCGGGTGGGCGAAAACGCACCACATTGGAAATATACACATCCGATCTGCTGATACCTATCTCTTCTAAAGCTTTGTCTAAAAGCTTCCCGGCTTGTCCCACAAAAGGCCTGCCCTTTTGATCTTCCCAGTATCCGGGGGCTTCCCCTAAAAAATAAATTCGGGCCTCGGGATTACCTTCACCAAAAACCAACTGGGTTGCACCTTTTCTTAAAGGCAATTCTTTATTTTCCTCTACCTCCTGTTTCAATTTTCCCAGCTGATCTTGTTTAGTCACTTGTCTATTGTATCAAACATTATTAACAAGCGGTGGAAAGATTATCTCTTTGGAGATTGTTTTTTCGCCCTGGCTTTTTGAGCCAAGCCGTATTTCCTTCTCTCTTTAACCCTAGGGTCTCGGGTAAGCAATCCTGCCTTTTTTAAAGGGGCTCTTTTGCTGGGATCAACTTTGGATAAAGCTCTGGATATTCCATGGATAACGGCCCCCAGTTGTGAAGATGTCCCTCCGCCTATAACTTTAATAGAAATATCAAATTTACCAACCGAATCTGTTAACTCAAAAGGGGTTTTATAGATTTTTTCCAAAGCTATCCCCTTAAAGTATTCCGAGACTTGTTGTCCGTTCACGGTTATCTGGCCTTTGCCGGGTAGTAAGAAAACTCGAGCTACTGCCTCTTTACGTCGGCCAACTGTTCTAACAGTTAAATCTTTTGTCTTGCTTGTCTGTTTGGCTTTGTCTTCCATTATTTTTTATCTTCTCCTGTTAATTTTGCATATGGATGAGTCTCGTTTGCAAAAACTTTCAACTTTTTGATCATCTGGCGTCCTAGTTTGTTCTTAGGTAACATCCCGGCTACAGCATGCTCCAGTATCCGGGTTGGAATCCTATTGCTTAATTTATTAAAAGTCTCAACTTTTAGTCCTCCCGGGTATCCTGAATGAGTAACATATTTTTTTTGCTCTGCTTTTTTCCCGGTTACCTTCACTTTAGCTGCATTGGTAACTACTACAAAATCTCCTAAATCCAAGTAAGGGACATATTCCGGTTTGTTTTTACCCATCAAAAGTTTGGCTATATCAGTTGCCAGCCTGCCTAAAATCTTACCTTCTGCATCAATAAGATGCCATTTTCTCTTTATATCTTTTGCAGAAAAAGAAGCTGTTGTGGTCATAGTTTATTTTTTAGCCGCTTTGGCCCCCCTTCCGATAGTCTTTACTGCTTGTTTTTTAAGAGGTGTCTTGGTTTCTTCCTTGGCAGGTAGCTTTTCTTCTGTTTTTATTTTTTTAACTTCCCCCAATTTTTCCTGCCCTATCAAACTCATTCTCACTATCATGCTATTATCTCCCAGTCTGCGACCAAGCTTGACCAATGAAGTGTATCCACTGTTGCGCCCGGAGAGCTTGGGTGCTACTTCAGAAATCAGCCTCTCTCTAATCGGTTTACTAACTAAATAGGAGGCTAACAAACGCTGGCTATTTTTACTTTTTGCCAAATTGATGATTTTATCAACTAAACCTTTAATTGATTTAGCCTTGGCTTCGGTAGTCTCAATGGTTCCGTAGGTGAGCAGAGAGTGTACTAGATTTTTGAATAATGCTGTACGCTCGTTTTTATCTCTCCCAAGGGTTCTGCCATAAACTCTATGCCTCACGCAAAGACAACCCCCTCTCTGCAAGCTTTTCGGAAATCAAACTTAAAGATTTGCTGCCTAAATTCTTGGCTTTTAATAGTTGTGGGCGAGGAAAATTGATCAAATCTTCGAGAATGTTTATCTCAATTGCCCGCAAGGCATTGGTGATACGAACCGGTAAATCCAATTCTTCTACAGTCTGTTTTAGTATCTCTTCCGACACTGCTGGAGTAGCATCACTAGATATCTCTTCTTCTTGATCAGGTTCATAAATTTTTCGGAAAGTAGTTGAGAGAATCTTGGCAGCTTCGAAAACAGCCTCAACGGGTTTAATAGTTCCATCTGTCGTTACTTCAAGATTTAATTTGTCGAAATCGGTGCTCCGACCAACGCGGGTAGGTTCTACCGAATAATCCACAGCCTCAATTGGACTAAATAATGCATCGACAGCTATCGCCCCAATCTCGTTAGTCTTGCGCTCTTCAGCTACCGAATATCCTCTACCTTTTTGTGCAGTCAATTCCATACTCAATTTTGCTTTAGGATCGTTTAAGGAAGCCAGGTGTTGGTCAGGATTGGCTATTTCACCATCTCCGGAAATTTCTAAATCCTTTGCTTTAACCTCTTTTTTGCCAGAAGCTTTAACGGTAAGCTTAATCGGTTTATCGGAATAAACTCTTACCCGTATCTTTTTGATATTAAGGATTATTTCGATGACATCCTCGGAAACCCCCTCAATAGTAGAAAATTGGTGTGAAACACCGTCGATTTTAACTGAAGTAACTGCAGAGCCCTCCAAAGAGGAGAGCAGCACCCTCCTCAAAGAGTTTCCCAAAGTATGACCAAAACCTTTCTCCAAAGGTTCAATTGTCAACTTTGCAAAATTTTCTTTTTCTGTTTCGGTTTTAATTTTAAACATATTATCTTGAATAATACTCAACAATTAGCTGTTCGTTAATTGATCCTTCCATCTCATCTCGCGTAGGCAATCTTAAAACCCTGCCTACTGTAGCTTTTCTTTCCAGCCACTCTGGCAAGGTTTCTGCTTCTGCCAAATTTTTTTTGACCTGTGTATTATCTATCAAATCAGGTGATAATGCAATAGTCTGATCCTCTTTGACTATAAAAGACGGGATAGACACTTTTTCTCCATCTACTACAACATGCCCATGAGATACAAATTGCCGAGCCTCGGCCCTGCTTTTTGCAAAACCTAATCTATACACTACATTATCCAATCTCATCTCCAAAAGTTCAAGCAAAGCTTGACCTGTAGCTCCCCTAACCTTGCTTGCCTTTTTAAAATAATTGGCAAATTGTTTTTCCATGATCCCATACATCCTTCGGGCTTTCTGCTTTTCCCGAAGCTGCAGTCCATACTCGGAAACCCTTCGTCTTCTTTTGCCTCCGTGTTGACCGGGGGGAATAGCTCCCTTTCTTTCTAAAGCCTTGGCATCCTTTGCAAACAAGGGGATTCCCTCTCTTCTGGATAGCCTCCTTTTGGGGCCGGTATAACGCGCCATTTAGACTCTCCTCCTCTTTTTCGGTCTGGGGCCATTGTGCGGAATCGGAGTAATATCGGCAATCATAGTGATACTAATACCTGCACCCCTTAAAGATTTGGTAGTAGCATCCCTGCCGGGGCCTGGCCCTTTGATATAAACTTCGCAAGAAGTGATACCCATCTCTTTAGCTTTTTGAGCAACTGCTTCCATTGCACTAATTGCAGCAAAAGGCGTAGCTTTCCTGGCACCTTTGAATCCGGAAGCACCGGAAGATCCCCATGCTAAAGTATTTCCTTCCGTATCTGTTAGGGTAATAAGGGTATTGTTGAATGTAGCTGTCACATATACCCGACCGGAAGTTAATTTTCTTTCGGTTTTCTGTTTTTTAATTTTTGCTTTCTTTGCCATAATTTATTTCCGGTTTATTTTGTATTTGTATCTGTGCCTGTTTTGGCAACTACTTCTTTTCGAACAGTTCCTACCGTCTTTCTTTTACCTCTTCTGGTCCTGGCATTAGACCTAGTCCTTTGTCCCTTGGTTGGGAGTCCTCTGCGGTGCCTTAACCCCCTGTAACTGCCAATTTCCTCCAGCCTTCTGATATTTTGCTCTTCCTCTCTTCTCAAATCCCCTTCTACCTTAAATTTTTCTATAGCTTTTTGGATTTTATTTATCTCCTCTTCAGAAAGCTCTTTGACCCTTTTGGCACCGTCTACTCCGGCATTACGAATAATGGCTTTAACATTGACCCGACCGATACCGTAAATCACGGTCAAACCGATATCTATTCTTTTATTTTCCGGCAATTCTACACCTGCAATTCTAGCCATATTTTATTTTTTATCCTTGACGCTGCTTATGTCTCGGGTCGCGAGAACAAATTATATACAAAATTCCCTCTCGTTTCACTACTTTACAAAATTTACATCTTTTTTTAATACTTGCTTGCACTTTCATAGTTTAAAATCCTTTTGAATTACTTTAACCTAAAAGTAATTCGTCCTTTGTTAATATCATATTTAGGACTCATCTCTATCCTTACCCGATCACCCTCCAGTAACCTGATATAATGCATCCTCATTTTGCCTGAAATATGGCATAAAATCACCCTGCCTAACAGTTGTGGCAGACTCTCGCTCCTATCAATCTCAACTCTGAATAAAGTATTGGGTAAAACTTCAACAACTTTACCCTCTACTTCTACAACATCATTATTCATTAAATTTGAACCGATAAATTGTAGCAGATAAGCTAACCTCCGTCAACCCACTATGGGATAAATTCTGCTTACCTGATGCAAACTATTAGATTTTACGCCAATCGGTTAAGATCTGCGGCTTACCTTTGCCTACTATCACCGTCATCTCAAATAATCCTCCTAAAGAACCGTCTGCAGAAGAAACAGTCCAACCGTCTTTCTCCAATATTACATCCGGTTTGCCTTCGGTATAGATCACCTCTATAGCAAGACTCATACCAAAGTATAGTAGGGGACCTGTTCCTTTTTGTCCGAAACCGGGAATTTCCGGTTCCTCATGTAGTCTCTTGCCTACTCCATGACCTACCAAGCTCCTAACCACCGAATACCCTTCCGATTCTATTTTACTCTGGATAGCATGACTTATGTCACCCACCCTATTTCCTGCCACTGCCTGGCTAACCCCCTGCCATAACGCCTCTTCACCAGCCCTAATAAATTTTTCTTTCTGCAAATCTTTCCCCACTAAAATTGTCCAAGCCGTATCAGTATGCCAACCTTTGTACGTAGATGCCAAATCTATACTTACCAGATCCCCCATCTTTATCTTTCTATTTGTCGGTATCCCATGCACCACCTGATCATTAACAGTAATACAAGTTGCATAGTTGTAATCGGGGACTGTCTTATATGATAAATCCCCTCCTAACCTATATATCTCTTCTCTGGCAATTTTATCCAGCTCCAATTCACTAACCCCTGGCTTAATAGATAAAATTGCTTTCTTTAAAGCTGCGGCACTGATTGCACCACTACTCTTGAGCAACTTTTGTTCATAACCGTTACGCCTCGCAATCACTACAAGCTCCCTTAATTCCCTCTCTTATCTGGTCTACTGTTTGAGAGGCATCAATTTCAGTTAAAATTCCCATATCGCTATAGTGCTTTAAGATCGGATATGTGTGTTGGTGATAGCTTTTAAGTCTAGTCTCAATAACCTCTTTGGTATCATCCTCCCTGCCTCTTTTTCTTAACCGCTCCTTAACCAAATCGTCCGATAAATTCAGATAAATTACTTTATCAAACTCCGGATCAAAAAACTTTAACTGCTCCAAAGATCTTGGGTAGCCATCCATCACAAATCCCTTGCTGGTATCTAGTTCCTCTATCCTTTCTCTGATTGCTCTTGCGGCAATATCATCATCAACCAAAACCCCTGATTTTATGGCCTCTTTTATTATTTCTCCCTCTATATCTTTTTCTTGAGCCTTCTTCCTTAAAATGCTGCCTGTATCTATTAAAGGTATACCTAAATGGTCAGCCAGAAGTCGGGCCTGGGTAGATTTTCCGCTACCAACGGGTCCAACAAACAGTATCTTCATCTTTTAGCAAATACCTCATAGCTTCTCTCAATTAATTTGCTCTCAAATTGCTTAGCCGTATCCATGATTACCGATACTACGATCAAAAGTCCGGTCCCGCCTAATACCAAAGTTGTTATACCTGTTAGTTGGGAAGCAATAGAGGGTAAAACGGCAATTGCCCCCAAAAATAATGCTCCTGCCAGAGTAACTCTAACCATAATATAATTTAGATAGGCTGCTGTAGCAGTCCCCGGCCTTATACCTGGGATAAATCCACCATATTTTTTAATTTCGTCTGCAACTTTGGTTGGATTAAAGATAACTGCCGTATAAAAATATGTAAACCCTACTACTAGCAAGAAATAAACCAAATTGTACAAAAACCCGGTAGGCTGGAAACTGGTAACCAATAATGTTCCGAGTGAAGCAAGCTGGGGTTGGGATAGCTGGGCCAAGTAATTACCACCAAAAGAGGGCACTAGCACCAAAGAAACTGCAAAAATAATCGGGATAACACCGGCTTGATTTACTCTTAGCGGAAGATAAGTTTGGACTCCGCTAGCCTGTTTGCCTCCGCCGAAACGGCGGGCATATTGTACCTGAATTTGCCTTCTGCCTTCGTTAATAAAAACAACCGAGGCTATTACTAAAATCCCCAATACAGAAAAGATTAGGATATTCAGCAGTTGCTGCTGGTCGGCCAAAGTTGCGGTTTGGGTTAAGACTACCGGTAGACGGGCTATAATCCCGGCAAAAATGATCAGGGAAATACCGTTACCTATTCCATACTCCGTAATAAGTTCCCCAAGCCACATCAGAAAGATAGTCCCTGCCGTCATCCCTACCATAATAGAAACAACTTGCAGTGGCGTAGTGTAACCTATCACACCTTGATTTTTAAGTAGAAGGTACATACCGATCGACTGCATTAGCGAAAGGGGTACGGTCAAATATCTGGTGTATTGATTAATTTGTTGGCGGCCATATTCTCCTTCTTTGGAAAGCGCTTCCAGTTTAGGAAAAACCATAGTTAGGAGTTGAATAATAATTGAAGCATTAATATAGGGATTCAACCCCAAAGAAATTACGGAAAAGTTAACTAAAGTACCGCCGGAAAATATATCCAAAAGCCCTAAAAACTGGTTGGAAGCAAAAAGAGCTTGAAGCCCCTGTAGGTCAATACCGGAAACAGGTACATAAGCAACCACTCTAAATACCACCACCAGAAGCACTGTGATCAGTATCTTGCGTCTTAATTCTTTTATTTTGAAGGCATTAATAATGGGCGAAATGATACTAGGCATTCTCTACTCTTCCGCCTGCTTTTTCGATTATTTGTTGGGCGGCCTTTGAAATTGGAACCTGTACCACTAAACCGGATTTAACTTCCCCTGCTCCTAAAATCTTTACCCCTTTTCTTGCTTCCTTTTCAGAAACAATCTTTGCTTCTATCAATTTGGCAATATTTATTGAAGATTTGGCTGCAAACGTAGATAGCCGAGATAGTTTGACTGCTACAGGCTTGCTGGAAAGTTTAGGATTACCCTTACCCTTTTTAAGGGGAAGTTTTTTATAAAGAGGTAAGCTTCCGACAAATCCTACCGGCATCTTGCCTCTAGCTTTTTGTCCTTTACTTCCTCTGCCCGCAGTTTTGCCCAAGCCTGACCCCAAACCTCTACCCACCCTTTTTTTACTTCTGGCTTTTATTTTATGAAGACTGTTTAAATTCATATTTTCTCCTTATCTTTTTTTGAGCCGGATTTGACCGTTTTCTTTTCCGAGCCAGTTTTGCTCTCTATCTTACTAACCGATCGGAGCTTCCCTAATGCTTTAAGTGTAGCATAGACATTGGAGGCTTGGTTTTTGGTACCTAGAATTTTAGAAACAATGTCGTGGATTCCGGCTGCTTCTACCACTACCCGAACAGCACCTCCGGCTATAACACCGGTCCCTATTGGTGCCGGTTTTAACAATACTTTAGCAGCACCATCTTTAATGAAGATCTGGTGTGGGATGGTGTTATTCTTTAGAGGCACACTGATAAGATGCTTCTTTGCATAAGCCGTGGCTTTGCGGACGGCAGATTGAACATCTGCAGCTTTACCCAAACCTACGCCTACTCTGCCTTTCTTATCCCCCACAACCACTATTACCGATAAAGACCTCTTGTCTCCCCCTTTGGTTTTTTTGGAAACTCGGTTAACTTGTACTACTCGTTCTAAAAACTCCGATTCGATATTTTGATTTTGAAAATTACTCTGGTAAGCCATTTTAGATTTTTAACCCTCCTTCTCTTGCACCTTGTGCCAACCGGGCTATTCTCCCGTGATATAGAAAGCCTCCTCTGTCAAAAACCGCTTCAACAATTTTATGCTTCTTTGCTCTCTCTGCCAGTTTCTTCCCTACTTCATAAGCCCGATCTTGTTTGGAACCGGCCAGCTTCAAATCGGATTCTGCTACCAAAGTCTTACCTTTAGTATCATCAATAAGTTGAACATAGATATGCTGCCCGGACCGAAACACGGCTAATCTGGGCCGATCGGGCGTCCCCGACAAATGTTTTCTAACTTTTAGATGTCTCTTCTTTCTTGCTACTTGTTTCATATGATTATTTAGCAGCTCCGGCTGCTCCTACTTTACCACTCTTTCCAGCCTTCTTCCTGATATATTCACCCTCATACCTAATCCCTTTACCCTTATATGCATCCGGTCGGCGGATATTTTTTAGATTAGCTGCTATTTGACCTACTAAATACTTATCTATTCCCGAAACTTTAATCTTGGTATTGTCCGCCACTTCAAAAGTAATCCCTTCGGGGGCTTGGACAGTCACCGGATGCGAGTAACCAACATTCAAAGTAAGCTGATTACCTCCGCCGGAAGCTCTAAATCCAACCCCATGAAGCTCTAGATTCTTACTCCAACCACTCAAAACTCCTACTACCATATTAGCAATTAGGTTACGGGTCAAACCGTGCAGTGCCTTAGATCTTTTTTCCTCATTTCGGCGCTTTACCACTACTTTATCTCCGTCAACGGCAACTTCAATTTCGGGCTCTGTCTTCAATTTTAAGCTTCCCTTAGGCCCATTAACCACGATTTCCAAACCGGCCTTTTCCACCGTTACTCCTGTCGGTATTAATATTGGTAAATCTCCTATTCTGCTCATATTGTTACCAAACTAACGCTAACACCTCTCCTCCCAAACTTTGTTCCTTGGCTTTCTTGCCGGTCATAACTCCTTTAGGAGTGGATATAATCGCTATGCCTAACCCATTTAGCACAACCGGTAAAAACTTTGCTCCTTTGTATATCCTCAAAGAAGGCCTGGAGATTCTTTTTACATCTGCCAAAGCAGGAACCCTGTTGTTATATTTCAAACTAACGATTACATTATTCCCCTCGTGTTTATAATCTCCGATATACCCCTCTTCTTTAAGAACACGGCAAACTTCCAAAATCAACTTTGAGTAACGCACTAAGGTTTGTATCTTCCCAACAGAATAGGCATTTTTTATTCTTATTAAAGCATCTGCTATAGAATCCATATTTACCAACTCGCTTTCTTCACACCGGGCAGATACCCTTTGTGAGCTAACTCCCTAAAACAAAGTCTGCATAATCCGAACTTACGCAAATATCCCCTGGGCCTGCCACAACGCATGCAACGGCTGGTCTTTTGGACCTCATATTTAAATTTAGTTTTTACTACGTTGCTTTTTTTAGCCATATTAACTCCTAAAAGGTACCCCCAAATGCTCTAATAATTTCTTGCCCTGCTCCTTATCTTTGGCTGTAGTTACAATAGTAACTGCCAAACCTCTGGTTTTATCAACTGTTTTATAATCTACCTCCGGGAAGATAGTCTGCTCCTTCAAGCCCAAATTCAAATTACCACTATTGTCAAATGCATCCGCCGATATCCCCTTAAAATCCCTCACTTTTGGTAATACTACATTAACCAACTTGTCCAAAAAGGCGTACATTTTTTCTCCGCGTAATGTTACCATCATCCCAATAGGTTGACCCTTACTAACTTTAAAAGAGGCAATTGATTTCTTGGCCTTTGTTATAGCCGGTAATTGTCCACAAAGAGCTGATAAGTATACCTTAACCTTATCTAAAACCCCAGCATTATCCTTAGCTTCTCCCAACCCTATGCTGACTACTATTTTCTCCACTTTAGGTAGTGCCAGCTTGTTTTTAACACCAAGTTCCTCCTGCAATTTAGGCTGCACTTCCTTTAAATATTTTTCTTTTAACCGATTCATCCTTTAATCTCCTTTTTGCATTTTTTACAAAATCTGACTTTAGCATCCCCCAAAATCTTATAGCCTATCCTGGCGGGCTTTTGACAGTTCGGACAGACTAACATCAAATTGGACAACTTTACTGGTTTAGGTAAATCTATAATCCCTCCTTCCAGGTTGCCCTGTTTTCGAACATGTCTTTTTACAACATTGAGTCCCAAAATTAAAGCTTCACCCTTACTAGCCCACAGTTTCTCCACATTGCCACTTTTACCCCTATCTTTTCCCAAAGTTATTATTACTTTATCTCCTTTTCTTAACTTTCTGGACATTTCTACCTACCTCCTTTAAATAAGCTCATACTGTGCAAACTTCCATCACAACCGAAGGCTCTATTATTTAAATTCTTAATTCTGAATTCTGAATTCATAATTTTCACCATACCTCCGGTGCCAGCGATACTATTTTATTAAAACCGGCATCTCTAACTTCACGCGCAATCGGGCCAAAAATACGGGTAGCCCGCAAGTTGCCATCCTTATCAATCACCACTCCTGCATTTTCATCAAATCTGATATAGGAACCATCATCTCTTCTAACTTCCTTCTTGCTCCTTACCAAAACTACCCTGACTATTTCGTGGTTCTTAACTTGCCCATTGGGATCTGCTCCTTTAACTACTGCTACCATAATCTCCCCTAGAGTAGCTTTTCTCTTGCCGGAACCACCTAAAGGTTGAATTACCTGTAAGGCTTTGGCTCCGCTGTTATCTGCAACTTTTAAATAAGACCTGTGTTGTACCATAATTTAAGTTAAAAGTTTAAAGTGCTCACCTCGCGCCAGAGTCGACGCCAGGCGCTGGCGAAGCGGACAAAGTTAAAAATTATTTTTTATTTTTAACTTTTGCCTTTTTACTTTCCTCCTTTACTTGTTCTGTGTTTACTGCTGTCTGCTCATCGGTTGCTGCTTCCTCTTCCTGCGGCAAAACTTCGGCTATAGCCTCTTGTGCTCCTTCGCTAATCTGTTCATTTAGAATTTCCTCCAGACTGCGGCCCATGACCGTAACTACCATCCAATGCTTATGGCCGGATATAGGTTTAGTATTGGTAATCTCCACTATGTCTCCTTCTTTTACTCCAATAGGATCATCGACTAAATATCTTTTACTGCGCAGATAAGTTTTCTGATAGAGCGGATGTTTAGCGCGCCGTTCTACTAACACCACTGCGGTTTTTGCCATTTTTGTCGAAACAACTCTTCCGATCATGACTTTTTACCTCCTTTGATTTCTTTCTTCACTTCCTTTACCCCGACTTCCGGTTCAAGTTCAGACAGAAGCTGTTTTTGTCTACCTAAAGTCAAAAGTTGAGCTAACTCTTTCTTCTTTTTTGAGACTGCTTTGACATCTTTCAGCTTTTTCATATTCTTATCCATTACTAATTTTGCCAATTCTTTTTTAGCCTCTTGAGCTTTTTGTTTAATCTCTTCCATAGTCAGATTCTTTAATTTTTTAAAATCATTTGTTTTCATAAATTTACCCCTCTCTGCTAATAAACTTTGTTGCCAAAGGCAGTTTGTGTGCTGCCAACCTCAAAGCTTCTGTGGCAACCGTTTCGGTAACCGCACCCATCTCAAAAATCAGCTGCCCGGGTTTGACCACTGCAACATACCCTTCTACGTCTCCCTTTCCAGACCCCATCCTCGATTCTGCCGGATGTTTGGTAATTGGTTTATCCGGAAATACCCTAATCCAAATACGCCCTCCTCTTTGGGTATAGTGAGCCATAGCCCGCCTTGCAGATTCCAGTTGTCTGGAGGTAAGCCAGCCTGCTGCCATAGCCTTCAGTCCGAAAGAACCAAACGCCAGGGCATTGCCGCGGGTAGCTACCCCTCCTCTTTTGCCCCTAAATGCTTTTCTATATTTTGTTCGTTTTGGTTGTAAAAATGCCATAGTCGTTAAATCTTAACTTCTCCTTTGTTTATCCAAACTTTAACTCCCACATAACCCGATTTAGTTAAAGCCGGATATACACAATAATCGATGTCACTTCTTAAGGTATGGAGCGGCATAGTACCGGCAGCCTTCCATTCCCTTCGAGCAATCTCTGCTCCGCCAATTCTTCCAGCCAGAGCAACCCTTACCCCTTTCGCACCAGCTCTCATAACCCTATCTATCACTTGATTCATTACCCTGCCGGCCGGCATCCTTCGCGCAAGCTGCTCTGCTACTGATTGGGCTACCAGATAAGCAGACAGATCTGCTGATCTTACTTCCATAGGCATTATCTCCAATGAGCTTTCATCTTTGATATTTAAATTACTCATCAAGTATTTTTTTAAATCATTTATGCCGGAACCGCCCCGCCCAATCAATATACCGGGCCTGGAAACAAAAATAATTACCTTAATTTTATTTACTGCTCTCTCTATTTCTACTTGTGAAACTCCAGCCGGTCTTAACTTCTTCATCAGTAGATCCCGGATTTTAAAGTCTTCTTGCACAAATTGCCTGTATTTACCTTTGTTGGCAAACCAGCGGGATTGCCAGCCTGTTGAAATACCTATTCTAAAACCTACCGGGTGTATCTTTTGTCCCATATTTTTTCGGCAATTCTGATCGTGCTCAATCCGTTTATTTATCCTTTTTAACGGATTGTCGACTGCGACCTCTTGTTTGTTTTACCTCCTTTTTCTCCTTTGTTACTTTCTGTTCATCTGGTGTTTTCTGGTCTGTTAAGACGATCTTTATATGACTCATTCTTTTTTTGTATGGCTTAACCCGTCCCCTGGTACCTGCCCGATGCCTTTTCATTTTTAAACTTTCATTAATTTCTAAGTTTTTAAAATTCAGATTATCCAAACTCATTCCAGCTTGCTTCGCATTTGCCAAAACTGTTTCTATAGCAGCAGACAAATCACGGGCAGCACTTTTAGGGGTAAACCGCAGCGTTTCCAAGGCTCGCATAGGTTCCATCTTTCTAACCATTTGAGCCACCAACCTTAGTTTCCTAGGGCTGGTGTGTATATATTTTTGTATTGTCATTACTTCCATATTTTTATGTTTTTTAGATAGTTACTATCCGCCCCTGGCGGAGAACTATCGCAAGACCTTTAGGTCTTAGATGTACTTTTCTCCGTCATCTTTCCATGAGTTCTAAACGTTCTGGTAGGGGCAAACTCGCCTAGCCTATGGCCTACCATCGGTTCTGTTATTAAAACAGTCACAAAGTTTTTGCCTTGATGTACCAAGAAAGTCCGCCCGACAAACTCCGGCGGAATTTGACTGTTGCGGGCCCACGTTTTAATAGGCGTGTTTTGGCCTGCTGCCTTTTGCACTGTTACCTTTTTCATTAATTTTTCGTCAATATATGGTCCCTTGCTGCTAGATCTGGCCATTTATTTGCTTCTCCTTCTTAAGATATATTTGCTTGTCCATTTCTTTTTATTTCTTGTTTTACCTACTGCCGGCCGGCCATATTTAGTCATTGGTGTTTTACGACCGACGCCGGACCTTCCTTCACCACCACCGTGAGGATGAGAATTAGGATCTTGAGCCGTACCTCTAACAGTAGGCCTAATACCCATATGGCGGGATCGGCCGGCTTTACCAATTACCCGAGCCCCAAATTCTTCATTCCCTAAAGACCCAATTGTAGCTAGGGAGTGCAGGGGAACCATTCTAATCTCGCTGGAGGGCATTTTCAAGTGAGCAAAGCCACCCTCTTTGGCAAGCAACTGAATTCCGGTACCAGCACTGCGGCCTAATCTGCCTCCTTGCCCGGGTATCAGTTCGACATTATGAACAATCGTACCGATAGTAATATTTTGCAGCCTCATGGCATTCCCCGGCTTTGCCTCCACCTTATCACCCGAGATAACTTTATCCCCAACAGTTAACCCCTTTGGGGTTAAAATATACCTGTATTCACCATCCTGATATTTGACCAGAGCAATAGTGACGTTGCGGTTAGGATCGTACTCCAATGAAACTACTTCTCCCTCTACCCCAAATTTATTGCGGGCAAAATCAATCTGCCGATAATATCTTTTGTGTCTGCCACCCTGCCCACGAACAGTTACTTTTCCCAAACTGCGCCCCGATTTCTTCTTTAAAATAGATTTTAGATTGTTTGCCGACACATCCATCTTATTTACCTGTAATAACCTTTCTTTGGGTTGTAGGAGCTGCACCGGTTGCCCCCCTTTCCACTTTTACCTTAGTTTTACCCAATAAATCTTTTTTCTCTCTTAAAATAATTGGCTCGCCTTCTGCGGTAGTTACCACAGCTTCTTTGACCGGAGTTTCAAACAAAGCAATCTTTTGACCTTTTTGCAACTGTACTATGGCTTTTTTAAAACCCGGTACTCGGAACGTCTTTCTTACTCTCCTTTGAGCTTTTAGCTTACCTTTTACATTCACCACTGAAACACCCTCTACCTTAACCGAAAATACTTCTTCCACAACCCGAGCTACATCAGCTTTGGTTGCTTGTTTGTCTACCATAAAGGTATAAAACCCATTTTTGGCAAGATTCATGCTTTTTTCTGTAATAATCGGCTTTTGCAAAACAATATTCATTTACTTTTCCTCCTTACTTAACCATGCAGTAAGTTTTTCTACCCCATCTTTGGTCAACACTAGATTTTTATATTTTAAAACCTCGTAAGCGTTTGCCATATCTGCAGGCAGTGTCGCAACTTCCGGGATATTTCTGGAAGCCCGAGCCAATAGATCGGCTTTTGTACCGGTCAGTATTAAAGTGCTGTTTTTATTTTTCTTGTTCTCGGAAAGTTTTGTAATCAATTTATCTATTTGACTGGTTTTACCGGAAGCCTTATCTGCACCGGTCAAACCTATTATCTCTTTGTGAGCAAATTTAGCAGACAGTGCACTGACCAGTGCCGCCCTTCTCATCTTTTTAGGTAACTCCAACTCCACTTTCCTAGGTTTTGGCCCAAAAGTTATACCTCCTCCTACAAAAATTGGAGCCCGGATAGCTCCGTGCCTGGCACGGCCGGTCCCTTTTTGGCGGTAGATTTTGGCAGTTGAACCGGCAACTTCCCCTCTACTTTTAGTAGAGCCAGTTAATACCTTTTTTCTGGCAACATACACCCTGACCGCTTGTGCGAGTAAACCTTCATTGATTTTTTGCCCAAAAATCTCTTTTGGCAACTGCATACTCCCGGCAGCTGTACCCGTTAAAGAATACACCGGCACTGAATAACCGCTCTCCTTTGGAGATGGAGACTTAATAGTTTTACTAGCAACTTTTTTGACTACTTCTTTTTTAACTTTCGGCATTTTCTTGATTTTGGACAGATTCTGACATATCGCTATCTGTTGACTTAGACTTTAGTGCAGAATCGTCCATTACCTCCTTTTTCTCGTCTTCAGTATTCTCTTTGCCTGGTTCTTGATTCTTATCGCTTACTTCTTCTTCCTCTACTTTTTCTTCCGGTGGAGGAGTATAACCTTTGATCTTACCCGAGCGGGTAATGGTCAAAAGGCCTCCTATTGCACCCGGGACAGCCCCTTTTACCATCAATAAGTTCTTAAGCTTATCTAACCCCACTACTTCCAGATTTAGAACACTGGCCCTCTCGCTCCCCATATGGCCGGCCATCCTTTTACCTTTATAAACTCGGCCGGGGGTGGTACCGGCACCGATAGAACCCGGGGCACGGTGTCTATCAGATTGCCCGTGAGTTTTTGGTCCTCCATGGAAGCCATGTCTCTTAACCCCACCCTGAAACCCTTTTCCCTTGGAAATACCACTTACCTTAACAGCATCTCCTACAGAAAAAACCTGGTCCAGTTTGATTTCCTGTCCAGGTTTTACTTCTTCTGCCGGTACATCCTTAATTCTTAATTCCCTAAACCATCTAATCGGTTGATCCACCCCTACTTTTTTAGCATGCCCAATTTGGGGTTTTCTAACGCTCTTTTTGCTTCCAAAACCAAGCTGGATGGCGTTGTAGCCATCCTTTCCTTCCATACTTTTAATTTGAGTAACAAAGTTTGGGGTAACCTCAATCACGGTAGCCCCTACCCGGCGTCCCCGAGCATCATAAGTGGAGGTCATAGATTTTTTAACACCAAGTAATGTATTAATCATAAAAAAGAGTGAGCCCCTTTAAGGATGCTCACTCAGTAATTTGTGCTTTCAATTGCCGTATCCTTTGTCGCTCCGCTTCTCAGGACGCACAATTTACTGAAATTAACCTAATTGTTAATCACCCTGATAAATAAATCATCAGACAAAGGAAATTTTATCAGAAGCTGAACCTAAATGCAAGCAAAGACCTGACTTACATCTTCACTTCAATATCTACCCCAGCAGGAATCTCAAGATGCATTAGAGAATCAATTGTTTTTTGGGTAGGTTCTAGTATATCAATCATCCTC
>CAZGFG010000009.1:0-29914 GCA_964524895.1 uncultured Gammaproteobacteria bacterium | reverse complement strand
CATGGCCCTGAGTTTATCGAAGGGCTATAACCAATATCGACAAAAGTAGAAGGTGCCAATGTAGACCACCCTCCAGGTGGGATTGGAATTACGGTGTACTTTGTTAGAACTTTTTAATATAATTCCAAGCTATGGGAGAGTTATTAACTCGCGCATCAGATCCACAACAATATGACAAGGATGAAGCAGGATGGTCTTCAGAAGGAACCGGATTACAGTCACCTACACGAGCTCATTTTTGGGAATATTTATTTCCTTACACTGCTAACTGGAGAGGTAAGAATCTTTTAGATATCGGGTCAGGAACTGGATGGTTATTAAATCAAGCCTTAAGGATGGGAGCAAGATCAGCTATAGGTGTTGAACCTTCAGCAAGAAACCTCCAACAAGCACAAGAATTATATCCTCATGTGACAACTATCCATTCTACTTTAGAAGAATTTACAATAGATCAAAGATTTGGAATAGCTACTTCTCTTATGTCTTTAGTCCATATTGCTAATTTAGATGCAGCATTTAGGAAAATTGGCTGTCTACTAGAACCAGGTGGTGAATTCCTAACGATTGTTCCTAACTATGATCACCATAGACGACCTAGGCATGGATATCAAATGAAAATTGAAGAAATTGATTCTGATCAATATGTTGTAGCCGTTACTAGACCCCACGGAACTCTAGTGGATATTATCAGGCGAATTAACAAATACACAGTTGCTGCTGAAAAATCCAACTTGAGATTGGTAGAAGATATTCCTATGGTTCCCTCAGAAAAATTAATGGAAAAAGCGCCAAGATTTAGAGAGTCAGCAGGGATTCCTATGACTCATCTCTTAAGGTTTTCTAAATAATATGCTGAACCTAGCTCGGCAGTTATGGATATTATTCTGGGTATTTGCGAAGGAAATATCCGCAGGTGTCAAGCTATTCCACCCCAAGGGTGGAATTACAGGAAACAAGTCAACGGTAAAAGGCTGATGCTATAATTATTTCAATATGGAAGGTCAAGTTGTATTTCAGGGTAAAACTAAGAACGGGAAAGATTATGTAATTCGGTATCCTGCTAAAGATGATGGACCTCTAATGCAGACATACATCAATTCAATTTCAAAAGAACAAACCTTTATTCGTTTTCAAGGAGAGGAAATCAGTCTTGAAGATGAACAGAAATACCTTGAAGGCCAGTTAGAAAGGATAAAAAATAATAAAACCGTCCAGTTGTTCGTTGTTTGCGATAACCAAATAGTAGGGATTGCAGGCATTGACTTAAAGGATAAAAGTGAAAGCCATGAAGGAGTTTTGGGTATATCTCTTTATAAAGAGTATAGAGGGGAAGGAATAGGCAAAAAACTTATGAGTTTAATTATTGATGAAGCTATTTCAAATCTATCACAACTAAAGCTCATTACGCTTGGAGTATTTGGCAATAATACCCTTGCTTTAGATATGTATAAAAAATTCGGATTCCAAGAATATGGAAGACTCCCTCAAGGTTCAACTCACAAGGGTCAATATGTTGACCATGTGTATATGTATAAAAAAGTAACAGGTGCCAAACCAGACTACCTCTTCGAGTCTAAGCGGTTTAATTAAGTATTCACCTAATATCTTGAGGGCTCAAGGTCATGAACAGTACCAGCTATGAAATTTTCATACCATTTTCTTAATTTTTTGTGCTATACTACAGCTATTATGGTCAGGGATTTACAGTTTAAAGTATTAATAGAACAGGATGAAAATGGTATTTACGTAGCTTCAGTACCCGAATTACCCGGATGCTACACTCAAGGAAAGACATTGGAAGAGGCACGAGAAAGAATCAGAGAAGCCATTAAGTTAGTATTAGAATCAGATAAGGACATTAAAAAAGAGAAACTAGAATCTCCCAGATCATCTTCTCGTTTTTTTGGGATCGAAGAAGTGACTATTCAAAGTTATGCCTAAATTGTCTCCTGTAAGAGGCAAGGAACTTATTTCAATTTTAGAGAAACAAGGTTTTAAACAAGTACATCAAAAAGGTAGTCATGTAAGGCTGGAACATTCTGATGGTAGGAAAACGACCGTTCCGTTACATTCGGGTGAAAATGTAGGAGTTGGTTTACTGAGAAAGATATTAAGAGATGCAAATATATCCAGGAATGAGTTTGAAAAGTTAAGATAAATAATTTTATAAATTTTGCATTAAAGAAGTTCAACTTGGTCCAATGCCCGCAGCTATTCGACTCTGGTTCGGTTACGCTCACCATCGCTCACGGCCATGGCCCTGAGTTTATCGTAGGGCTATAACCAATATCGACAAAAGTAGAAGGTGTCAACGTAGACCACCTTCCAGGTGGGATTGGAATTACGCTACTCCCCTAATTTTATTTTCTGATATACTCATTACTAGTGAACAACCATCGGCAAAAACAAATTGAGGTAATCGACCAAATCGAGAGTCAGGTAAAGAATAATAATCTTAAATTTGAGACCGCAGTTCCTGTTGAGGATTACAATAATGACCCCAGAATTTGTTTAACCAGCGTTCATATTCCCTCTGACTCTCTAAAGCAAAAGGTTCAGGAGAAAATAATTAAGTCTCTCCGTATAGTATCACCTAGTATCTATTTTTATTCACCAGATTCTATACACATGACTATTAAAAATGTAAGGGTAATAAACAACCCACCTAATTTTACACAGGCTGATATTAAAAAAGCTAAGCAAGTTTTTTCGGAAGTAATTCCAAATTATAATAAATTTAAAGTTTATTTCTATAGACTGTTATTGTTTCCAAACAATTTAGCGTTAATAGGAACTACAGATCCGGAATTTGATAATATAGTTTTGGATTTAGATAAAAGATTAAAAAAGATAGGGTTGCCTGATGACAAACAATACAATAACTCTCAATATTTTTTTAGTAATATGACACTGGCCAGGTTTTCAACTTCCTCACAGGCATTTGTTAAAAAGGTTGGGCAATTGTCAGGGGAAATAATATTTGATCCCTATACTGTTGATTCTGTTAGTCTAGTCACTTGCAATATAGTTTTTAAAAACCCTCAAATCATTGGGGAATGGAAATTGGCATAATATGAAACTGTGCACCTTCCAGGCGTGATTTCTTGAATTTTCTATTTTGGGTATTTGCGAAGGAAATATCCGCTGACTAAAGCAGATAAAGAGAAGATTGCTGCCAACCCTGCGGGAAAACCGGTATTTGGCAAAGTTGTAGCACCGGAAAGATTAGCAGAATCCGTAGAAGTAGAAGTCCCCAAAGTAGAAGGTGAGGGTGTAGGAGAGGGGGTTGGACTGGCCTGTTGAACTGGTCTTGTTTGTTGCGGAGTTTTAGGAGCAGTATTAAATCTGTTTGTTAAAATAAGATATCCCACAGCAATAGCCGCCAAAATTAGTCCGGCTATTATCAATCTCAACCAGCGGTTATCTTCCATGGAGAGGATTCTATCACAGCAGACTCAAAATGCAAGTAATCTATCCTGCAAAAAGGGATTGGGCAATTTTTACCCGTTTGACAGTTTCCCCCTCACCCAAGATTTTTATACTCTCAAAAAGGGGTGGAGTAACTGTTTGTCCGGAGATTGCTACTCTAATTAGTTGAAAAATTTGAGTAGAGGAGAGCCCTAACTTTTCTCCCAAAGCCCTAAAATTTTTCTCAAATTCTTCTGCTTCCCAGGGAGTTTTCAAAGAATTTAAAGTATTCAAAACCTCGGAAAATATCCCTTCCAAATTATCCTTTTTATCTCCCACTACTTTTGCAAATATCTCTTTTTCATACTCCGGTTTTTCAAAGAGAAAATCCGTTAGCGGAATAAAGTCGGATAATTTCTTAATCCTCTCTTTAATTAAAGGGACAATCGGCCCAATCTTGTCTTTAGCGGGATGATCTACCAAATATTCCTGTAATCTTTTGGTAAGCTGCTCAACTGTCATTTTTCTGATATATTCACCATTCATCCACTCCAATTTGGTAACATCAAACACCGGCCCAAGGGGCAAAACATCTTTTAAATCAAAGTTTTTTATAAACTCATCCAAAGAAAAAATTTCTGTTCCCTGTGGATTTGACCAACCCATAAGGGCCAAATAGTTTAATACCGCTTCCGGTAAAAAACCTTCTTTTATATACCAAGAGGCCCAAACCGCGTTATGCCGTTTTGATAGTTTTGATCTGTCCGTATTCCTTAGAAGCGGCAAGTGGGCAAAGATCGGCAATTCCCACCCCAAAGCATTATAAATTAGCACATGTTTCGGGGTTGATGAAATCCACTCCTCTGCCCTTATTACATGGGAGATCTCCATCAGATGATCATCTACTACCACTGCCATATGATAAGTCGGGAATCCGTCAGATTTAATTAAAATCTGATCATCAATTTGGTCTGTATTAATCACTATCTTTCCCCTGATTAGATCATCAAAAGTAACATCTTTAGCAGAAGGAACTTTCAATCGGATAACATATTTTTCCCCTGAATTTACCCTCTCTTTTGCCTTTTCAATATTAAAATCGCAATACTCCAGATGTTTTTTGCGCGGTAATCCTTCCTGTTTTTTTAACTCTTCCAATTTCTCTTTGGAACAAAAACAATAATAAGCTGCTCCCTGATCTACTAACTGGAGGGCATATTTTTTATAAAGCTCCAGCCTTTCCGATTGCCTATAGGGGGCAAAGGGTCCCCCGATGTCGGGACCTTCGTCATATTTTATTCCGTATTGTTGAAGGGTAGAGAGAATTCTATCTTCCGAGCCTTGTACTAAACGTTCCCTATCCGTATCCTCAATCCTAATGATAAACTTGCCTTGGTTTTTTCTAGCTACAGCCCAGTTAATTAAAGCAGTGTACAAATTACCTATATGTATATCCTCACCTGTAGGAGAAGGCGCAATCCTGGTTCTCACTTTATTCATAAAATCTATTATACCAGTCGCCGATTTTTTAAGTATAATAGAGGAACTATATATGACCCTGACCCAAACCGCCGTTGTTACCAAAAACACCATCAATATCTCATTTATAGCTCTGGTTTTGGGGATTATAAGTTTTATAGGTTATCGAATCTGGTATGCAAACTACCTGGCCAATCTTCCACCGATTGAAGAAAAACCCGATCTAAAGTTTGGTGTCTTACCCAAACTTGATTTGCCGGAGGCTAATGTGTCATCTTCTAATTTTACTTATAGCCTGGATACTGTTACCGGCAATGTCCCTAAATTCGATAAATTAATTAAAGTTTTTTTTATCCCAAAACCTTATGCTACCCTTCTATCTGGAGAAAAAAGCCAAACTTTGGCTAAAAAATTTGGCTTTGCCTCCAAACCCCAGATACTTTCAGAAACTAAATATCTATACAGACAAGAAGAAGGATTAAAAAACATGGTTGTGGATTTGGACAATGGTAACTTTGTTTATACCAGCCTTGCCACCCCCTCTGCCCAAGAAGCTATAGAAGATAACAAACTAATCTCGGATTTTAGAAATTTGCTTTCCGAAAAAGGATTATCCAAAAACGAAATTTCTCCAGGCAGAACCAAAGTGATACCGGTCAAGATTACCGACGATAAAATCTTAGCTTCCAAAACGCGCGCCGACAGCAACGGGTTTCTCCTTTCTATCTGGCCAAACCCAATAGATCAAAAGCCGGTATTTACATCAAATCCTAACAAAGCTCTAATTAATGCCGTTATCTCCGGTTCATCCGCAAATTTGAATAACTATATATCCATTGAATATACTTTCTGGCCGATTGACAACAATACCTTTGCTACCTACCCGATCAAAAGCGGAGAAACTGCCCTGGCACAGTTAAAAAACGGCGAGGGAACAATCATAATCCCCCCTTCTACCCCCAAAGTTTCTATTACTGCCGTTTATTTAGGTTACTTTGAATCGGAAATATATACTCCTTATTTGCAACCTGTGTATGTTTTTGAGGGACCGGATTTTGTTGGAGTAATTCCGGCAATAGCGGATGAATTTATCTCACCTTAGTTTTAAAATCCTGGCCAATCAAAGTTGGAATAGATCCATTCAATAAGCTTGGTTGATTCCCCAAACCGGTCGTCACTACCCAAAACTACGGTTAAAATTCTTCGGCCGCCTCTGTCAACTAAAGTCACCAGATTCTCCTTTGCTTCTTGGGTATAACCGGTTTTAACCCCCAGCACTCCGCTAACTTGTGATAGCAGTTTATTCAAATTATGCAGTTGGTGTGTATACTTTTTATCCCAAGAGACTACCTCTGTTTCTTTGGTAGCAAATATTCGAGCCAATTGAGGATCTTTTAAGGCCTCTTCTGCGATTTTGGCCATATCTGCGGCAGAGGAATAGTGACGCGGGCTGTCAAACCCGGCCGGATTATCAAAATGAGTATTTGACAAATTTAAAGCCGCAGCCTCCTTGTTCATTGCCGAAACAAAACCTACTACTCCTCCGGGATAATTCTCTGCTATAGAATATGCTGCATCATTACCTGAATTCAAAAGCATTCCATAAAGCAGTGAGCGGAAAGTCAACTCTTCTCCTTTGACTAATCCTACTTTTGAACCGGTGACATCTGCCCCCTGTTTAACGGTTAAAATAAAATTGGGTTTAAAGTATTTGCTGGAAATTAGAGCTGTCATTATTTTAGTAGTAGAAGCAACCGGCACTTTGGAACCTGCATCTTTTTGATAAAGAATCATCCCGGAACCCAAATCTTTCACTATCATCGATCTGGCAGTTAAAGAAGGTGGCGGTAAGTTTTTTCCAACAGGGGGTATGTTAAATTTCTGGATTCCTGCAACAGCCGAATTATTGGCAGGAATTTCCAATTTAACCAATGTTCTCTCTGACAAATTAAAAAGTTGAGGCAGCAATAATATTAAAACAATAGCAGATGCTATTAAAATTGCAGGGTAGATATAATATTTCATCAACGGAAAACTACTTTTTACTTATCTTTGGAAAGCCTAATATCAACTCTTTCCATATCCCGGGGGAAAAGACTGGCTTCCCTAATATTGGCAAGACCTAAAATATCTTTAGTAATTCTTTCTAATCCTAAAGCAAAACCTCCCTCGGGCGGCATACCGTACTTAAAAGCCTGAAGATACATCTCAAAATCTTCCGGTTTATTTCCCCACTGTTTTATATGATCCAGCAGCTGCTGATAATCATTAATCCTCTGTCCACCTGTTACCCATTCTTCTTGTAAACCTAATAGATCAAAGCTTAAGGTATATTCAGGATCTTGGGGATCAGGGAATGTATAAAAAGGTCTCTTTTTAGTTGGATAATGAGTAATAAAAACAAAGGGTACTCCATGTTTCTCCAAAGCCCATTGGCAAACCTCTTTTTCATCTGCCGGTTCCAAATCCGGCTCACTGCGGTTATCCCTACCTGTTCTCTCAAAGACAATTTGTTGAGCATCACGCATTTTAATACGGGGAAACTCTTTATCAATCTTTGGTAAGTTAACATCAAAAAGCTGCAGTTCTTGAGAATTTTGCTCTTTTACAGAAGTAACAATACCTTTTATTACCTTTTCCACAAGATCCATTAGCTCTTTGAATGAAGCAATAAAGCCCAATTCTGCGTCTAAGCTAATATATTCAGAAAGATGACGAGTAGTAATTGAGGGTTCGGCTCTATATGCATGGGCAATAGTGAAGACTCTTTCGAATACTCCCACCAACATCTGTTTATACATCTGTGGACTTTGCCCTAGATACGCACTCGAATTGTAGTAATCTACCTTAAACACTTCAGAGCCTCCTTCAGTAGCAACAGGCACAATAGTAGGTACAAAAATTTCGGTAAAGCCTTCTTCCTTTAAAATCTTTCTGTAGGTCGCCGCTACAGTCTCCTGTATTTTAAATACAGCTTTTACTTTTGGATGCCTTAGGGTTAAAGATCTATTATCCAAAAGTGTAGGGAGCTGCAATTCCAAATCCTTGCCTCCCATATCAAATGGCAACTCTGCCGCTTTAGCTAAAACCTCTACTTCTTCGCAGTAGATTTCTATTTCTCCTGTGGGGATATTTTTGTTGACCAAATTCTCCGGCCTCTTATTTACTTTCCCACCAATACACACCACATCTTGTGGATGCAGATCGGTTCCTTTCCCGCTACCAAGTACTACTTGAATTAATCCGCTTCTGTCGGAAACATCTAAAAAGGTTATTTTTCCATGATCCCTCTTGGCCTGCACAAAACCACAAACCTTGACATCCTCCCCTACTTTTTTGTTACAATCTAAAATAAGAGTTCTCTCCATGATTCTTGCATAATAGCAGTAAAACTTGCAGGTTGACAAGGGATAAAGCAGTTGTTAATATACTATAAGGTTATGAATAAAGTTGTGAGTTTAAACGCAAATATCGTTGTTTTACTTAGCCTCCTTATTGTTGTGCTCGTTTTGAGCACTTTTCTGGGAGGTCTTTTTTAGCTAAAACTAAAAAGGAAAGGAAACAGGACCTCCCGAGTTGGGAGGTTTTTTTATGAAAAAAGAAACATTACCTATTAGAACTGACTTTGAGACAGAAACCCGAGAAGATAGAAGTATCTGTAGAGAACCCAGTACTGTCAATGCAGGAAGAGTGCTGGAAGATTTTACTCCTAATGCTTTGCCATTATCAGATTTCTCAAAATGGGAATTTACACGTTTTATGGCACAGATAGATCCTAGAGCTATAACAGATATGGATAATGAACAAACTGAATATAAGGCTGCCAAGTGGCTTGAAAGTTCTTTTGGAACAGCAATAAGAAGAAACTAATGAAAGGAGGTGTAGCTAAATGGTAGAAATGTTTGATAGATATTATGGTAGATATTCTGTAATAGAGTGGGATGCAAGGTTAAGTTATGATAAAGTACCTACCCCAGCTGAAACCTATTCACCGCGATTACAAGAAGTAGCAACAGCTGCTCCGGCAGTAATACATTATGGTGGCTTTGAATATACTCTTGCTGCAGGAGAACAGGTCTGTGGAACCCAGACGGTTTTGTCTGAACCGGCTAAAAGATAGACTAAAAGGAAAAATTATGGGAAAAGAGGGGTTTTCATACAATCGGCCAACAGAAGAGCAGGCTTTAAGGAACTTGGAGCGTTCCTCACGCCCCCTGCGGTTTGTCGAACCAATAGAAGAATTAAAGGTTTTTGACCCTGGAAGTTTAAGAGCTGCCAGGAGTGAAAGACGCCAAGCTTTACGCGCGATCGAGAGAGAGCGATTGGGGCTCATGAGAACCCACGGAGAAACCGCACATCAGTTACCAGAATTTGCTGGCCTCACAAGGAGACTAAGGGAACTCCAAAGGGATCAGCATGCAGATAGACAATTTTTAAATTTAGTAGCCTATAACTATAAGCTTGACAGAGGTAAATGAAATTGCTAATATACAAAAAGTATGTCGACTAAAAGTTTTGTAAAGAATGTCAGTTTAATTATTAGCCTCCGAGGGGTAATTATTATTACCCGGAAATTTGGGAGGCTTTTTAGGTAAAATTACCTAAAGGAAAGGAACAGGCCTCCCGCAAGGGAGGTTTTTTTATGGCTGAATATCGTTTAGGAAGAAGTGAATATTACTTTGATCCTACTGCTATAGAAGCAGTGGCCGGAGCTAGTAGAGCAATACGTCCAACTCGTCGAGAAAATGCTCACCATGCTTCTACAATTGATATCGCTCCTTATTTGGAGACAGTATTTGAACCAGATCGACTCATTACCTTAAAACAGGTAGCAAGAGGACGAAAAAGATTGAAGTTCAGACAACTTGAACGCCTAAAGGAAGCTCTTAGGTGGGCAGAAGACAGAACTAAAGGAGGTGAGTAAAGATGGTAGAAACAGGAAGAAATGGAAATGGACATGTACAAGTAACTGACCTAGACTATGTACCTGATGTTTCCTATGGTACCAGTGACCGTCATGATTTGGGCTTGAGAGTACCTGGGGCATTAAAGTTTGATAAACTCCCAAATGGCAAGGTCACTGTAGTTACAGGACCAATGCGATCAGGAGATATGATGTTTGTAGGTTAAATTTGTGCTATAATATTTTGCAATGTTGAATTGCCTATCCGAAAAAATGATGATGCTAGAGATGTCCTTCCGAAGGGAGGAAAGATTGTAAGGGCTTTAAATTAAAAGTTCCTTTCAAGCTAGCCTCCCCAGTCGGGAGGTTTTTTAGTGCCATGTCTATAACTTTAATTACAGATTGCAAAGATGATAATGCAAAAGGTAGACAAACTACCAGGCTTTCACAACTTTTTAACCTTCCCGTTAACTTTATTGGTGTTCAAAATGATTTAGAAGCTGCTGGAAATTTAATTGATGTTTTAGATGCATGCGGAGGAGAAGAGGGTGCAGTTTTGGTTAATGTTGCACCCCGCCACAAGGAGGCAAAAAGGTGGGGAAATGGCACACCCTTTGGATTTTTTTATTATAAAAAAACTTTGATTATTTCCTCTATAGACGGATTAACACTATCTTTAATAAAAAAGTTTTCTTTAGTCAAAGAAATTAATTTAATGGATATTCCGAAAGTTTTATCCTCTCTTTTGAAAAAAAATATTATTGATAAAAATTTGTCTGAACATATTAAACACACTCAATTTAGAAGTTTTGAATTCTTACCCAGAGTGGCAAGATGGATTATTGACGGTATACAAATTCCCTATCAGAAAATTAGCATAGATAGTGTTGCTAATGCTCCCAAGGCCATTTGGTGGGTAGATAATTTTGGTAACTGCAAAACAACTTTGACCCAAGAAGATTTAGATCCTGCTCCTACTATCAATACAAAAATTGGAGATCTTAAATTCTACCAAAGATTAAAAGATGTTCCGGACGATGAGACAGCAATAATTATCGGCAGTTCCGGGGTAGAGGATAAAAGATTTATGGAAATTGTTGTGCAAGGGAAAAGTGCTGCAAAGCATTTTGGTATAGAACCCGCAACAATAATTTAGGCATTTTCCCCTTGACAATATAAAGAATAATTGTTATATTTTAGTTTCAAATGCACAGCAAAACTCAAGTTTGGTTTAGCTTTTATTACTTTACCTTCCGGAAGGAGGGAGGTTTGAAGTAGGCTAAACCGATATTAGGTTTGCTGAAAGGAGCCTCCCGCAAGGGAGGTTTTTAAATGGAAAGAAAAATTTTATGAAAGGAGGTGTACAAATATGGCAATACAAGAAATCGAACATCCCGAAAGTGGTGAAACTGCCGAAGGAACAATCAAAACTCCTAAACCAGAAAGGGTTGTAGTGATCGGAATTAGATTACCTTTAAGCCTCTTAGGATTAAGTGGTCTGGATGAATCGGCAGCGGAAAGAATAACCGGCAGGAGAATAGGACGGGCATTAGAAGAGAGAATACCTTTGATACGAGAAGGGCTTGCAACTAATCCAGAAGAAAGACTTAAAAGCGAAGGTGATATTTTAGTCTTGGACATCGGAGACCTGGAGAAAGAAGCAAAGGAAAAGACTAGAAGGACTAAAAGTCTTTCCTGAACCTACAAAAACTGAAAGGAGGTGTTTGAAAATATGTCAGTTGAAAAACGTAATGGACTAGTCGCTAGTGAATGGAGAGGTTCATTTGTCAGAACCGGAGACTTAGATGCCCCATGGGCCAAAGATGCAAATTCTCAACAAAGAACAGCCGATATTCAAGTTGCCCCGGAAGCATCACAAACTCGCGGTAGTATGGATATGGTTGGAAAAACCTCTGGCTCAATAACGGTTTCACAGGGAAGCGGAGATAGAGCAGGTTATACTTTTGTAAAACAGTAACCCTATTTACATTTACCATATTCTTAATGTAGGCTAAAGCTATGGAAGGTAATGAGGAATCCCAACCAAAAAGGGTGCAATTACCAGATACCAATACCATAAGGGCTAATCCTGCAGAGCTCCGTTCTACAGACAGCACCGGTGATAATTCTCTATATGTAGGAGGAAATCCGGATAATTCTCCTAAACTTACCCGCCGTGGCTTTTTAGCATTCTTAGGTGCTGCTGCAGGCTTGCTTGGCCTTACTGCCTGGTCAAACCGTGAAAGTTTTAGTCCTCCAGCAAAACCCGACACCTTAAATTCTTCCACGACTCCACCAACTTTTAAAACCCAAGGGGAAAAGGGTCAGTTGGAATCTCAACTTCCTAGTAGTCGGCAAGTCCATTCTCAATCCTATACCGTAGGAACTACTGATTTAGGGAATTTTCCTAAAAAATAGTTTCAAATTTTTATATCTTTGACTTTTAGCTGTAATTTTTCTGACCCATTAAATTTATTAAGTTCCAAATAGTAAGCAACATCTATCAATTGCCCTGGTTTTAATAGTTCTGCCCAATTCCCCATCCCAAAAGCTATAGCATCAATCCCCTCTATCCCTCGACTTCGCTCGGGGTCTGCGACCTTAAATTTTAAATGTTTTCCCAACCCAACAGTTTTAATATCAGAAATCTTCAGTCCATAGGTTGCAAATACCGGTTTAGGATTGCCTAGGCCAAAGGGCTCAAACTTTTCTAAATCCTTAACCAGTGTTCGGGTAATATTTTTTGTAGGAATTTGCGCTTCTATTTCTAGAACCGGTTCTTCCCCCCATGGAAATTTCAAGGCAAGCTTTGCCAACCTTTTTTTAAATACCGGGATATTTTCATTGGCAATAGAAAAACCGGCTGCCCCGGGATGCCCTCCTATCCCTATTAAAATATCCGAGCACTGCCTGATTGTTTCTACTATATTGATCCCATTTATAGACCTGGCTGAACCTTTGGAAATAGTCTCCCCTACAGAAATAGCAATTGCAGGAGTTGAGTATTCTTCACAAACCCTCCCTGCAATCAAGCCAATAATCCCCATAGACCAATTCTTGCTGTCCAATATATGAATCCTTTCTTTTTTACTGACCATCAATCTGGCCTCTTCCAAAGCCTCTATAGTCATCTTTTGTCTTAATGTGTTAGTATCCGAAAGAAGTTTGGACAACCTGGCAGCTTTTTGCAGATCTTTGGTACAAAGTAGTCTGACCGCATCTATAGCATGTTCCAACCGGCCAATAGCATTCAGTCTGGGAGCAATTATATGGCCAATTTCATATGAACCTATCTCTCCTAATGTTAATTTAGATTCCAAAATTAAAGACTTTAAACCAATATTGGTAGTTTTATTTAGCTGCTTTAATCCAGACTTAACAAAGCAGCGATTTAATCCAACCAGGGGTATTAAATCCGCAACGGTTGCCACAGCTACAAATTGCAATAGATCTTGTGCCAAATTTTTATTTATTTCCTCTTGGATCAAACACCAAGCTACAGCAGCTCCACACATATCAGTAGAATGAACAATTGAAAACGCGGCCGGTTTTTTATCAAGCGGAATATGGTGGTCTGTAATTATTAGATCCAACCCTAATTCTTTGGCATATTTTGCCTCATCAAAGGCCACAATCCCATTATCAACCGTTATTATTACCCCGGCACCGGAGTCTCGGGCAAATTCCAAACCAACCTTTGATAATCCATATCCCTCTTTTTCCCGATGGGGGATATAGGGCAAAACTTTGGCTCCCAGGGAAGTTAACCCTTTATATAAAATAGTTGTTGCACAAATACCGTCCACATCAAAATCACCATAAATTATTATTAACTCTCCTTTATCGATTGCCCGATGGATCCTCTTAAGTGAAGCTTCTATTCCGGAAATCTTTAACTCCATCTCAAAATCTCCCAGCGAGGGATTAAAAAAAATCTCTCTTTGTTTTTCAGTCTTTATTAAGCGATTAACAAGTAACTGGCCGATTAAATCATCGCTTTGTTGAGGTAAAGTTTTCCAAACTTTTGGCATAAAGGGATCGTAGCGGCAATTGTATCACGGCTTATCCAAGGTGTACAATTTGACCATGACTTATAATTTACCAAAACTTGTTTTGGAAATATTGGAAAAATTTGACAAAGCCGGATACCAAATTTATATCGTCGGCGGAGCCGTTCGTGATCTCCTGCTGGGAAAAAAAGTAGAAGATTGGGATTTTACTACCGATGCCAAGCCGGAGGAAATATTAAAAGTTATTCCTAAAGCTTTTTACAATAATAAATTCGGTACTGTTGGCCTTGATACCGATTTGGGGATTATGGAACTTACGACTATGAGAAAAGAAGGATTGTACCGAGATTTTCGACACCCTACCCAAATTGACTGGACGGATAAAATTGAGGAGGACCTGGCCAGACGCGATTTTACCGTTAATGCAATGGGGCTCCGGCTTCGCTCTGACCAATCCCCTGAAATAATTGACCCCTTTGATGGTAAGGTGGATATTAAAAATAAACTAATCAAGGCTGTAGGGAATCCGGAGAAAAGATTTAAGGAGGATGCTCTGCGCTTGATAAGAGCTATAAGAATTGCCACACAACTGGAATTTGATATAGACAAAGAAACTTTTACCGCCATAAAAGAAAATTCCCGTTTATTGAAAGAGATAGCTTGGGAAAGAATTCGGGATGAACTATTTAAATTGCTTGCATCAGTGAATCCCCGCCTGCCATCGCAAAGCGGAGCACCTGGCGGGCAGGCATACATAGGAATAATAAAAATGAGGGAGGCGGGGATTTTACAAATAATTTTGCCGGAATTGGAAGCTTGTTTTGGAATTGTCCAAGAAGGACCCAAACATGACCGGATTTATGATATTGGGGAACACTCACTTCTATCTCTTAAATATTGTCCATCCGCCGATCCCTTGACCAGGCTTGCTACCTTACTGCATGATGTCGGTAAACCCAACACTATGCATACCCAAAAAGACGGAAACGTTACCTTTTATGGACATGATGTAGTCGGAGGGAAAATTGTCAAGATAATTGGAGAGAGATTAAAATTATCAAAAAAACAAATTGAAAAACTGTATATATTGGTTAGGTGGCATCTTTTTACAGTAGATGAAAACCAAACCGATTCCGCCATCAGAAGATTTATTAAAAATATCGGTATAGAAAATATTGAGGACATGATGGCTCTTAGAGTCGGAGACAGACTTGGTGGAGGAACTCAAAAAGCAGTATCTTGGAGGATGAAAAAGTTTCGGGAACGGATAGATCAGGTTCTACGTAAACCTTTTTCGATAACCGATTTAAAGGTTAACGGCAAAGATGTGATGGAAGTTTTAAATATCAAACCCGGGCCAAAGGTCGGTAAAACCTTGAACCAACTTTTTCAGGAAGTGTTAGAAGATGCTTCCAAAAATAAGCGGGGGTACTTGCTGGCTAGGATAAAAGAACTTGCTTAATGGCCCAAACGCTCTTCCCACCAAGCCAGTAAAGCCGTGGCATTAAAGATAGAGGAATAAGTCCCGGAAATTATCCCTATTAAAAGAGCAATTACAAACCACTTTATTGTTTCTCCCCCAAATAAAAGCAGGGCCAGTAATACAAACACAACAGTTAATGAGGTATTAAGCGATCTGCCAATTGTTTGGACTATTGATAGGTTAGTAATATATTCAAAATTCCGGCCAGGAATTTTAGATAAATTTTCCCTGATTCTATCAAAAACAACGATGGTATCGTGAACCGAGAAACCGATAATAGTAAGCAGAGCCGTTACAAATAAAGTATCTATCTCAACGCCCAAAAAATAGCCCAATATGGCAAAGACTCCCACTACCACCAAAACATCATGAATCAGCGCAACCACTGCCGTAATCCCAAACCGCCAAGAAGAAGCAGGCTTGGGAATTTTCCTGAAGGAAAATGAGATATAGAGGACAATGGCAAGGCTGGCCAAAGCCAGGGCAATGCCAGCCTTTCTGCTTAACTCTTCCCCTACTATTGGGCCAACATTCTCGATCCTTCTCTCCTCTAAATAGCCATATTTTTTTTCCAAACTCTTCTTTATTTGGGTAATTTTTTCGGCAGTTAGAGGTTTTGTGCGGATAATATATGTATTATTCCCGCTCCCCCCCACCTGGCCCACCTCAACCCCTTCTAAAGAAATCTCCTGTTTTAAAGTCGTCCTGTCTATAGGATTTTGGAACCGGTATTCGAGCAATGCTCCGCCGGTAAAATCAATTCCGGGCTTAAGTCCTCCCCTTAAAAGATAAAATAAACCGGGAAGAATGATTAAGGTGGAAAAAATAAAAAACCATACCTTATATCTCATCAACCTATCCATACTATTTTTCTCCCTTATCCTTTTTTTGTCTTGCTTCCTTAATATCCTTGTGAAGCTCACTTTTTAAATCTTCGGCTGCTTTCTTAATTTTATCCTCGATATTATCCACCTTACTGTTTAAAAGCTCCCACAATTTCTCATCCTCATCCCGGGACAGATGAAAAAGGAATTTTTGTTTTTCCTCTTCGTCTAACTCGGAAAGAACCGCATCAAGGATTTTATGATGTAAGCTGGAATCTATCAAAGCCGCCAAATGATGTTTTTCTTCCTCGGATAAATCCAATTGGTCCAACTCTACAATCAAAGACTCCACGCTGATCAAATGCCCATAAAATGATTTCATTATGCCTCACCTCCCGGTATTTTGATCGGCCCCAAAGGAATTTTATTCTCCGGGTCATCTACAAAAAAGTAAAGGACTGCACCTTTTCTCGGGCCTCCCGCAAGCCCAAGAAAATGCATAACTTCCGGTGATCCTCCTAAATGTTTCCCCGTCCACTGGGCTGGGCCGGCATCACCAATAACTGTCACCACTGCCTGCCCTGTCTTGGGGTTTACAAGCAGCATCTTTCTGAATCTAAAAAAATCCCGATACTCGGCAACACGTTCGGCAAACCCGGGCGCCAGGAAAGTCTGGACCGCAATATAGTACCTCTCCCGATCTTTATCTTCTTGAGTAAACTGATCTTTTGATGGAGCAAAATATCCCCAGGCTCCCAGACCGGGAGCAATCCCGGAAGATCCGTACATTGCCCAATCAGCACTATTTTCCGCATGGGCTTGGAGAGTATCCCCCGGATACCGATACAGGTGTTGTTCCCCTCCAATTAAACCATAACTTCTATTTAACCTTCTATTGTCCACTTCGGCAGAAACTTTAAAACCAAAGTTTTGACTCAAGATATCGGCAATTTCTTCTTCTTCCTGGATAGTCAAGGGCCTTACTTCTACCGGAACTTTATCTTTTAATTGCTGCGCCAGCAAAACATTTTTATCAAAGTCTTTTAAGATATCATCTCGGCTGAATGCAAGCGGTTGAGCAGGAAGAGTTTGGGTTCCCGGCATAGAGAGAAGCAGTAATCCTCCTAACGAACCTAAGGCTAGCTGTTTGGGGTTAATATTTTTACTTAACCAATTTAGTGACTGGCTATGCTTGTCCCATAACTGGTTTTGTAACTGCCTATGTTTACCCGTCCACTTATTGCGTAAATGTTCGTAATGAGGCTTTTTCGTTTGAAATTTCATCCTCTTATAATAAATCTTAACAGTGTTCTGGTTACAGTAATAGCACTAAACATTGAGACCAAAACTCCTATTGCCAAAGTTATAGCAAAGCCTTTAACCAATGAAGTGCCAAAATAATATAAAATCACAGCCGTTATTAAGGAAGAGACATTTGATGCCCAAATAGAGGTCCAAGCCCTGTCAAACCCCAACTGCAAAGCAAAGGTCTTGCTTTTTCCCCACCGTATTTCTTCTTTCATCCTTTCAAAAATTAAGATATTGGCATCAACTGCCATACCTATAGAGAGTATAAAACCGGCAATCCCGGCAAGGGTCAAAGTTACTGCAGATACCTTAAAAACAGCCAGGACAATTAAAGCATAGATAATAAGTGCCAAGTCTGCCACAACTCCCAACAAACCATAATACAACCCCATATATACCATTACCACAATCAGACCGATTGCTCCCGCAACAATACTTTTGTTGATCGATTCTTGTCCCAGTGTTGGCCCAATTGTCCTTTGGTCAATAATTTTGATGGGTACGGGGATAGCTCCGGCGTTTAACAGAACAGCTAAATTCTTGGCCTCATCAGTCGTAAACTTACCGTTTATGACTGCATTACCGCCAATTATTTCTTGTTGGACGATCGGAGCCGATATCAGCTGATTATCCAGATAAATAGCTAGAGGCTTTCCAATATTGCGTTTGGTAATTTCGGCAAACTTCTTGGCTCCATCCTCTGTAAAGGTAATCTGTACTTGTGGCCCACTTTGGGTGTCACCACTTCCCCCAAAAGTAGGACTCGCTTTTTTTAGATCTGCTCCGGTTAGGCCGGTTGGGATAAATTCAGCAGGACCTTGCGCAGAAGCAGTAGCTGGAAGCTCTCTAAACTCAAGTTGAGCAGTCTGACCAATCAGTTGGGCTGCTGCCGAAGCATCCTTAAGCCCGGGTAATTCTACAATAATCCTTCGCAGATCCCCCACCTTAGAAGTTTGTACCACAGCTTCCGATACTCCATACAAATTGACTCGTCTTTCAATCACTTCTTTGGCGGATCTTAAGGCTTCATCACGATCTTGGAGACCTATCTTTTCCATATCAGTCTGCAAAATCAACTCTGTCCCACCTTGTAAGTCCAGACCTAATTTTAGGGGGAAATCCAGGCTATAAGTTCGCCCTAAGATTTTTATTTGAGGAAGCGAGGGTAAGTCTATTAGACCGGCAACCAGCACCACAAAGAGGATAAACAAGGGCAGTATCTTTCCTTTCATACCTCTAGGCTATAACACCCTCCAAAAGTTCCTCTTCGTCTCCTATTAACATTATTTTGGGCTGAACCAAAACCCGCAGGATAAAAGGATCTCTTCTTTTTACCCTGAAACGAAATTCGGCTTCATCCATATAAGAATAATTAATTTCCTGTTCCCTTTTTGCCTGCTCATCTGCTATCAATACCTGAATTTCAGGTAAAATAACTTGTCCTACTATCAATACATCAACATCTTCAGGTCCGGAAGCTTCTATCTTCAAAAACCGAGTGGAGATAAAAGCAAATTTGATTCTGCCCAGCTTAGTTCTATTTTTGACAATACTTCCACCTAAACCGGCAGTTTTTGCTACCAACCCCAAAAGCTGTGGATAAAAAATATAATCTTTTCTAAATTTATAAAGTCTGCGATTAGCACGCCATTCCGAACTAACCATTCCATATTTTTCCATTCTTGAGAGCTCTCTTCTGACAGCATTTATCTCTTCAGAGACTCTACGCACTATCTCTCGAACATGAAAAAGGGAATTAGGAGACGTAAGAAATAGTTGTAATATTTTGACCCTAACCCTTGAAACAAACAGTTCTTCCAGCATGTTTTGGACAGAAGTGGATATAACTTAACCTATTTGTCCAGTTATATCTTAATTCTGTTCACCACCTTTCTGGACAGATTAATTTTAGTAAAATTCAGTAACTAACTTTTGATCCCTCCGGAACGGTTTCAATCCAGATTTGACCTCTGTTAAGTTCAATCTCTTTACCGCTATTGTCAACATATTTGGTACGGGAAGTTCTGGATTGCTTAACCCACTTACCTTCTATCACCTTGCCATCTTCAAATACCAAAGCTTTTCCGGAACCGGTAGTTGTATAAAGTAAGTGGACATTACCGGGGTATCCGTCGTTAGCGTTAGCTTCTTTTTCAAATTGAACGACTACGACTTTTGCTTCCAGTTGCTTCTTATTGTTTAAATCCTGGTAATCGGAATCGGCGTTCTTACGCTTGTAGGTGTTCGTCGCGGAATCATACGCCCAAGTAACCTGGTAGCCGGGCTGGCTTTCCCAAAAATTGACCGTAACCAAGTTAACAGAACCGCCCGGTTTATCATCTTTGAACTTCCAGGAAGTAAAGTTTTTATCCCAGGCAACTGCCGCAGAATCTGTTGCAGTCCATCCTCTTTTGGCGCCTACTTCCCAAAGCTTTTGGGTAGTGGAATACATAGTATGCTCGGTAGCTACCGGATGACCAAGCCTTTGGTAGTCTCTCCAAAATACCGGGAAACCAATACTAAATTGATTTAAATCTTTGACGTTATATTTGATAATTTGAGACAATGCATCAGCCGGTCCGGGAGTATTGGCTCCACCAACATGGGCATAGAGCGCATCATATTCTCCTAACCAATCCAAATAATAGGTCCTGGCCGAGCGAACCGGTCCAACTTGTACATCGGACAAATTACAGTAAAAAATAGCCATAAAGCGGGTTATGCCACCTTCTGCAACCGCTTCGTAAATAATATCGGCCGCCGAAAGTCCGGATTGGGGCCGTGCTTCGGTATGATTTTCAATCATTACCGCCAAAGGCCGTCTCTTTTCCCAGAAATCCTTTGCCTTTTGAGTATGCATTGCTCCGTTTAACGGACAGCTTTCGGTTTTAGGTGCATTAGGATCTTCCTCCAAAGCATTCGAGGGAGTTGGCAAAGAGGTTACCAGCCCGCCGGTTCCCGGAATAGCAACACTTCTACTAAATACGGAATATACGATAGTAGCTGAACCGCTGTATGTAACTATAGCTAAAATAACAGTTACTAAAATTTTCTGAAAATTTGTTAATCCTTTAAATGTTTCTATAATATTCATTTGATTAAGTTCTCATTGCTTTCGACACAACCTCTTGCTCTTCTCGGGAAAAATTGTATTTACCGCTTTTACCCGAAACTACCGGCTTGCTAAATACTCTTGTCCCGGCTCTGGTGTGCAAACTGGTTAAAACCAACCCATCGCCTTTATTGTCCAGTAAAGCTATCGAAAAGCTTTGGTCTCCACCGGTATCTTCATAGGGATTGTAGCGCAATAGCTCTACCCGCTGAATATGCCGCAATCCATCCGCCGACAAAACTTTTAGTTGGACTTTAACATCCTCCAGCTTTTTCTCAAAACCCTCTACTAATCTAGTCAGTTCCTCAAACCTTTTTCTGATATCCCGCTCACCGGATCTGGGAAACAGAGTCCTTAAAAAAAATCTCTCCCTCCAAACTACAATACTTATGACCAACAGCCAAAGATAACTTATGCCAATTACTGCCGACAAACCCCAGTCCGGATACATAAGTTACTCTTTAAATATACTGGATGCAACTTATCCTTGTCAATCATTTCCAAACAACCCTATAATTTTACGCACCTTTCCTCCTTGACACACTCCAAAAAGTCTGCTAGGCTCAATTGTGCGTAAGATAAACAGAATTATGTCTATCCAGCAATCCCAAAAAAAATCTGATTTAGAGAAACGGCTTAAAATCCTTCGCCAGCAAGTCTACGGAAAACGCCAAGATTTAACCTCCTTACCTGCTTCTTTCTCTACCAAAAGTTTGGGGATCTCTGTTTGGAATAATGATAATGAGGCTTCTGACATTGCTAATTTATACAAAGATCTATCCCGTATATTAATATTATCCCTTATGGCACTGGGGGCAGAAATTACACTTTTTGTTTTGGTAAACAACAATTTTATTAAATTAGGGTTTTAAAAATTAATCTTGAAAGGAGGTGAGAAAAGTATGCAGATGTATTGCGTCAAATGCCGCACCAAAAGAGATGCTGAAAATGTACAAGAAGTTACCATGAAAAATGGCAAAAAAGCCAGCAAAGGAACTTGTCCAGTTTGTGGCACTTCTATGTTTAAGATTGGTGGTGCAGCCTAACAAAAAACCGGTGATTTTTTCACCATTTTGAAAAACCCCAAAATTATTTTGGGGTTTTTCAGTAAATTACGAGTCATCCCTTACCCTATATTGAAGTGCTTCGGCGATATGCTCGGTTAAAATATTTTCTGATTGTGATAGATCGGCAATGGTTCTGGAAAGTTTTAGAACCCTATGATAACCCCGCGCCGATAAATTAAGTGAGGAGATGGCCATTTTTAAAAGATCTAATCCTTCAGAAGAAATGGAACAAAATTTTTTAATCTCTTCCGCTCCCATTTCCGCATTAGTTAAAATCTTACCGCTGAATCTATTCTCTTGGATTTTGCGGGATTTACTTACCCGATCCCTAATTATTGCAGAAGATTCCGCAACTTGTGATAAATCGGAAAGTTTTTCCACCTCTACTGCGGGAACCTCCAAATATATATCAATCCTATCAAGCAGAGGGCCCGATATTTTTCTTCTATACTTGGCAATTTGCCCCGGCATACAATTACAATTCCTCTTTTTATCTCCTAAAAATCCGCAGGGACAAGGATTTTGGGCAGCCAGTAATATAAATTGAGCAGGATAGGTAATAGACCCTGCAGCCCGAGAGATAGTTATCCTGTGATCTTCCAACGGTTGCCTTAACGCTTCTAAAACTTGGCGGGGAAATTCCGGCAATTCGTCCATAAATAATACCCCTCGGTGGGCAAGCGATATTTCTCCCGGTTTGGGATTATTACCTCCTCCTACCAGTCCTACATGTGAAGCGCTGTGGTGGGGAGACCTAAAAGGCCTTGTTGTTATCAAAGCCTTACCGCTTTCCAAGTTTCCGGATATTGAATAGATTTTCGTTACCTCGATAGCTTCTGCCAAGGTTAAAGGAGGTAAGATAGAAGGAAAAGCTCTGGACAACATTGTCTTACCGGCTCCGGGAGGACCTTTCATTAAAACATTATGGCCTCCTGCTGCCGCTATCTCTAAGGCTCTTTTAGCTTGTTCTTGTCCTCTTATTTGGGAAAAATCATATTGATAATCGATCTTCTTTTCCAAGTTAACTTCGGCTTTCTCTAAGGGTTCAAGTTTTGCCTGCCCCAATAAAAATTTAATTAACTGTGTCAGAGATTGTGGAGCAAATACATTTAAATCTGAAACAACCGCAGCTTCTGTACCATTTTCAAATGGTACTATCACATTATCTAAACCCTGCTCTTTGGCCAAAATCACCGAGGGTAATATACCCTGTGTTCTTCGCAACCCTCCGTCTAAAGATAATTCTCCTAAAATAAGGGTCTTGCCTAGCTCGATTCCTGCATTATTTTCCGGGATTTGCCCTGAAGCAAGTAATAACCCCAAGGCAATCGGTAAATCATATGAGGGGCCCTCTTTTGGTAAATCGGCAGGAGCCAAATTTATAGTAATCCTCTTAGAAGGAAAGTCGGCTCCACAATTTTTTATGGCCGACCTAACCCTTTCTTTACTCTCTTCCACCGCTCTATCAGCCAAACCCACAATAGTAAAAGAGGGGAGCCCTTGGGAAGCGATATCAACCTCTATGGTGACAGTTACAGCATCCAAACCAATATTTGCTCCCGACAACACTTTAGAAAGCATCTATATAATCAATATAACAAATATACTCAACAAAAAAGCTCCGATTTAATCGGAGCTTTTTGCAGGTCCTTACATTTAAGATAACCTATATCCTCACACTTTACATTTGACATAGATTATCCAGTAACTCCCTGATCCCCCGGAAGCGACAGGTCTAGAATATCTACTTCCAAGTTAAGTCCACAACGCATGCACTTTGTAGACATTTTTACTGTAATATACATTAAAGACTATTGTCAAATAGTCAATTTGAAGTGGAAGCTGAAATTGGATATAATATACAGGCTTAGGAAGAAGGATGATTACCGTCTGTAGCCTTGTGCGAAGGACGGAGGAAAGTCCAGACAGCACAGAGCAGGGTGGTCAGCGTAAGCTGGCAGTCGAAAGACCTAGTTAGAGCAACAGTGACGAATCGGGTAGCGCCGAGTGAAACGACTAAGCGATTGAGTATTTGTCTCGAATAACCTCTTCAGGGTTTACCCTGGGTGAGCGAAGCGAGTCGAAGGGCAATCCTCCCCGCTGCAATCCTAGAACCGGTCGAGTGACTCGCTCATTGACTGAAATCAGGAGCATTAGATAAATGATCATCGCTCCAATTTGGAGTAACAGAATCTGGCTCACTCTCTTCCTAAGCAAATTTTAAGCTTGGCCTTTATTGGTTTCTATAACTTCCGTTATCACTATTTGCAGGACTACAGCTATAGGAACCGCTAGTAAAGCTCCCGCTATACCCAAAAGCCTACCCCCGATAGCAATTGCTAAAATCACTACCAGAGGATTTAACCCTACCGCCCTTTTCATCACTTGAGGAACAATCAAATGGTTTTCCAGTTGTTGGATGACAAAAAACATAGCTGCAACACCGACAGCCAAAACAGGGGAGACTGTCATGGCCAAAATCACTGCCGGTATGGCGGAAATGATAGGTCCTATCACAGGCACTACCTCCAAGGCTCCTGCTACCAAAGCCAAGGGTAGTGCATAAGGAATATTTAAAAAGGTCAAACCGATATAAGATAAAACCCCTATTATGATACTTAGTAAGAGCTGACCTCGTAACCAAGCTCCCAACTTGTCCTGAATTTGGACAATTAACTCTTCGACCCTTTTTTGCCTGGGTCCAAACAGACGAGAAATTCTAGTTTCCAAATTATCTTTTTCCAGCAATAAATAAAATGTTACTACCAGTAGGAAAATAATAGTTAACAGGTTATCAAAGATTGCCAGAGTGATAGAGAGGATATTATGAGAAAGGGAAGTCAACTCCGACTGGAAAACCGTTCGGTCAATTTGAGCAATGTTAAAAATTTGACCCACATAAGAGGGCAAATTTATTATCAACTTGCTGCTTTGTTCTAGTAGCGGGGGAACAAAGCTGATTAACATAACGGCTAATATGCCGACAATAATAACGTAGGTAACGGCAATACTTAATGTTCTGGGAAACTTCAACTTGACTAACAAATCAACCAAAGGTGATAAAGCAGACATTAAGATAATTGCGGAAAAAAGAATCAATAGTAGGTCTCGAATCAAATAAACAGCCCATAAAGAGAGTATGAAAACGGCAATAAAAATTACGGTTCTGTGTGAGATATCAATTTTATAACGCATTAGCGCTGATCATACCAAATCCTTATTTCTTTTTCCAGGTCAGACAACAAGTGAGGCTTGGTTATATCAAACCATCTTACATTTTTCTCTTTTTTAAACCATGTTTGTTGTCTTCGCAAGTAACCGTGGATTCTAAATTGCATAAGCTCTGTTAGCTTTTTTTCTGTCCTGATTTTGCCGGAGAGATAATCTGCTAAAACTGCATACTCCAACCCTAATTCCCTCATCCTTTGTAAGGACAGGCCTGCTTTGTATAAATTCTGTGCCTCCAAAATGATGCCTAATCTGATCCAATCAAAAACACGTAAATCGATATTTTTATACAGATTTTCCCGGGGAGCAGTTAAACCTAACTTTAAAACATCATAACTTTTTATTTTAAGATTTGGGGCTTGGACTTTATTGACGTATGGATTCATAAGTCGAAGTTCGATAGAGCGAAGGAGTCTGCGAGGATTTTCCCTATCTGATTTATTCATACGATCCCATCTACCTTTATCTAAAACTTTCAGCTTGCTTTGGAGCTGCTCTTTACTTAGTTTCCCCAGCTCTTCCCTGATTTTTTTATCCACCGGAATATTTAGGCTTGGTATCCCCTCCAATAAAGCGCGCAGATAAAACCCGCTTCCACCCACTATTATCGGAAGTTTGTCTCTTTGCAGTATATCTTCTATCGCATTTGTAGCCATCTCTATATACTCGGCTACCGTATATTGCTTTTTTGGCTCTACCAGGTCATAACAATAAATCTTAATTCCATCAATAGCCCAAAAACCTTCACCTTTTTCAACTTTAACAAAGCTTTTTGGCATTTTCCCTGTACCGATATCTAAACCCTTGTATACCTGCCTTGAATCGCAGGCTATCAACTCACCATTAAATTTCTTGGCCAACAGTATTCCCAAATCTGTTTTCCCGGTGGCGGTAGGGCCCAATAAAACTAATAACTTACCCATATGGAAAACCATTATATATAATTAGGAAGTTAAATAATAAAAGACAGATTATCTATGTTCAGACGAAAGTTTCTAACAACCAACACACTTTTAATCTTGGTTATAATAATAACCTTATTTTTTAGGTTATACCGGCTGGATTACCCATCCAAGTATATGTTTGATGAAGTTTACCACGCCTTTACCGCCAAAGAATACCTAAAAGGATCCAAGGCGGCATGGGAGTGGTGGAGTGTACCTCCTTTGGGGGTAGCTTATGAGTGGACTCATCCTCCTTTGGCAAAAGAGATAATGGCTCTTTCCATGTATACTCTTCACTCAACCGATTCATGGGCCTGGAGGTTACCCGGAGCTTTATTGGGGACATTTTCAGTTTATCTTGTTTATATATTGGCAAAACATTTGTTTAATAAACAGGTTGGTTTGATCTCTGCATTTATTTTCTCTTTTGACGGGCTCAATTTTGTTCAATCAAGGATTGGTATGAATGATATTTATTTTGTTACTTTTATGCTAATAAGTCTGTACTTTTTCCTAAACAAAAAATTTTTTCTATCCGCTTTAATTATCAGTTTTTCTATCTCCAGCAAATGGTCAGGGATTTATATATTACTGATATATCTACCCTTACTGCTGGCTTGGCGCAACTATTCAAAAATCATATATTTTATACTGCTGCTTCCCCTGATATATCTTATAAGCTATATTCCCTTTTTTACTTCCGGTCACAGCGCGGAACAATTTATAGAACTTCAACGGCAAATGTGGCTGTACCATACAAACTTAAAGGCAGCACACCCCTATTCTTCCCCATGGTGGTCATGGCCTCTTAACCTATACCCGGTCTGGTACTTTGTTGATTACCAAGGGAAAAACATTGCCACTATTTTTGCCTTTGGAAATTCAGTAGTTTTTTGGGCGGGATCGGCAGCAATCTTTCTCACTATTTGGGAGGCGGTAAAAAAACAATCTTGTAATTTATTCTTAATCTGTTTAGGCTTTTTAGTCTTCTGGCTACCTTGGGCCTTTTCTCCTAGGATTATGTTTCTGTATCACTTCTCTCCTTCGGTACCGTTTTTATCCATTGCATTGGGATATCAGCTCTATCAAATATCCAAAGACAAACAACTTATTCCGGTAGTAATTTGTGTTTTGTTTTCAATATTTATTGTATTCCTAATTATTTTTCCCTTTTTAACAGGTATCCCTGTTCCTAAACCTTTAATAAATTGGTATTTTTTAACCAATCTCGCTAAGAACCCCTTTTAGCTACTTGCAGAAGAATACTGTTTGAGAGAGTGGTCCCAAAATTTTAATGATAGTAAAAAGCTCACTGTAGCTATCAATAAGGATAGCAAAATCAGACTGGGGGACAGTAACCCCATCAAAACTTTAGCAGGGAAAGTCAACATAATCCCCAGTGGAATTAAAAAAGTTAAGATGGCCCTAATCGGCTCTATATATAGATCTACAGGAATCCGAAGCATCGAACTTAAATCCCGATATACCATGATGAGATGATCGACGGTTGTCGTCATTATCCCTATTCCTAAAACCCAAATATGGAAAGCTGCAGCAATCAGTAAACTGTTTACTATTAAGGCAATAAATAATAACCAATGTATAAGATTGCTGCTGATATGAGTATACCCGAACCAAATTGTAATTAAGGTTATTGCGATAAGCAGCATCAAATCCAAAACATCCCCCCCTCCCAGCAACACCCTGATTAAAGGATTTACAGGTTTGAGTAAGACAAAGTCTAAATTGCCGCTAACTACAAGCTGTCTAAACCTATAAACTTCTCTAAATAAAAGTTGTGCCAAGGTATCTATCAAATTAAAGGTCAGGTAGAAAAAAATAATTTGGTCCCGGTTATAACCTGCTATAGATTTTGCTCCATTAAAAAGAAAGATCAGAAATATGGTAAACAGTATTATCCTTAAACTTTTCCCCGTCATAAATATCAATACCAAAGCCCGGTTACTTAATGTTTGCTGAAAAGAGTTACCTGTATATAGCAGCCAAATCTTGAGTTCTTTCATTATCTACCTTCCGAGCCGTATACTTTTAATCCCTTATGCCACACCACTTTAGTTACCCACAACATTACTAAAAACCAAGCAAAAGCTTGCAATAATATTCTTACCAAATTAAAACCTGTAATTTTCCCCAAAAAGATAGCCACCGGATAATAAAGAAGGTAGGGAAAGGGAGTAAACTGAAGGATATTGCTTACCCAATTAGGCAATATGTCCAAGGGGAAAATTCCTCCTGCTAAAGTCTCTACAAATACTAAAATCACAAATGATATCCCCCATGTACTTTCAGGTGTCCAAAATGCTACTGACCTGGCAGTTACGCTTACCAGGTAGTTTATTAATATTGCCAACACAAGGCTGATTAGAAAGAATACAAATGTCCCTATACTGGGGAGGATTTGGAAATTCGGTTTAAGGATAAACCATAAAATTCCTACTTCAAAGATGGCAAAACTTAAGTTGAGAGCCTTACTGGATAAGTCTCGTGCAAACCAATATTTCAAATAGTTAATTGGTTTAACCAGGTAATTACTTAAATCTCCGTTTGCTATTTCCCCACCGATGTTATCAGCCGAAGGTGCAGACAGTACTAAAGTTGAAACTACCAAAACCATAAATACATAGGTAAACATTTGGGGTTGAGAGTAACCAAAAACTTGATTGGTTGAAACAAAAATACCAAACCAAAGAAAGTAAGTCATTAAAAATCTCAAAATATTTCTGAATCTCCAGAGGATGAAGTTAAGTCTATAAATAAGTTCGTTCTGCCAGGAAGTAGTCAAAACGATTAGGTATTTTTCCATATAGGTTAATCATTTTTCCCAAATATCCAAGGAGTTTTTGTTTTTATTGTAGCCCTGTTTTTTTCTGCTGTAGCCCCCCGTAGATTCATCTTTTCTCTCAAACGTGCTGTCCTAACAACCGTGTCTGTTCCTACCTTCACCTTTTCGGCTATAGCTCTTATAGGTAGGCCGTTTTCCAGTAAATTTAAAATTTGCCAGCGGTTTTTTAACATTCTAGACTCGGAAGGAGTAAGCAATTTAGGTAAAATATCTAAGGGGATTATTATATCTTTTGAAATTTTTGGTTTAGACATATGTATCCATACATTACTATGAATAGGGTGGGGTAGTCAAATCTTAAACTTTACCGGTGTTAAAAATGTGTCTAATAATATCTTCTATGGGTGGGTCTTCAATAGTTAAATCTGCTACCGGAAAACGGTCCAGAAGCTTACTAGCCTTCTTTGCTACCTGTTCTTTGGATACATGGATTGCCGCTTTTACTCCGTTAAACTCTGTTACCTCACCTATGCCTGCCAGGGCTTTTCTTTCTACCTCCTTGGTAAAATCTACCTCAATTACTTTAAAGGGTGCAAATTTATCGATAATATCACGCAAATTCCCATCGTACAAAATAATACCTTTATCTATCACAATAACCCTTTTAGCCAATTCTTCTACGTCTGCCATATAGTGTGAAGTCAAAATAATAGTGGCGTTGAAACGTTGGTTATATTCTCTGATAAAATCTCTCATCTTTTTTTGAGCCACAACATCCAAACCGATAGTGGGTTCATCCAAAAAGAGAACTTTAGGAGAATGCAACAAAGCTGCCACAAGTTCACATTTCATCCTTTGTCCTAAAGACAATTTTCTTACCTGAATTTTTAAAATGTCTTGTATCTCTAACATTTCCGACAGCTCGTTTACTATTTTCTTAAACTGGTCATCGGGTACCTCATATATTTCTTTGTTCAATATAAAGCTCTCCCAAGGGGGTAAATCCCACCACAGTTGGTTTTTCTGCCCCATTATTAGAGAAAATTGTTTCTGAAACTGGGGTTGCCTTTTAAAGGGTTGATAGCCCAACACTCTCACTTCCCCGGAAGTAGGATATAGCAGTCCGGATAAAACTTTCAGGGTGGTGGTTTTACCTGCCCCATTAGGCCCGATAAACCCCACCAATTCCCCCTCACCAATTTCAAAGGAAATATCATCCACTGCTTTTACCTCGTAATATTTACGGTTAAATAAAGACCTAAACGAGCCGACAAGCCCAGGTTCTTTCTGATGGACCTGATAATATTTTTTTAAGCTGCTTACTTTTATCGTGACATTATTCATA
>CAZGFG010000008.1:0-32061 GCA_964524895.1 uncultured Gammaproteobacteria bacterium | reverse complement strand
ATTGAGCGAAATACAATAAGCTGTATTATAGTCAATTGGCTTTGATAACTGGTAAAATAATATAATGCAAAAGATAACACCCCATTTATGGTTTGAAGAACAAGCCAAAGAAGCAGCCAATTTTTATACATCTTTATTCCCAAACTCAAAGGTTACTAATCTAACAACACTCCACAATACTCCATCCGGTGATTGCGATGTAGTTTCTTTTGAACTTTCAGGACATCCCTTTATGGCAATAAGTGCCGGCCCTCTTTTTAAATTTAATCCTTCCATATCCTTTATATTAAATTTTGATCCCTCCCAAGATGAAAATGCCAAAGAAAATCTTACCCACATGTGGCATAAATTGTTTGAAGGAGGAATGGCTCTTATGCCTCTTGATAAATACCCCTTTAGTGAATTATACGGCTGGGTACAGGATAAATATGGTGTAACCTGGCAGCTTATTTTAACCAGTCCTGCAGGTGAGAAACGGCCATTTATTTCTCCATCTCTTTTATTCACCAATGAAGTTGCCGGTCGGGCAGAAGAAGCCATTGATTTTTATTGTTCAATTTTTAAAGATTCCAAGAAAGGTGTAACTAACCGTTATCCTCAAGGGATGGAACCTGAGAAAGAGGGAACTTTAATGTTTGCTGATTTTTATATATTGAACACCTGGCTAGCTGCCATGGATAGTGCCAGTGAACATAAGTTTAATTTCAATGAAGCTATCTCCCTTATGATCCCCTGCAAAGATCAAGAAGAGATAGATTATTATTGGGAAAAATTATCTGCTAACCCACAATCTGAACAATGTGGTTGGCTAAAGGATAAATTTGGTATCTCCTGGCAAGTCACCTCAATTGAAATGAATGAAATGATGGAAAAGGGCACTCCAGAACAAATCGATAGATTAACTCAAGCCTTTTTACCAATGAAAAAACTTGATATTGAAGCTTTAAAAAAGGCTTTCGGAAAAAACTAGTGTAATTTAGACCAAATACCCTACCAATAGCAAATCAAAATGTAGCTATCAAACTATTTTAGCATTTTTAACTGATCTAACATTAATTTTAGTATAAATATCAAAAGATTATTTATATCTGAATATAAAGCTCTATCTACGAAGTTTTTGCTCATCCTTTGCCATTTTGACTCTTTGATCATAACTTAGATGAGGAGTGAGCAGTTTAGTCAAAAGACTGTTTTTATAAACAAAATTAGTTACTTTTGTCTTCATCTTTAAATTGGCAGTCATCATCCCCTCGGGGTTATTGATTCTTTTTAAGGAAAATTTATCGGCTTGTTTTTCTGAAAACTCCCTTTCCAACTGGTAGTAAAAAATAGCAAAAGCCTTGAAAATTCAAATTAGAGACTTATTCTAAGCAAGATGGTGGCTTACTGAGTACCCAAAGGAAGGAATTTAAACCTCTATTTCTAATTTCTAATCCATAAATAAACTTATAGTTTTAGAGTCCTTAAAATTTTATTACCATTTAGGGTCCAAAAAGCAAGAATGTTTTAAATTTCTTTAACTATTGTTAAATAATCAGATCTATTGCTATTTTCCATACACCAGTATACAATTGCATGGATGAAACCTAAACAAGTCGAGTTGAAGCTAAAAGAGCTTGAAGCAATACGTCATATAAGAAATTTTATTGTCCATAAAGGACGCACGCCTTCGACTCGAGAACTTAGGGATATGCTAGGATATAAGTCTCCTAGATCAGCTCAAGAAATCCTTGACCAACTTAATAAATATGGAATCATAAACAAAGAACCAAATGGAAGTTATCGGCTTGTTACCAATCCCGATCTTGGTCCTTCTCATGCCCAAACAGTAGATGTGCCTTTAGTGGGAGTTGTTGCCTGTGGAGTTCCAATATTTGCCCAACAGAACATTGAAGGTTATATACCTATATCAACAACTCTTGCCCATCAGGGATCAAAATATTTTCTTCTTCATGCAAGCGGAGACTCAATGAATGAAGCAGGGATTAATGATGGTGACTTAGTATTGGTACGCCAGCAAAATACCGCAAACGAGGGTGATAAAGTAGTTGCTTTAATTAATGACGAAGCAACCATTAAAGAATTTCATAAATCAAACAACTTAGTAATTTTAAAACCCAGGTCCACAAACCCTGTGCATAGGCCGATTGTTCTATCTGAGGATTTCCAAATCCAAGGAATTGTAAAGAGTGTTATTGGCGGTGATCTCTTAACAACATAAGAGAGAATAACTTCACAATCAATATTGATGCTAAGACTAAGATCAAAACCTTAGTCTTAAAAGGAACAAAAATGGTATACATCATTACTTACGATTTAAATAATCCTGGGCAGGATTACCAATCTCTGTTCAGAAAGATACAAAGTCTAGGTGAGGTGAGACACCCCCTACAAAATCTCTGGATATTAAGTACAAATTACAATGCTACTAAAGTTAGGGATGAGATTAGATCTGTTATCGACCCAAACGATAAAGTCTTTATCGCTCAACTTTATAGAGGGAGTTATGCAGCATGGATGCTACAAGATGATCATAATTGGTTGGAGCAGAAATTATGAGCATACAAAAGCAATTTGAAAAGTTTTATGAAAATATAAAACTTACTGCTCCTCAGAGAAAAGATGCAAAAGATAAGTATTCTGGGGTATGCAAAACATTACATAATTATTATTACCCAGATATTGATTACGTTGGAAATACAAAATTTTTAATAGGATCTTATGGGAAGCACACTAATATAAGACCTCCTCGGGATGTAGATGTTTTGTTTATTATGCCACCAGACAAATATAAGCAGTATTCAGATAATGGTTCAAATGGAGCTTCGCAGCTACTCCAAGATATTAGAGGAATACTGAAAAAAACGTATACCACTACTGAGGAAATACATGGATGGGGAAAGGTTGTTTTGATTAAATTTTCTGATGGCACCCATAATGTAGAGTTATTACCAGCTTGGGAAAATGATGATGGTACATTTATTATTCCCAACTCAGAAAAAGGAGGTGGATGGGAGCTTTGGGATCCAAAATCCGAGATAGAGAAAATTGATACCTCAAATCAACAAACTGGTAAAACTAAAATCTTGATTAGAATGGTTAAAAAATGGACTGATAATTGTTCAGTCAGTCTTAAATCTTTTGAGATAGAAAGTGCGGTATTGGATTTCTTTTCAATCAACAGTGCAGCAGATGAATACTCGGCTTTAGTTAAAAACTTCTTTGAATTTTTCTTAGATATAACTACAGATGAGGAGGTTAAAAGCCACTTAACTACTGCAAAAAACAGATCTGCAAAGGCTTTAGAATTCGAACGAGATGGTGATTTTAAAGACGCAATAGCCGAATGGAGGAAAGTTTTTGGAAATGATTTTCCCAACTATAAGAAATCTGCATTCGTTGAAGATTTTGAATCAAAACTTAGGCAACTACAAAAGGACTACCCATCTCAAAAAGAGCAGTTCCTGCAATCAGATTATGGTATATCAGTGAAAATAGATAGGAGATATAATTTGAAAATTGATGCTGAAGTTACACAAAATGGGTTTAGGCCAGACTGGTTAACTAATCTCATTTTAAACAATTTTCCTTTGAGAAAGAGGAAGAACTTACTTTTTAAGATTACTGAGAATACGACTCCATTACCATATTCTATAAAGTGGAAAGTGAGGAATTTTGGAGAAGAAGCTCGACTAGCCTCTGGTTTGAGAGGAGAAATTACTGATGATAAAGGAAAAGGCGAAAAAAGTGAGGAGACTTTGTACAGAGGGGAACACTATGTTGAGTGTTACGTTATTAAGAATAATACTTGTGTTGCTTTTGATAGAATAATGGTTCCAATAGGAGCAAATTTCTAGAATGGATACTGTAAATCTACAAGTTATAAGAGAGGCTTTTGGACGAGTTGTTTATTCTCATAAAACGCATGAGAAGGAATGTGAATTGTTACATATGACAGTATGGAAGATAAAATGGGTGAATATAATTCTTAGCTGTATGACCTTTGGTGGTGTTGTATCTATTTTTTTTACAGATTCATCAACCTTGGAAAATGTAACCATATTTATTTCAACGATTACTTTAGGATTTATGATTTACCAACTTAGTTTTAATCCAGAAGAATTAGCCGCAAAACACCGTCAGGTAGCAAAAGAACTCTGGTTTATTAGAGAAAAATATGAAAATTTAATTGCAGATATTGCCAGTAAATCCCTGAATTCTGAACAAATTAGAAATAGAAGAGATCGTTTACTGGAAGAGGTAGGGGTAATATATAAATTTGCTCCTCAAACTAGCACTAAAGCCTATAAAGACGCTCAAAAAGCTCTAAAAATAGATGAGGAACTCACTTTTAGTGATACTGAGATTAACCAATTCTTACCTAAAACCTTAAGGAGTAACAAAGTTAAATAAGTTAGTTTAATGATTTAATCTGACTATTTTAGGCACAAATACTTCGTCTAATCGTTCTTAAAGGAATTATCTATTTTCCAATTGTCAGACTTAGTAAGCCGGCAACCCCGGGGGTTAAACCTCAAATTTTCATTTGAAATCCTGATCTGATTTATGTAAGATACCAAGTTAATTAAAGTAAGGAGGCTAAGTTTATGGTGGAACGTCAAAATGGTTATTTAAGTTTTGGGGCAGTATTTCTAGACCCGCTACCTCATGATCCACAATCTCGCATGGTGGTAACAAGAGTCAATACGCGAGGAAGCAGAGTAATTGATATCGTTGCCAGAAGGATCTTTTATGGTCCGAGCCCAGATAGATCCGCGTGTATTGGACTGCGGAGTCAGACCCTATCCCCAAATGGTCCAAAGGATATCATTGCCTACTGGACCGCCAAAGGAATAGTGGAAGCTGCTAAAAGAAGCTGTGAAATTAACTTTCGAGGGTGTGCTGACGAAAAGTTTCGGGAAAGTCAAATCAAAACTGCCCTTGCAAGATTAGATTTGGAAATATATGGCACTAGGCCCAAACCAAAACCTAAGCCGATACCAAAGCTAACTGACCCAGAGAACCCCAGTATCAGCAGGGCTACCCGTGCCCGCTGGCTAAAGAATTAGCTTGCCACCTGGGAGGTGGACATGGTTTCTACTCCTACAGCAAGTCCAAAAGGAGGGTGGACCAGCCAAAATTCTTTCTTCTGTAACCCTCTCCTGTTTCCGGATTATAATATTCCCTAAATCCGCTTTTTTCTATCATCTCAACCATTTTTTTTACTATCTCACCTGCCAATTGGTCATATCCATGTTTCCTTAACCCTTGCACAATAAACCAATTAGTATTAACCCAAGTTGGCCCCCGCCAAAGCAGTTTCATCATTTTGATTACAGGTGTTTCAGAAGGCTCATAATATATCTCATTTTTGGCAACAGAAGGCACAGGGAAGGGCAGCCAAAATTCCAGTGGGTTTAATAAATGTTTCTCAACTAAATATTTCAGCTTCTCACCTTGGAGCCCTTCCAAAAAAAGAGGCATTAATGAAGCTACCGTCTTTACCCGGGCTTTCTTTTCTTCTTTTGAATAAAGTGGGTAAAAAATCTTGTCCGTATCATCCCAGCATTTTGCCAGCAAAGCTTTTTCACTCCTATTTGCTACATCTTCAAAAAAAGCGGATTCAAAAAGTTCCCCAATTTCTAAAAATAACCTAGACAGTGCCCTGGAACTTTCAATAAAAACCGTATTAAAAAGCAGCTCTTCTACATTAAAATAATCTTTTTCCAAAATAAGCTTGCTGTCAAATTTATACCTATGGTTTAGGAAATCGGCTTTTCTGTAGGCATATCTTAATGTGGTTGTATCCAGACTTGTTACACCAACCACAATCTGAAAAACCGGCAGCTCATCCATCCCTGATTCATTCGGAGAAATTATGGAAACTAAAAAATCCCTATCAATATCCCTATTTGCAAGCAGCCAGCGGTGATTTTTGGCAAGCTTGGGTAAAGTCTCCCTAAGAAATTTTTGATCTTTATCTTTTTGGTAGATTTTTTCTACAGCAAGTGGGAAAACCGGTGGTTGGGTTATAGCCGTAGTGCGAGGGCGCAAAGAGATATTGCTTTCTATATAAGCCCAATGAGGCAAAACCTTCTTGTCTCCCCAAAAAATTATATGTGGTAAAAAACCATCCTCCCTTTGAGCCAGCAAGAAATTCCTAACTTCACTCTTTGCCCAATCTAAATCAAAATTTGATAAAACTATTGCATGAAAAGCTGTATCCCAAAGCCATTGGTAAAGATATTCTTGGTTGGCCGGTGCAATATACCGGTAGCGGGTGTGTTTCCAGCCGGAATACCCATACATTAAATTATTCAAAAAAACCTGTTTTGCTTCTTCTATCAGCTTTTCCTTCAGCTTTGGGGCAGAACTCTCCATCAACTTTGATTATACCTTTCAGTTGTAGGTAAGGCCAGGCTTTAGTATAATTTGTGAACGGCCCCATCGTCTAGCGGCTTAGGATATCTGGTTCTCATCCAGAAGATCGCGGGTTCAAATCCCGCTGGGGCTGCTAAAAAGCAGCATGATATAGATAATCTACCTTGAGTTTTTAAACAATTTTTCTTAGTATATAAGCATGACCAATGAGGACGTAAATAAATTTCGTGGTACAGTCAGAGAAGAGATAGAAGCAGCTCTCGAGCCAGTAAAGAAGACTTTAGAGGGTCACACTCAAAGGCTAGATACCATTTGGGATCAAACAATCAGACTAACTGAAGATATGGAAGAAGTAAAAGGGACATTAGCATCTCACACAGAAGCGCTAAAAAGAATTGCTGCAGCTGAAAGCCAAGTCGGAATTGTTCCTCCTCCAGAATTAACTGTCACTCGGTAGTTTTGGGTAACATAACCTCTAAACTCGCTTATTACCCTCAAATCCTGTATAATGCCTTGTCATGAAAAACGTACGAAACGTCGCAATCATTGCCCACGTAGACCACGGCAAAACCACTTTAGTGGATGCCTTGCTTAAACAAACCCAAACCAAACTTAAAAAAGAAGTAGCAGACACTACCCTGATTATGGACTCAAATGAGCTGGAAAAAGAGCGCGGAATCACCATTTTTTCCAAAAATGCTTCAGTCCAGTACAAGGAGACAAAAATAAGCCCCGATGGGTCTTCCGTGGTTTCCACGAAAATAAACATCATTGATACTCCTGGTCATGCAGATTTTGGAGGAGAAGTAGAGCGGGTACTTAAGCTCGCAGACGGCTGCCTGCTTCTGGTAGATGCCAAAGAAGGTCCGATGCCACAAACCAGGTTTGTTTTAAAACAGGCCTTAAAAATGGGGTTAAAAATAATTGTTGTTATTAACAAAATAGACAGACCGGATGCCAGAATTGATTATGTTATCAATAAAACTTTTGACTTATTTTTAGATTTAGGGGCAGATGAAGAGGCTTCATATTTTCCGACTATTTATGCATCCGGCAAAAACGGCAAAGCCGGGTTAAACTTTAATCTCTCCGAAATGAAAGATATTACTCCAATCTTTGAGGCAATCATGGAATATATCCCTGCCCCCTCCGGAGACCCTGAAAAACCACTGCAAATCCTCATCACTTCCATCTCATCCGATAACTTTAAGGGGAGGGTTGCAACCGGAAGAGTTATAAACGGAAAAGTTGCAGCCGGCCAGGAGGTTATTCGTATCGCCAGGGACGGGCAGAAATCCAAATCAAGGCTTACCTCTTTGATGACTTTTGAAGGCTTGGAGCGGATTGAAGCAAAAGAAGTTCAGGCTGGGGATATTTTGGCTCTTTCGGGAATTCCGGATATCACCATTGGCGAAACAATTACGGATAATTTTGAGACGGAAGCACTCCCTTTACTATCTATAGAGGAACCTACAGTTAGAATGACTTTTGGGGTCAACACCTCACCGTTTTCCGGCAAAGAAGGAGAGTTTAAAACTTCCCGTCAGATCCAGGAAAGGCTTTACAAAGAATCTGAAAATGATGTTGCTCTCAAAGTGGAAAATGAGGGAGCAGGATGGAAAGTCTCCGGCCGAGGCGAGCTGCATCTGGCAATATTGATTGAAAGATTGAGAAGAGAAGGCTATGAGTTTCAGGTCTCCAGACCTCAAGTTATAGAAAAACAGGTAAATGGCCAAACCCTTACCCCTTTTGAACGGGTTTATATCGAGGTACCGGAAGAATTTTCCGGGGTTGTAATGCAAAAAATGGGGTTAAGGCATGGGAAATTACAGGATATGAATAGTGCCAACGGTATTGTATCTATGGAATTTATTATCGCCACAAAGGAATTATTCGGCTATAGAAGTGAGTTTATAACAGATACCAAAGGGCTGGGGTTAATAAATACAATATTCCACGAATTTGCCGAAAATTCCGGCAATAGTTTCAAAAGAGAACATGGATCCTTGGTTGTGCATGAAAACGGAACTACTAAGTTATATGCATTAACCGGTATCCAAGATAGGGGTACTCTCTTTTTAGGCCCCGGCTTCTCTGTTTACAAAGGCCAAATTATTGGACAAAATGCCAGACTTGGAGATATATCTGTCAATGTTTGCAGGGAAAAACAGCAAACCAACCACAGATCCTCCGGTGAAGGAGTATCCGAGCATTTTAATAGCCCAACAGAGATGAGTTTAGAAAATGCGCTGGAGTATATTGATGATACGGAATTGGTAGAAGTCACTCCTAAAAATATCCGGCTTCGAAAAGTAGACCTAAACGGCACCAGATAAATTAATCTCCAAGATTTGATTATAGGCTCATAGTATGCTATACTACACAGTTACAGGCCTAATTATCAGACCTGTATTTTTATGTTACAAGCTGCTATTACTACACTTACAGCTATCTCTCTTTTAAGTTCCGGTTTAGCCTCACCAGGCTTTATGCCGGAGCAAAAGCTGTTGTCGCAGCACACCATATCTTTGGATAAAAGACAACCCGACAGGTATGTCAACGGTGTGTTTAAGGACAATATCCTGCTTTCCCTCGCTTACATGAGAGGAGACATTCAAGATCCTAAAAATATCAACTGGGAGGAGGTTAGAAAACCCTTCCATTATGAATTTATATTAAAACCTGATGAAACTTTTGCCTTTCATGAGGATGTATTACCCGAATATAAAGGAAAAGTAGTTAAAACAACTACCGCCCACTTTAATGGGACTGACGGGTTTAAATCCGACGGGTATTTAATGGGAGACGGAGTCTGCCATCTTGCTTCCTTCATTAACTGGGTTGCTGTTGACGGTAATATATCTGCCCAAGCTCCTACCAACCATAACTTCGCCAGGATTGAAGAAATCTCCAAAGAATATGGAGTATCAATCTATTACAACCCGGGTTCCAGGCTGGCCAATGCCAGACAGAACCTGTATGTAACCAATAATTCTGACTATGACTTAATCTTTAAGTTCGATTATCAAAACGATAACTTAAAGCTGGGTATTTATCAGGATTGACATATCTTATAACCGCGTTTTATACTCTTTTGCGTATATGGAACAGACGGATCTTATAACACCGGCCAAGCTGGGGATTATCGGCTACGGAATCGTAGGTCAAGCGGTAGCTTACGGTTTTTCCCAACCCGAAATCAAAGACCGATATACTATTCTTTTCTACGATAAGTACAAAGAAAGTACTCCTCTTGAGCAAGTAATTTCCGAAAGTGAATTTATCTTCATCTGTTTACCAACCCCCATGAAGGCAGATGAAAGCGGTATCGACCTTTCCATCATTGAGGAGATGATAGAAAAAATTACTAAATGGACAGACAATACGGACAAAATCATTATTATCAAATCAACAGTTGTGCCCGGTGCCACAGCCAAACTCCAGCAGAAGTATCCTGAAAGCAATTTTTGTTTTAATCCGGAGTTTTTAACCGAGGCAAACTACCTAAATGATTTTATCAATGCAGATAGAAACATCATCGGGGCGAGCAACGACCTGGTCTCAAGGAGAGTAGTCTCCCTTTACCAACAACGTTTTCCTGAAACTAAAATTTTCCAAACAGATCCAACCACTGCCGAGATGGTTAAATATATGGCTAATGCTTATCTTGCTACCAAAGTAACCTTTGCCAATGAAATGTATAACATTTGCCAAAACCTGGGTATTAAATATGAGGAAGTAAAAGAGATGGTAGTAGCAGACCGCAGGATAGAAGATACCCACTTAGACGTGACAACCGCCAGAGGTTTTGGAGGTAAATGTTTCCCTAAAGACATGGTTGCTTTAATAGGCAGGGCAAAAGAACTTAATTCCAAATCCGAGCTACTTGAAACCGTCTGGAAAATAAACAAGAGAATCCGCAAAACCCATGATTGGGAAGAAATCCCCTTTGCTGTTGAGGGTAATAACACTAAAAAGTAAAGTTTTCTATCAGTCCAATATCAGGCTCTCCTGGGTCGGAATAATCAACCGTTACCAGATCAAATCTATAAGGTTTATTCCCCCATTTAATTTTATTGTTATAAAAGAGGGCCGTCTTTTCCAGGGCTTTAATCTTCCATGGAGTAATTGATTCCGCAGGAGAGCCAAAGTTGTGAGAATACCTGGTCTTAACTTCCACAAAGACTAAAATTCCGCCTTTCTTTGCTATAATATCCAACTCCCCTCCTCTAATCCGATAATTTCTCCCCAAGACTTTGTAACCTTGCTTCTTTAGATATTCACATGCCAAATCTTCCCCTTTATTTCCGACAGGTAAATTATTCATATTGAAGGAATTTTTGAAGGTTAAAAGATTTTCTATGGATACGGGTTAGGCCGAACTTACCAATCGCCCCTTGATGTGCTTTTGTACCATAACCCTTGTGTTTGGCAAAGCCATAGTTAGGATATTTTAGGTGGAGCTTTCTCATTAACTTATCTCGGTAGACTTTGGCAATAATAGATGCAGCAGAAATAGACACACAAATTTTATCACCATCTTTAACAGGACTTTGCCTCTTCCGGTTAAAATGCCGGATATAAAATGCATCTATTAATACATAATCCGGATTTTGTTCCAAATTCTTGACAGCTTTTCTAAAAGCCATCTGTGTTGCCTTACCTATTCCAACCCGGTTAATATAGTATACCCCGATTTCTGCTATAGACCAACAAAATGCCGTTTTCTTTATCTCCTCTGACAATTTTTCCCTTTGTCTGGGTTTAAGCAATTTAGAATCACGGATACCTTCTGGAATTTTGCCAGTTGGTGAGAAAATAACAGCTCCTACTACAACCGGGCCGGCAAAACACCCTCGGCCCACTTCATCAAGGCCTGCTACATAATGAAAACCTAAATTCCAGAGGGACTTTTCTTTGTTAAGAGTGGGAAATATCATGGATAGTAGTATGGATTGGCTGCAATCTTTCCCATAATACCTACTACTTGCTACTTACTATTAGACCCGGACTGCACTTTTACCAACCAGCTCCCTTAGGTAATAAAGTTTGGAACGCCTGATATTTTTACCTTTTTTCTTAACCTCTATCTTCACCAAAGTTTTACTATCAAGAGGCCATATTCTTTCTACTCCAATACCACCCGTACTAATCCTTCTAACGGTGAAAGTTTTATTTTCTCCTCTGCCTTTCAAACTAATTAAGATCCCTTCAAATACCTGAATTCTGGTACGGGAACCCTCAACCACGCGGCTGTGAACACGGACAGTATCTCCTATATGAATTTCTTGTTCAAATATTTTTGCCGAAAGCATAGGCAAAATTTTAACATAAAGTTAAACTTAATTCCAGATTCAAGCCCTACGGAAGGAATCACGACCCAAAAGAGCGTTAATTTCTTCTTCTAAAACCTTACCTGCGTCTATTGAAAAAGGAAGAGACATCCGCTGCAATTGGTTTCCTCCGTTTGTTAACATCAAAGCCACATCAATAGACCCTGGATAATTTCTTAAGGTTTTATTGACTTTCCTTAAAAGCTCTACACTGGTTCCGGGCGGAACATAAATCTCTACCGTCTTTTTTGCTTTCACTGCCTCCGCCACCACATTTTCCGGATCAAAAGTGCTTGTATTTTCTACTACCAAAGATAGCTCGTCTTCTCTTTTGTCAATTCTGCCCCACATAAGCACCACCTGATCTTTAATTAAAAACTCTTTACATGTACCGAAGGTAGCCGGAAATACTACAGCTTCTATTGAACCCAAACCGTCTGAAATCCTGACAAAGGCCATTTCCGAAGCATTCTTTTTAGTCAGAACCTTTTTTACCCCTGTAATTACACCCCCTAAAGTAACTTTTTGGCTAACTAAACTATCTGTCAATTCACTAATTTTGCAGGACACATATTCCGAAACCTGTTCCAGTTTTTTTAAAAACGGGGGCTCATGTAGGTAAAAACCGAGAAGGTCTTTTTCAAAGATAAGCAATTGCTCCAGAGGCATCTCATCTACTTGGGGCAATCTAACTTCGGAAACTTTTCCTTCCTCGACTTCTCCAAACAAGGACACTTGGCCGGATAATTTATTTTTGGCCCTTTTGTGACTTTCTTCCAGAACCTGGTCTAATATCAAAAGCTGTGCAGCCCTAGAGCCGAGGATATCAAGCGCCCCAGCTTTGATCAAACTTTCCAAAGTCTTTCTGTTTACAAGTCTTGTATCAACCCGCATACACAAGTCTGATAAATCTTTAAAGCTACCATCTTCTCTGGCGGCAATAACAGACTTTATGGCAGACTCTCCTACATTCTTAATAGCGGAAAGCCCAAATCTTATACCTTGTTTAAACTCTTCTTTATTCGATAGGCTTTTTAAACCGGTTAGGCTCCGGGAAATCTCTTCTTTGGACAACTTATCCAAATCTCCCAAGGAGAAACCTACTATCGACTTGTTTATGTCCGGGGGTAAAACAACTATTCCCAACTTTTTACATTCTTCAATGGCAGCTGCAATCTTATCGCTATCACCGGATTCCGCAGTCATTACGGCTGCCATAAATTCAGCGGGGTAGTTAGCCTTCATATAGGCAGTCTGGTATGCAACCATTGCATAGGAGGCAGCATGGGCTTTGGGGAAACCATATGCTGCAAACGGTTCTATCAGCTTAAACAACTCTTCGGCCCTTTCTTTATTCATACCGTTTGCCACAGCCCCATTTATGAATTGATCTTTTTGTTTAGCCATTTCGGCAGGAATCTTTTTACCCATGGCTTTTCGGAATTTGTCTGCTTCCAACCATGAATATCCCGCAATATTTATTGAGGTAAGTAAAACGTCCTCTTGGTAAACCAAAATACCCAAAGACTGCTGCATATATTCTTCCATTCGGGGATCAAAGTATGAAACTTTAGCCGGATTATTTTTCCTAACTATATACTCGGGGATGCTGGCCAAGGGTCCCGGACGGTATAAGGCAACCATGGCTGCCAAATCCGCAATACTGTTTGGCTTTAAATCCATTAGGTATTTGGTCATCCCCGCACTGCTTAATTGAAAGACTCCCATAGTCTCTCCGCGTGCCAAAAGGTCATAGGTCTTTTGGTCATCCAAAGGTAAGTTATCCAAATCAACATCTATGTGTCTGTTCTTTTTAACGTATTCAACTGCCCTTCCCAAGATAGACAAGTTCCTAATCCCCAAAAAATCCATTTTCACAAGCCCAACATCTTCCACTGCAAACATGTCATATTGGGCTACCACTTTGTCTCCGTCAGACTCTCTTTGCAAGGGAGTGAATTCTGTTAAAGGTTGGGGGGAAATAACCACGCCTGCCGCATGCACAGAAGCATGCCTAACAGTAGATTCAATTTTAACTGCCATATCTAACAGCTTTTTATATTTTAGGTCTGTTTTATAAAGGTCTCGTAGTTCCGGTACTTCTTTAATGGCATCGGATAAAGGTTTATGGAAACCCTGGTGAGGCGGAGGTACCAATTTAGCAATCCTATCTACCTCCCCATAGCTTACCCCCAAGACCCGGCCGATATCCCGAATAGCAGCCCGACCCATCATAGTCCCAAAGGTAATAATATGCGCCACTTTATCGTGCCCGTATTTTTCAGATACATATTCAATAACCTCATCCCTTCTGTCATCAGCCAAATCAGTATCTATATCGGGCAAGGATGGCCGTTGCGGATTCAGAAACCTCTCAAAAGGAATCTTATAGTAGAGTGGGTTAATGTTAGTAACACTTAGCGCATAAAGCACAAGAGACCCGGCAGCAGAACCTCTGGTATTGGTTATAATTCCCCGGCTGTGTGCCCAATTGACAAAGTCCTGCACAACCAAAAAATAAGTAGGGTAATTCTTTTTTTCAATAATTCCAAGTTCATAATTAAGTCTTTCCACTACCTCTTCTGTCATATCCAATCTATCTTTAGCCCTTTCAAAAGTTAACTCTCTTAAATGCTCCATCGGGGTACTACCTTGGGGAATATCAAAGATAGGGAATTTGGGGGTTCCCAAAGGGATTTCTACTTCGCATTTAGCCGCTATTTCTAAGCTTGACTCCAAGGCTTTAGGAATATCGGCAAAATTTTCCGCCATCTCTTCGGGCGATTTTACGTAATAATCGGCTGTGTCTATCATCCTCAACCTATTGGTATCGGAAATAAATTTCCCTGTCTGGATACACAAAAGGGCATCTTGAACCTGGGCATCGTCTTTTTTATTGTAGTGGAAATCATTAGTAGCCACCGGGGGGATTCCTAATTTCTTTGATAATTCTTTTACAGCTTTCCATGTTTGCGTCTGAATCTCGGCCAATCTTTCCAAATCTCTTTTTATCATTTCATCTTCGGCCTGCGCTAAATTGTCCTCATAAGGATGTTTTTGAAGCTCAAAATAGTAATTGCCTTCTCCAAAAATCTCTAAATACCCTTTTGCTACTTCTGCAGCTTTTGTATAATCATCTTTTCCCAAACCTCTGATAAATTCTCCCGAAGGACAGCCGGAGAGAGCAATCAACCCCTCGTGGTACTCCTGCAATAATTTCTTATCGACTCTAGGCCTGTAATAATAGCCTTCCAGGTTGGCAATGCTGGTCAATTTCATCAAGTTTAGATATCCCTGGTAATTTTTGGCAAGGACAGTTAGATGAAAAGGCTCAGCATCTAATTTCCCTTCTTTATCCTTGTGTGACCTTTTGGCCACATACATCTCCACACCAATTATTGGTTTAATCCCCGCATCTTTGCAGGCTTTGTAAAATTCTATAACTCCATACATGACACCATGGTCGGTGATGGCAACCGCATCCATACCCAAATCTTTAACTGTTTTTATTAATTTGGGTATTTTCGAAAGCCCGTCTAGAAGAGAATATTCAGTATGTGAATGAAGATGAACAAATTGACCCATAAATTTATGGCTCTACTTCGGGGAGCATCTCGGCACCGAAATAATAAGCATAGCTTGAACCTTGCGGTTATAAGCGATTACGTTTTTTATTTTAGCATCTTTTCACTGCCAAATTTCAATAAGGAATTTGACATTTCTTTCCTCTCGATATTAAATTAGATTAGATAACCTATTGATGTGAGAGAATTCGGGCCTTCAGCATTATCATGGAGACAGACTTATTTAGGGTTGTCAGCCGGTATGAGCCTGGCAATTGCAGCCTGTACTGGTTCCGGTGGACCCCAAGCGGAAGCAAAACCCACATCAACTCCTACTTATTCTACAACCCTTACATCTGCAGAGACAAAGCCTATTTCCACCCCTACCCCTATTATTTCCCCATTAAACAGTAGTTTTGAGTTGCCTTTCAGCGGAACATGGTATTTAACTTCCGGTCCTCATTCGGATAACTTATCCCCGGGGGTGAGGCATACCCTGGACTTTGCCCCTCCGGAAATTATCCCTTGTCCCGGCGGGAAACCCCTAGAAGGCAGGTATGTTACTGCTGCTGCTTTGGGTGAAGTAACCGTAGTCGGAAACGAAAAGGACTCGGCTGATAAAAATCACAGTATCGTGGAGATCCAACATCCCAATGGATACACCACCGGCTATAAGAATCTTGATAATATGAACGTCAGGGTAGGACAAGAGGTCAAGCAAGGAGATATTTTGGGCAACCCGTCCTGTGAATACCCACCCGGTGGCAAAATCGCCGTAGAGCATCTCCAGTTCTATCTAAAGAGGGCAGGCCTACCGGTAAGAATAAGTGAAATTTCCCTTTCGGGATATAAAGTCACAGAAGGAAGTGAGGACGGTATTGGCAATTTATCTAAACCGGGCGAGAAAACCCGTACTCCTGACACAAGAGGATGCGACAATGATCAAATATGTGGGGGAGTCAGAAACGATCTGACATTTTTAAAGCCACCTTCCCCGAGCATAGCCAAGCCAGCAATTAAACCAAAATCCGAACCTCCCCCTATTCTTCCAAAACCGGAAGAAAAGCCAAATGTGCTTTCTAAACCCACGATTGCTCCAAAACCTGTGTCTAAACCCACCCAAATAAGCATGCCCAATCTTCTACCATCGAGAACTTTCAGTAATCCAGACCAGTTAGGCACAGCATATTTTAGAGCTTTAGTTGGGGGAGACACAGATGCAGTACAATCCATGATGTCTCCCTCTGGTAAAGCCTCTTTCGGCAATTTGCTCCCTGAATTGGCCCAAGTAATAAAAGAATGTGGACAAAGTGAGCTTGAAATTACTACCAAACCTATGCCAGGTGATCCTGGAGCCTATCTAATCCAAATGTTATTCATGCCTCCTTGTGGAAATTCTTCAGAATGGTGGCGTACTATTAATCCTGCTATCTTCAAGGATGCTAAGCCGAGGCCGTTCACCGCATGCTTTGCCACAGCCAAAGTAGTTAATACAGAGTGGAAGATAACTGTACAGGGTATGTGCATTCCTATGCCACCAATCTAAGTAGTTACTTTAATAAAGTCCTCAATAATTGAGCAGCTTTATCTGCAACGGCTTTACCACCGGATAATTTCATCATAGTCCCCACCAAGGACTGTACCGCTGTTACTTTACCTTTTCTATATGCTTCCACTGCTTGGGGATTTTGCTCTATAGCCATTTTTGCCAATTTTTCCAACTCTTTCTCATCATCTATTTTTCCTACTTTTTTGCCTTTAATCTCCTCGACTACTTGAGTCGGCAAAACAATTTCAATATCCGGTTTTATATTGACAATATAGTTTACGACCTCTTGCGTTGATACTCCATGCTTTTGGCCATGCTCCAAAGCAGTTTCAAAAAACTCTGCCAATTCTTTACTGCCTGCTAAAATCCTGGCATCTTGCTCTTTCACCCCAAGTTGGGTCGTATAAATTTCAATTTTCCTTTGGGGAAGCTCCGGCATCTTATTTTTCAAAGTTGTCAATTGTCCCTCGTCAATTTTCAATTGCGGCAGATCCGGTTCCGGGAAATAACGATAGTCGTGGGCCTCTTCCTTACTCCTTTGTAAATAAGTTTCCTTTTTAGCTTCACTCCACCCCCTAGTCTCTTGAGTCAGTTTCTCTCCTTTTTCTAAAGCCTCAATTTGTCTTTTGATCTCATACTCAATGGCAGCTACCATGAAGCGGAATGAATTAATATTCTTCAACTCCACCCGGTACGGTGGCAACTCTTTTCTCTCATTCTGAATTCTGAATTCTGAATTCTGAATTTTCCTGACTGACACATTCGCCTCCAGCCTCATGTCTCCTTTTTCCATATCTGCATCGGAAACTCCCAAATATCGGAAAATCTGTTGCAATTTTTTGGCGTAATCACGTACTTGAAAGGAGGAGTTAAAATCAGGTTCGGTGACAATCTCTACCAAAGGCACACCGGAGCGGTTAAAATCTATCAGTGTATAAGTGCCTCGGTGGGTCAGTTTAGCGGTGTCTTCTTCCTGGTGGGCCCGGTTGATCCGAACTTTAGTTTCCTCACCCTGTTCATCCTCTACTTCCAACCATCCCCCAACAGCCACAGGCAAAACCAATTGGCTGATCTGATAACCTTTGGGCAAATCTGGGTAAAAATAATTTTTCCTCTCAAAATAATTAACCGGATTTATGTTGCAATTTAGAGCCAAGCCAATTTGTATACACTTGTTGATTGCCTCCCGGTTAATAACGGGTAATGCTCCGGGAAAACCCAAACAGACTGGACAGGTGTGAGTATTGGGTTCTTCACCAAAATATTTGGTGCTACAGCGGCAAAACATTTTTGAAGCCGTATTCAACTCTACATGAACTTCAATGCCAATAACTGGTTCATACAACTGTCTCATAGCTGCGGTTTCTCCTTATGCCAATCGGTAGCCTGCTCATAAATTTCTCCAACATCCAAGACTTTTCCGTCATCACCGTACCTGCCCAGAATCTGCAACCCTACAGGTAAGCCATTAGAAAATCCACAAGGTACAGACAACCCGGGCAGCCCGGCCAAAGAGGCCGGAATAGTATAAGCATCAGACAAGTACATCTTTAAAGGGTCATTTACCTTTTCCCCGATAGTCCAGGCTACTGTGGGGGAAACCGGGCCGACAATCACATCAACTCCACCAGCTTGCGGATCAAAGGCCTTCTTAAAATCTTGGATGATTAAACTTCTGACCTTGGCTGCTTTGGTAAAATAGGCATCATAATAACCGGAAGATAAAGAAAATGTACCCAGCATTATTCTTCTTTTGGCCTCTGCCCCGAATTTATCCCTCGTATGCCCATATCGAATTCCATCGTATCTGGCCAGGTTAGAAGAAAGCTCCGAGGACATAATAATGTAATAAACAGCCACCCCATACTCCGTATGAGGCAAACTGATTTCTACAATTTCAGCCCCCAGCTCTTCCAGTTTATCTATCGCTTCTCTAATAACCTTTTCTACACCCACATCCAATCCTCCGCCAGCTGGCGGACCAAAATATTCCTTTGGCACACCAACCTTTAGACCCCTTAGGGATTTATTGTCAATTGTCCATTTTCCATTGTAAATCGTATTTAAGCAGTTGCTGTCATATCCATCAGGTCCACTAATCCATTCCAAAACTTTCTTTGCATCGGAAACGGTTTTAGTAAAAGAGCCAATCTGGTCTAAAGAGGAGGCCATAGCAATGGCTCCATATCTGGAAACTCTTCCGTAGCTGGGTTTAAAACCAACTACACCGGAAAGGGACGCAGGCTGGCGGATAGACCCTCCGGTATCCGTACCCAGAGCAAATACACACATGTCTGCCGCTACGGCTGCTGCGGAGCCACTGGAAGAGCCTCCGGGAACCTTAGTTATATCCCATGGGTTTTTAGTGACTCCGTATGCCGAATTTTCACCGGAAGAACCCATCGCAAATTCATCACAGTTGGTTTTACCAATCACCGAACAGCCCTCATCCATTAATTTTTCAACTACTGTAGCATCATACGGCGGAACAAAATTCTCTAAAATTTTAGAACCCGCCGTTGTTTTTATACCCTTGGTGACAATAATGTCTTTAATAGCAACAGGAATACCTCCTTTAGGCTTATTTATTTCTAAAAAAGCATTAAGCCCCGGATTCAACTTTTGTATTCTGTTTAAGTAACTGCCGACCATCTCTTCTTCGGAAAATCTCCTGGATTTCAAAGCCTCTATAGTAGCATGTAGTGACAGGTCTGTTATCTTCATCCCTCAAATTCCATTCATAATTCTTAATTCATAATTCTTAATTCTCACTGAATACTCCTTTGGTTACAAAAAATCCATCTTGTCTCTTCGGGGCATTGGCCAAGGCCTCTTCTTGGGTTAAACCTGGAACTGTTTCGTCTGTACGGGTAACGGTAGAATTTCCCGAAATATTATAGGTAGGATCTATGTTTGAGGTTTCTACCTGATTAAGTAGATCAATGTAGTCCAAAATTTTAGAAAGCTGCTCTGAATATAAATCTTCCTGTTCTTCGGTCAAGGGCAGATTGGCAAGTTTAGCAACCCTTTTAACTTCTTCCCTGGTAAGTTTCATGGTTGGATTATACTTGAAGTTTGCTCAACTGTTAATAGTTAGTCTTTCCCGTCCCATTCCTTGTAGAACTGTTCAAGGTAACCTCCCATAAACTTATATCTCTTCTCAACCAGCTCTTTTCCGATTTTAGTATTCACTCGATCTCTTGATTCCTAGTACTTTTTATACTTATCATGCTTGCCAATATCAATAAATAGGGCCGTGGATTCATCAAGCCAAATAAAAAAAATTCTATTTCCCTTATTAATTCTAATAGTCCATACTTTTAATCCTTGAAGTTTTTCTAAATTGAGTGAAGGGTGACGAGGATTTTGTTTAAATAACCTTATTGCTTTTTTCGTACTTTCTGCGTTTCTTTGGTTACCCTTAACAAATCCTTTTAAGGCGTGGAGATAGCTAGCACTTAGCTTTATATGCATCTTTAAACCAGCTTATCCATCTCTTTAAAATGCTTTTCTAAATCTTCTTCAGTGTCTATACTAATGGTTTTTCCCGCCTTGTATTCCTTTAAAGCTTCATTCAAAGCTGCTTCCAGTTGTAATTTTTCCAGCAGCTCAAGACCAATAACTGCTCCTAATGGCTTGTTATTGGCTATCACTACAATCGGCTCCTTTAACTTATTAGCCTGTTGTAAAACCTTTTTATATTCTCTCTGAATTTGTCTGGCTGAAATTGTATTAAACATATGGGTCCATAATACAACCGGATTTAATGTATGTCAAGATGACATAATTCACTTAGATCTTACCTTCCATTTCGCGCAAAGCTTTGATCCTCATTTCTATAGGAGGGTGAGTGTTGAATAATCCGGCAAACCAACCAATAGCTTGTTGCCCCTTAAGGGGATTAACAATATATAAATGCGCCGTTCCTCTATTTGCAACTTCCAGTGGCTCCCTATCAGATGAGATCTTCACCAAGGCATTGGCCAAACCACTCGGATAGCGTGTTAGCAATACCCCGGAAGCATCTGCCAAAAGTTCCCTTTTTCTGGAAACCGCCAATTGAATCAGAGTTGCAATAATCGGGGCCAAGATTGCAACTACTATCGCAATTATTAAAAATATGGTATTCCCCCGGTTGTCCCTATCATCATGCCCGCCAAACCAGAGTGATCTCATAAACCAATCCGCCAAGAGAGCAATGGTCCCTACCAATACAGATACTACAGTCATAACCAAAGTATCCCTGTTCCCAACATGAGAAAGTTCGTGCGCAGTTACCCCTTCCAACTCTTGCTTATTCAGCTTTTGCAAAATCCCGGAAGTAAAAGCAATAGCCGCATGCTTTGGGTCTCGCCCGGTAGCAAAAGCATTCGGTGCGGTATCATTAATAATATAAATCTTGGGGGTTGGTAAACCGGCAGCAATACCTAAATTCTCCACCATCCGGTAAACCTGCGGATTATCACTTTTCTTAATAGGTTTGGCGCCGGAAATACCCAAGACTATTTTGTCTGACCAAAAGTAAGAGATAAAATTCATTATACCTGCCACAATCAACGCCATTCCAACTACCCCCAAACCTCCTACCTCTCCAAACCCTAGACTCCGGGCCAATATATAGACTACTCCCACTGTAAAAAGGGAGAAAAAAAGCATAATTATCCAGGTTTTAAATATGTTCTGGGAAACATGATCCCATGCAGTGTTGATTGCAGCCATAATGTGCCTATTTTAGCACAAAAGTATTAGAATAGTATTAGAATCCAACCTTGATATCTTTCTTTTCTTCTTCGGAGGCTTTGAAAAATTCCTCTTTTTGGAATCCAAACATTTGGCCTATCCACCTGGTAGGGACTGTCTCCAAATTATTATTAAGATCCAAAACATTGGTGTTATAAAACTGTCTGGCTGCAGCAACCTTTGTTTCGGTATCGGAGAGCTCTTCCTGAAGCTGTTTAAAGTTCTCGGAAGCTTTTAGATTCGGATAGTTTTCAGCCAGGGCGAATAAAGACTTCAGGGCTCCGGAGAGTATATCGTTGGCAGCAGCTTTCTCCCCCGGATTTTTGGCCCCCATTAAAGCTGACCTGGCTTTAGTAACATTCTCCAGGACAGTTTTTTCGTGTTTGGCATATCCTTTGACTGCTTCTATTAAATTTGGGATTAGGGAGGACCTTCTCTTAAGCTGAACATCAATTTGCGACCAGGCTTCCCTTACCCTATTCCTCAAAGTTACCAAGCTGTTATAGGTAACCAACAACCACAATCCTACTACTACTGCCAATCCTATATAAAGAAACGAGAAGTCCATAGCTAGATATTAAACCAATTGGCAAGTTTTGTCCAATCCCAACTGTTAACTATATCCTCTTTGGTTGCCCAGCCGCGTCTAGCCACGGCTACCCCAAACCTCATATTATTCATTTGATCCTTAGCATGGGCGTCAGTATTGATAATAAATTTGACCCCGTATTTTAAAGCCGGCTTAACTAAATCATCCCGTAAATCCAACCGGTTAGGATAACCGTTTATCTCAAGAAGTTTTTTATTCTTTGCGCAGAATTTAAATATCTCGTCCCAATCCGCATCAGAAGACTCACGCTCATTTATTAATCTGTTTGTGGGGTGAGACAGTACATCGACATGAGGATTCTCCAATGCAGCTAGGATTCTTTTAGTAATTATCTCTTTACTTCCTCTATGACCGGAATGTATACCGGCAATACAATAGTCTAAAGTTTTTAAGGCTTCATCAGGCACGCTTAATTGTCCATCTGCTAGAATATCTATTTCGAGTCCATTTAGTACTCGAATACTTTTTGTGTTCTGTTTTATATTCTGGATAACTTTTGTCCTCTTTTCTATAGATTTGACCATTGCTTCGCTACTAACTGCGCTGAACCCGGGAGGATGATCCGATATACCTATAAATTCATACCCTAATTGCTTGGCCTTGCTGATCATATTCTCCATAGAATCTATTCCTAGTCCGTGAGATGGATGCTCAAACGGGTAGTTGGAGTGGGTATGCAAATCGCCTTTAATATCCTCCAGCTTTATCAAACTGGGCAGCTTGTGCTTTAGGGCTGCTTCTATCTCCCCTGTATCTTCCCGAATCTCCGGGGCTGGTGTCTGCATCCCCATCATCCCATACAACTCTTCCTCTGTCTCTGTTTTTATCACTTCTTCCTCTTTTACTTTTGACTTTTTACTTTTGACTTTTGTCACTCCATATTCACTAAGTGACAAACCCTTCTTTTCAGCTACTGTCCGAAGGTGGATATTATGGCTCTTGGAGCCTGTAAAATGCTGCAAAAGCGCCCCGTAAGACTGTGGGTGACCTACAAGCAGATCAACCTGTAAATTGCTATCCAAAACCACAGAAGCTTTATTGTCTCCTTGATCTAAAACCCGCTTTATTTGAGGCATTTTAATAAAGTGGGTCATAACTTCCGCAGGGTGACGACTGCTCGCGGCAAAGTCCAGATCCCCAACAGTTGCTACCATTCTGCGAAGAGACCCTAAAAAATCTGCTTTTTCAACATCCGGAGATAACTTCAGATATTTCAGAATCCTTTCCGCCTGAGCAAAAGCATACGGAAGAAGCATTCTGTTATCCCTTTTCCCGGATTCTTCCAACCCTAAAAGGAGGGTCTGGGCTAATTTCTCCGATAAACCTTTTTTAACAAGCTTTCCATCTTTGAGATTTTCCTTTAAATCTCTTAAATCCTTTACCCCTAAATCTGCAATTTTAGCCGCAGTTTTAGGGCCTATTCCGGGAATTCCCAAAAGCTCAAATACAACTTCCGGGATTCCTTTTTTTACGGATACAAAATGTTCAACCTTTCCTTTTTTAAAAAGTTCATCCAGGTATTCTTTAATTTTATCCCCTATACCCGGAATTTGATCCAATTGCCCCTCCTGCCATAAATCTTTGATATTGGAGGTTGAATGCTCAACAGAATCTGCAGCGTTCTCATATGCCCTGATTTGAAAGATATTACCAATTTTTTTGAGGGTATATGCAGCAGCAACAGAGCGCAGAAGCTTAGCTATCTGGGCATTGGTATATTCCATATCTTAACTTGAAGATAGCATTATATTGACTTTTAAAGCAAGCTGCATTGAAATTGACCCTCTAAGCATGTAAAATAGCCTGGTAGCAAAGTTTGGGGTCGTAGCTCAGTTGGTTAGAGCGTTGCCCTGTCACGGCAAAGGTCGCGGGTTCGAGTCCCGTCGGCCCCGCAACGAACTATAGGTTGACATATAGCTTCATTCCTGTTAAACTTCGCATGTGTCCACAGAGAGACCAACTTCTGGTTTAAACCATGAACAAGATCAACAACTTGCCTCACTTTTATCTATGTGGGACGGAGGTCCGCTTTCAGCACCTGTCTTTACCCAAATCGCTAGAATAATTCCGCAACCAATAGTGGAAGTTGTTGTGACAAGAATAAATAATAGAATATTGGAAGCTTTATTAGTTCCAAGACCAAATGATGATATTGTTTGGCCAGGAATGCTGCATACCCCAGGATGCGCTCTTAGAGCATCAGATTACCAAAGAGAAGATGGTAATCCTCTCAATGGAGCTTATGAACGTATCCAAGATGAGGTTGGTAATCAATTTGCAGCTCCACCAACCTTTGTGGGTAGACTTCATCGTACGGTAGAGCGTGGGCCGGAAGTTGTTGAAATCTATACCGCGGGAATAGCAAACGATGCTATGTTAAAACCAGGTTGTCTTTGGTACCCCATGGATGAACTTGCAACTCATCCAAAGTTTATACAAGTTCAACTTGGGCATGTCAATATGGTAATAGCACACTTTAGAAATAGATTAAATCAAGCTTCTTATCCCGTCCGTCGCCATGGAGCAAGCTTGTAAAGTTTTGTATTGATATAATATGCTTTGGAATAGGTGTTCAAGATTTTTACCCTTGATCCCGCATATGCACGAAAGGTAAATACATTACTCAAAAATTGACAGATTTTGAGGCTAAAAATGTTCGAGTTATCTCAAGCGGTAAAGTTACTAATTTTATGGTAAACTAGTAATATGGAAGATCGTTTTAAAATCTTAGAGGAAACATTCAAGACTGCCAGCAATCGTATCTCTGAAAAAGGTTTAGGTGAAACAAATATTAATAGCTATATAGCCTCTTTAACTGCTGTAGGCAGGAGTCGCATCGATCCTAACTCTCCTGTTGAACAAGAGATAGAAAAAAATACAGAAAGAGCAATTGGTATGTATTCCTATTTAAGAGATAAGATAGGTACTCAAACTTTACAGGAAGCCTGGGACTCATTAAGTCAAGGAAAGGTTGATAAAGAAGTTGTTAAACTTTGGGTTGAAGAAGGAATGGCAGTAAATCCAAATGAGTATAGTGCGATCGCAACAGGTTATCCTGATTTAAAAGATGATTTAGAAAGAATCAGGGATCAGAGTCTTAAAAAACTAAAATAACCTTTCTCTTTTTATCCTAGTCAGGAGCCTAATAATTTATCCCCATTTGACTAAGTGTTTTGTACTGCTGTATTAAACTATGCCACAGGTGTTCTAAATTTTTACCTTCAAGCCCGCAAGTTAATTTACAAAACCGGAGAGGGGGAGGAATTGGTAATTAGGGTCGCTACAAACACTGCTGTCTTTTATTTCTCTCTTCTTGGGTACAATTAACCCAAAATACCCAGACCTATAACTTAATTCTGTTGGGTTTGCATATGTCCAGGGAATAGCAATATTATAAACAGGTACTAAATTACTGGGTTTAACAATATCCAATCCATAATACCAAAGCAGGTATCTAAACCCCACCTCTGTCCCCCTGTCAGCTATATAGTTTATCCCTACACATGGATACCCGTTATTTTGGGCATCTTTTTTTATAAACTCAACTATATTTTTTCTGTCACCATAGTTATCATATGCGGCAGGCAAAGATAAAAATGTAGATAAATTTATTACCAAATATGAAGCCAAAAACAAAATTATAACCGGCCTGTATTTGGCAAAACTAAAAAGGTAAGAAGTAAACAATCCAAAAATTAAAAATAAAATAGCCACCAAATTTTCAAAATAATACTCACTTATCTGCCTTTTGGAGATAAATTGAGCCAGCAAAACAACCCCTACCCAAAAACCCAGGATAATGGCCTGCTGTTTATTGAGGATATTTTTAATCCGCAAAATGAAGGCAAAAATCAAGGCCAGCACAAAAGTTGCATAAACTTGCCAGAAACCCTCCAGTAGCCCCTGTTTATAAATAACTGCCACACTTAGGCTTCTGGAAGAAGCATCAAAAACTTTAAACAGTCTGTCTACACCTTTCACATTCCCCCTGTCTTCCGTGGTTGAACCAAATATACTTCTAAATTGCTGAAAGTTATGGCGGCCTTCGGAAACCAAAAGTGGCGAGGTTAAGACCAAAACAATCACCCCACACAAAATTAACTCCCTCAAAGATGGCCAAAGTGAAAGCCCTGAATTTGTTTTCTTAGAAAACCAAAGGGCTAAGGGTAAAACCAGAAGAAGGGGTATAAAAGCTATATGAATATGCCAGATAAGCCCTACTAAAACAGCCATTACTGGAAGAGTTTTCCTAAAATTTCCGGCAAGGATAGAAAACAAAACAAAGATATACCAGATTGACCAAAGGAGAGTCAGCTGTGTAGGTACTACCCACCTATCAAAAAATGCTGCCCCAAGTGAAACAGAGTAAAAAAAGGCTGCAAACAAACCTGCCTTTTTACCAAAAAACTTCGCAATTACAAAGTATAGGCTGAAGACTGTTAGTAAACTAACAAACAGAGTCACCAGGTTTGCACTTCTGGGATCCATATTAAAAACAAAAAACACTGAAGCTACTAGGTAGTAAAAAAGCGGGCCGATAAAAACCCCATTTATGCTTGTTTCTTGTCCCAATAGCCTAAAGTGTTTATCAACTACTATGTCCCTTGCTATCCAGGCAAATAAGTCCTGGTCATGACCAAAACCATAAAAGCTTTCAAGCCTATAAGCTCTGAAAAAAAGACACAATAGCAAGATTCCTACCAAAAATAAGAGGTAATAACCTTTAGGCATACTCTCAACATATTAATATATACTAAATACCCTGACAATGAATACAAGACTAGAGTATAAATTATTTGGCCTATTGACAAACTTTTATGCATGAGTTAAAAAAGCACTATAGAACCTGTCCTCTACCTGCCTCTTAACGAAAATGCCAAGAAAAGCTTCTAACAAAAAGACGGTAAAGAGATCTGCAGCTAGACCCGTGGAGTCTCGGACTTACATTGAAAGATTGGAATCCGAAGTCCAAAATAACCAATCAAGACTAAGTTTAATTTTAGGTGCTTTGATAGTTTTGGTAGTCGGAATCCTGGTTTTCAATTATTTCAACAGGCCAAAACCGGAAGTTGGCCCTTCCCAGCAAACAGACCAACAAGCAGATGTTTCCCCGGATAACCTCCCGGGCAAATATACAGTTAAAGAGGGAGATACTCTTTTCTCAATTGCCGAAAAATATTACAACGATGGATATAAATATACGGAGATAGCCAAGGCTAACAACCTTGATGATGTAAACCAATTAATATCTGGTCAGGTGCTGGATATACCTAAATTAGAAACAGTAGCTTCTGCTTCCCCAAGCGAAGGCCCCACTGTTTCCCCTTCCGAAACACCTGCGCCTACACAAGTAAGCCAAGGTAATCCTACCTGGGGACCGGTAATAACTGCCAATACCTATACAGTGCAAGAAGGCGACTGGCTATCAAAAATAGCAGACAGAGCTTATGGTGACCCGATGGCTTATCAGAAATTGGCCCAGGCAAACAATATTGCCAATCCTGATTTAATAGAACCCGGAATGGTTCTGACTATCCCCCGTTAAACCCTGTAGTAGCGCATATTTGACTTTTATTCTAAACTATTAAAAGAGCTGTGTCCTGATAAAAGCTAAATAATATGCAATTTCTAAAGGAAAATAGGCTTCAATTGATTTTCTTGCTAACTCTGGCGGTTCTTATCTACACCAATTCTTTTAACAATGCCTTTCTATCAGACGATTTAGCAGAAATAGCAAACAACCCAAACATTGGCAACCTAGGTTATGCCATAAGTACACATCCGTTTGGTTTTATTCGTCCCCTTTTCTACTGGTTGGCCTTTAATTTGGGGGGGCTAAATCCTATATTTTTCAGGTTTATAAACCTGTTTTTCCACCTTGGATCAATTGCTCTCGTATATTTTCTGGTATCCAAGCTCAATACCAAGAAGGTAGCTCTCTTTGCGAGCTCCATATTTGCAATTCATCCGCTACTTACCGAACCTGTAGTTTGGATATCGGGCGGATCATATCCCCAATATAGTTTCTTTTTCCTCTTATCTTTCTTGTTTTACATCTTGTCCAGCAAAAAAGCCTTCTCCTATTTTCTATCTATTATCTTCTATCTACTATCTTTCATGTCTCACCCCGTTATGCCAGCTTCTTTAATCTTAATCTATCCTCTTTATGAGCTAGTGTTTGGAAATTTGGCCAAAAACTGGAAAAGGGTTATCCCCTTTTTCCTGATTTCATTAGTATATGTCGGAGTCAACCTGGCCGGGCTGCCGGAAAGGGAGACTACTTTACAATCTGTCCATTACCAGGAAAGGGGCATTGATAATCCTTTGGTACAAATACCTGTAGCAGTCTCATCCTACCTTCAGCTTTTTACTTGGCCTCAAGATTTAACTCTCTACCATTCGGAACTGGTATTGAGCCAAACAGTGTATATTGCTCAAGTCATTATATTTCTAGCATTTCTAACTATGTTGTTTTTCAGTTTTAAAAAAGATAAAAAGATATTCTTTTGGCTATCTTTTTTTATAATCGGTTTGCTTCCTACTCTAACTCCTTTTAGATTAAATTGGATTGTGGCCGAAAGGTATGTATATCTGGGAAGCATTGGGCTGGTGGTAACTTTGGCCATATTGGTAGATAAACTTACCGGAAAACCTGCCTTTAAGCCCCTATATTTTATTAGTCTGTCTATTTTGATACTGGCCCTCTCCACCAGAACTTTTATTAGAAATATTGATTGGAAAAATGAGGACAATTTATGGATAGCAACCGGTAAAACATCCCCTTCCAGCCCCAATACCCACAATAATTTAGGGGATGTCTATGGGCGCCGGGGAGACAAACAGGCAGCCTTAAAGGAATTCCAAAAGGCTATAGAATTAAAACCAAATTATGCCGATGCATATCATAATTTGGCCAATACTTACCATGAATTGGGTGAAGATGATAAGGCTTTGGAAAACTATCAAAAAGCAGCAGAGCTAAATCCAAACCTCTGGCAGTCTTATCAAAACATTGCAGCTATTTATTTTGGATTGGGAAAATATGATCTGGCCCTTTCCAATATGCAAAAGGCAATAAAAGTAAACCCGAAAAATCTGCAGTTAGTAAATAATTTAGGGATTATTTATTTAAAAATGGGCGATAAGCTAAAGGCCAAAGAAGTCTTCAACGCAGTTCTATCTGTAAATCCAACTAATAGTCTGGCCACTCAAGGGTTGATAGAGGCAAGTAAGTGAGCCGAAGGTGGGAGTCGAACCCACGACCCACGGTTTACGATACCGTTGCTCTACCACTGAGCTACTTCGGCGATTAGTCAAGTCAGATCAGTGGCAAGCTCTGCTTATCACTGAGCTACTTCGGCTAACATTGAGATTTTAACAAATTCTGAAGTTATTTTCTGAAACCAAAGTTAAACTAATTAATCTTCCAAGGTTATTTTATAATCGGGAGTAACGGATTCTACCCCTGGGGCACCAGAAATTCTCTCCAGTATCCACTCCACTCCCGACTCATTTCGGATTCTTAATAACATTTCGTGGAGTGTAGGAAGCGGGGTGGTAGATTCAATCCTGGCAGCCAAAGGCTGTTGTTCAGGCTGTGCAAGCCATTCGGAAAAAGGTTTTGCATCCTGACCAAACTCCTTTTTAGCTAGGTCTATCAGAGCTTCCCGGTAGCCCACCCGATCTATTACCCCAGCTCGAAGTCTTCTCTCAATATCTCCTCTCTCATTCGTACTATCTGTATCGCGGCTAAGACAGACTATAAAATTTGTGGTTGGTGGACTGGCCTCTGGCATTATCATAAACGAAAATATAATCTAAAACTACAGGCTTGTCAAGAAGATTATTTAAAAGATTTTTACGCTTCAACCCCGGGGGTTGCAGGCTAAATCAAACTTTATATTCAAAATGCCAGCATTCATTCTTTAGGCCAAGTTTAAATCCTAAACTTACCATTGTACTAACCATTAAGTCTTGTAAACGTTGGAACTCTTTACTGCGGCTATCAGGTTTACCTTGATAGCAGTTAATAAAAGCTCCGTCAGGCCAGTCTTTCTTATCCCACATTTCGACTTCTTCCCCACTACCAAGACTAACTAAATTAATATCTACCACTCGACCAGAAGCATGAGGCATCCTGATTGGATTAAATGTTTTATCAGTGCTTTCTTTTCCCTCGATCTCATATCTTTTGTCCTTCACTAATTGATATAGCTCAGGAGAACGGTATGCATCCTTAACAATTATTTCGTAACCATGTTGTTTGAAAATTTGATTCGCTTCTTTGAGTTTAGGAATTAAAATTTCATCTACCAGCGCATTGTTCCCCTGTACGCCAACTGAGCGTAATTCATCTTCAGAAAGGTTGAATTTTTCTCTTCTTTTCCAATAGTAGTTTATACCTTTTATTCTATAATCTGCGACATTGACTAAATTCATATAGTAACTTTATGTAATTTTCTGTCACTTTTGGAGCTGGTAACCGTACTTCGCTCGAACCTATACGGTTCCATTACTTCTGATTTAATTCTACAGCTAATCATATTGAAAAGTCATCTTCATATTAAAAGCTTCAGGAAAATTTGATATACTTCCTTTGCAAAACTTTTATGACATATAAAGCTTCTCATGATAGCGAAACTCCTGCTAACGGTCAACAAATTTTAACCGCAGGAGCATTTATTCATAAAAAATTTAACGGTATTGAAAAAGTTTTTCTTCCTAAAAGAGCTGTAACCAAGAAGTTTCTTCCTGGGATTTACGAACTTCCTGGAGGACATATAGATTTTGGGGAGAACATGATTGGGGGGTTAAAGAGAGAAGTGAAAGAAGAGAACGAAATGGAAATTAATGTTGGTGACCCGTTCTACGTCTTTACTTATGCAAACAAAATTAAAGGTTCCCATTCCATTGAAGTTATTTACTTTGCAACTTTCATCAATCCTATAACACAAATAAAAACACATCCAGAGGATCACTCAGAATATAAGTGGTTCAGTGAGAATGAAATGGATGAGGTTATGATTAATAAAGGAAACAGTGATCCAGAATTCCAAGGAATTCTGAAAGGTTTTTCTCTTTTAAAAGGTTCTTCTTTAAATTTTGGTTAAGTTCAAATCTCATTTCCGGTCAAGACCAACCAAATTTGTCAAAAATGGCTTGGCTCGAACCTAAAAATATCCCTATAAATCAACCTAATCGATCCTTTTTACAAATTCAGTCCGATATGGAGCTCCTGACGTGATCTTAGCCAGACTGCCAGAGTTTATCAGATTGTTCCTATCTGACGGTCTATTACCAGATTTAGTCTATGCTTTGGGTCTAAAAAATGTATAAGTAAGTATATCAAAACTCAATCCCTGTGGCCTAGATGAATTATCAATTATGATATCAACATTCGCTCCCTAACAGTAAGGCTTGTCCCGCCGAAGTTTTCAAACGAAGGAGGATACTTTCACCACAAGGATCATTCGGTGAGAAAATTATAGCACAAACTTTCTGTTAATTTCTGTTAGGTTGTTACAATTTTGCCATTGACAAATGTAAAATAAATTCCTATCATTTGTATAGATATGCAAATGAGTAAGAAAAAGGTACTTCAAGATGAACTTCAAGACAATGAGAAAATTGAGGCATGTGCTGAAAAGTTTGGGACAACAGGCGATCTCACTAGAATGAAGCTTTGCTATATACTTTGTCAGCACCCAGAACTAACAGTTTCAGAAATGGCGGAAATTATTGGTTTGCCAATTTCTACAGTCTCTCATAGTCTTAAAAAACTGAAAGAAATACAGATAGTTGAGAATAGAAGGCAAGCAAAGCAAGTTTTTTATTCTTTAGGTAAAAATAAATTTGCTTCGGTCATTAAAAGTCAATTATTAGAAA
>CAZGFG010000007.1:0-40690 GCA_964524895.1 uncultured Gammaproteobacteria bacterium | reverse complement strand
CTCTGCAGATGCCAGCTGCCCAAAGAAATTTTGGAATTCTCCTTCAGATTGAAATTTTAATATTTGCTTAGTCATGCTGATTATTCTACCAACCAAAAAGTTTAGTTAGGAATATTGATATGAAATTTATTGCAACTCCTATCAATATTGCACCAAGTCCAGCTATAAGTAGGGTCTTAATAGGTTTACGGCTAATGTATTGTATGGCCTTTATTATTCCATCAAGTTTAGATTGAATAGTGGCCAGCATTGTCTCTTGGAGTTTAAATATTTTTTCTTGTTGCTCAAAAAGCCTTGTCTTTCTCCTTATATCTAATTCTATTTCTGCTTTTTGAAATTGACTTCCAGCACTATGGGGATTTTCAGTTTTTCTCATAATCTCTTCAAGCTGTTCGTCTGATGCTTCCTTAATATTTATTTCATTCATACATTTTTGATGTAAGTTCGGGTTTTATCTCCAAGGTATGTGATTCATAATCAAACTGTACCAAGAGGGAGGGTATTTTGCCTTCCCAAGGAATCCAGCCAAAGGTTATATTTTGGGCAACCCCACTAGCTTGAGAAACTTGGGCGGTGCCACTAGTAGTTAAATATCCACCAAAATGTTTTGGGTTTGGAAGTGTTTGTTTGGATATAGGTTCTTGGTTGCTTGCATGTTCAACCGAATGATTTGGAACATATTGCTCAATTACTGCGTAAACAGATTTAGGTGGTATGTTTTGAGTCTGGGGAGGCAGGTCTGTAACCATTTTGCAAATAATAACATTTTTTAGATACAAATTTAAGTTTGCAAATCTGAATATTATTAACAAAGATGGTGGGGGGAGTTATCCTCTTACTTTAGTGTATTTTCCAGCATTTTATGGATTCTCTTCCATCCCGCAGTGGTTTTAAAATATTGTTCACAATTAATTGCATCCTTTTCGTTTGTGAATCCGGAATAGAAAATTAACTCATAAGGAATGTTTGGTTTAGTAGCTTTGTTTTCTCCATTATTATGGGATTTTAATCTTTCCTTTAAATCTGGTGTAGAACCAAGGTATAGTTTATTATTTTTCAGACTTCGTAGAATATAAAAGTAGTACATGGGCAGGCCACGGTTTATGCTCGCTCATTTATTAAATTAATTCTTCGTATATTCTAAACTAGATCTCTATGAGGTGGTTCACCACGTTCACGAGCATCGCGAGCTGAACGTGGCAGGCTCGCCAGGATTCGGACCTGGAAAAGCAGTTTTGGAGACTGCTGTGATACCATTTCACCACGAGCCTAGGCTTTTAGTAGTATAATCTATCTTAATAGCTAATTCAAAATGACAGCAGAAAATAAGGAACCTGGAAATTACCACCCGCCAATTCTACCCCCAGATAGGGTTGAACGACTCCCACCGTTTTTACATCGAGGTGATCAGGTATTCCGTTTAAAACCAGCACACAGTGGCAACATAGGTGATTTTGCTGGAGAAGTTGCAAAATCAGTAAGAGCTATTTTGTCTCACCATAAACCTTCTTAGATATTATTTTAACTTTACCTCTTGATGTTGTGTGGATTTTCTGCACTTCTGGCAGAACTTTTTTAAGGACACTTTATCTTTTGTATTAATCACATTTTTGGTACTGGTGTAGTTTCCGCTTTTGCAGACAGAACACTGCAAACCTATAAGTATCCGATTTCCTTTTTTAGCCATGGGAGTGATTTTACCTTATAGAGGCCTGTTTTTGCAACATATCCTGATTTTTGGATTTGAGGAAGAAATAACCTATTACCCCAAAAGTTACTACAGGCGAAAGCCAGGGTGGTATATGGGTGCCAAAGCTGTCAAGGATCATAATAATTCCAAGGAAGAATATGGAATACATGGCTCCATTTTTAAGGTAGACATATTTTTTGATCCGCTCAATATTACCAATAGTGATTTGACGCACTACCAAGGCACCAATGCCGTTTCCTAAAAGGATAAGCGGAACAGATAGGGTGAAAGCAAAAGCTCCCAATACCCCGTCTACAGAAAATGTGGCATCAATTACCTCGAGGTAAAAGATTTTGCTTATATCAGATCGGCCATTTTGCAGCAAGCTTTTCTCCGCTGCCTCGGCATTTTGTTTAAATCCGTGGGTAATAAAAAAGGCCGTAGAGCCAACTACCGCACCCAAAGCCATATAAGGATCAAAAGAGATAGCAGCCCAAACCAAAAAGGCCAAAATTAGGGATACAACTGCATAGAACCAGACCCCTTGAGAATAGAAAAACCGTTCTCCTTTAAGCCCGAAATTTTTCGGTTCCATAAAAAGCCAATGAAAAAATAGAAAGATTAAAAAAGTCCCACCGCCAATCAGCAGAATCGGGGCAGATTGTTCGATGGATTCGTTTACCCTTGGATCACTGCTAAAAGTAGCTGTGATTGCCCCTATTACACCCAAGGATGGATTTACGGCAAAAACAATTAAAAACGGTAAAAGACCTCGAAGTAAAAAAACGGCAATCAAAAGCCCCCAAGTCAAAAACCACTTCCTCATCTTTTGGCTCATGGTAGAGAGGACTTCGGCATTAATAATGGCGTTATCTACCGAGGAGACGCTTTCAAACAGGATAAGCCCGGCTACGATTAAGAAAACGGTTAACAAATCCATATTAAAAGGAGAGGTTTATTACTTATAGAAACTTTTTATCTGGAACAGCAGATATAAGGAAATTAGAGAGCCTATTACCAATGCCCATAAGTTTAAAGTGACAAGATCGTATGCAGCACCAATCAAGGTTGAATAAAATAATAACCGCCACCCCTTTACAGATCTTTTAAGCAAACCTGGGATAGCCAGGGCTTCCAAAAGTAGGTTAACTGAAGTTACTACTACGGTAACAGGGTAGATAAAACCTTTTGTAACTTCACTCATATTAATAGGAATTCCTGCTATGTTTATTCCTAAAAGGGTTAGCAGTATAGGTATGGTAATTATTACGGAAAGTAAGGTAATCCAAGGGGTTATTGCTACTATGAATTTTCTTAGCCCTTCAGGAAGTCTGGGAGCTTTATCTACCAAGTAGGTTTCCAGGGTTGTCTCCACTGGTTTTAGAAAAGTTAAATTTGCCACTTCTTTGATATAACCATTAAAGTGCAAAGGTGTCAATAGGAAGGTTAGTTCGTTGGTAGGGAGCCGACGATGGGGATCGAACCCATGCTCTCTTCATTACCAATGAAGTGCTTTACCACTAAGCTACGTCGGCCTATATCTCATTAAACTCTACAAAATATGAGTTTTGTGTGAAGCTGCTCTTCCGGGGATAACTTTTATTTTAAGATGTCCGCCTTTCGGCGAGATTTGTTTGTAGTTATCCCGTCCAGATAGGGTTGCCTATCTGGACCCACCGAGCCACTTCGGCGTGTGAGCCGATGGTCGGGCACGATCCGACAACCCCCACTTTACAAAAGTGGTGCTCTACCAATTGAGCTACATCGGCTAAACCTATTTATTTTACGTTTATTGGGGTTTGAAGGCAAGTCAGGGGGGAAGTTTTTTCTGGTAATTGAGGAATTAACTGTTTTTGGGCCGGAAGGCCAAAGTCTGTTCTGGCATTTGTCAGCCATTCCGGTTCCGCAGCAAAGCCCTCTTGCATGTTGATAGCAAGAGTTACTCCATCTATAGCCCCATTAAGTCGCTGCACAAGGCTGTCTAGCCCTCCTCTTAAACCTTTGGTATCATCGGTTGGGCTTAAACCTACACCATATTTTTCTTGACTAGTGTTTTCTAAATCTCTGATTCTTTGCAGGGCTTGTCCCCTAAGATTCATCAGCAGATCAAGGGTTCTCCCGATGCGGATTTCAGGCAGATTAATTGGGTTTGTTTCTCCGGTATCTATGGAGTTTACTTCTTCAGCCTGGTCGGCCATACATTTAGAATATAGAATGTTAAGACTTAAAAGTCAAAGTCTGGAGAAAACCTCTGTAGTTTTAAAAAATAATTTCTCCCTACTTTAGCCGTGCTTCTGAAGTTTTTCCCCCAAAACTGGAAGGTGGGGATTCTGTGAAATATCCCAAAGGACATCTCAACTTTGAATCTCCCTAACAATTTACATTAGCGGAGGAAAAATATCTCCAGTTTTCAAACGTGCTAAGTAGGGATGCTCCGCATCCCTGCGAGAACTTCGCTCCTCCAATGATCGATTGTCATCGGAGTGGCTACGTTACTCTTAGGGAAACTTTAGGCCAATTGCCCAGAGCTTCTCATCCTTTTAGGCCATCTACTTAATGTCCTTTAGGATAACTTAACACTACCAGATTGAGGCTAAGTTGTCAACCTGAAACGCTCGTTTGGGAGTAGCTGTTTAGCTTTATTTATCAATCTAAAAAGCAGATTGTTTAAAAACCCAAAACAGAGCTGAAAAGCTTGAGGAAAAATCCCAGTATTGCCTGGAAAAGGGTGGTATTCCCAAAGGGGATAAAAAGCATCAAAAGCAGAATGATAAACCCATAAGGTTCTATTTTTTGGTATTCCTTGGCCAATTTATATGGTAGTTGGGATAAAAGCATTTTTGAACCGTCCAAAGGTGGAATAGGAAATAGGTTGAAAGTACCAAGTACCAGGTTAATCATAACCCCAAACCTTAAAGCATTCAGGATAAATAAAGGAGTGGAAGGCATTGAGTTAAGGAAATGGTAGAAAATTGCAGCTACTATTGCCAGTGTAAAATTTGATAGAACCCCTGCAGCCGAGACAAAAAGTTCCCCCCGGCGCAGATTAGAAAAATTCAGGGGGTTGACCGGTACCGGTTTGGCCCAGCCAAAAAGTATGGGAGAGCCGGATAAAATCAAAAGAAGGGGCAAAAGGATGGTCCCTATGGGGTCAATGTGGGGAATGGGGTTTAAAGTTAGCCTGCCTGCCCGCTCGGCTGTTCTGTCGCCAAACTTTAGGGCAACAACTCCATGCATAACCTCATGCACGATAACAGAAAAGAGCAAGATTATAATGGACAAAGCAAAGAATTCAGGTTGCATAGAGCTTGGCTTCATGATATAGTTTACCACATGTTAATTTGTAGTCGGTGTGGAAAGGGTAAAAATATTTTGTCTTATTCAAGGCACAAGAAAGGTTCCTCCGGAGCCGGTGGTGTTTGGGCTTTGCGTGCTCCCATCCACAAAAGAGTACAAAAACCAAACCTTCATTCATATGAAGGTAAAAGATATTGCACCAAATGTTTAAGAATTGTTAAGCCCCTCTTAAAACCTATTAAAACTTCAACCGAGCAATCTCCAGTTCAAGCTTAACTCTTCATGACTGTCGAAATTATTGGCCAATATAAAGCAAAGGTTTCTGGTCATGCTTCCAAAGAACTGGCAGCAGCACTTGTCAGAGTTCAAGAGCTGACACAAGTAGGAAATGATCTATACTTACAAAATGCTAGAGCTATACAGGTTGAGGTAGATAGTTGGAGAGTTGGAGAACCTGGGATTATTGGTAACTGGATATTGTCTGTGCCTTTTGAAGAAAGACAACACAGAATCCTATGCTATATCAACAATCGCGATGAAGCATTCGTTGTATCACATCCAGGAGGTTTTGGTTCCGTAGAACCTATCCAGATGACAGCAGGTTTAATTGATGAATTTGCCTCTCATCCCAATCTTAACGGGAAGCTGGGGTAACCGTTTAGGAAGTCTTTAAAATTAATTGGTTTCTTGCCTTCCATCTGTACTTTTCCTCCCGGTAAGAATTTAACAATTTTAGCCTGCCCTTTGGAGCCTTGGCGAAAGAGGGTCCAAACAGTTGGCCAAGGGTAATAAGCCCTAATCATCCGGTCTAAAATTTCAGGTGAAGGGGGATTATCGATCTCAAAATACCCATCCTGTTTAGTAATACGGTTACAATATGACGCTATAGCGTTGTCTTGTTCCTTGGGAACTATTCCACCTTCAACCAGATCAGGTAAGATCTTTATTAGCAGTTCCCCTCCAAGCTGGTTAAGCTTTGTTAGTAGTGATTCTGTAGTCTCATTTTCCTTTAAGGTATATTCCTGCTGTGCCAGTATAGGCCCAGCGTCAACTTTTTCAGTCATTTTAATAATGGATACCCCAGAAACTTTATCTCCATTTAAAATGGCAGTGGGAGCAGGAGAAGGCCCACGGTATTTGGGTAGCAGCGAGTGGTGGATATTTAAGGCTGCATATTTTGGAATGGCCAATAAATGTTCCGGCAAGATCAATCCGTAATCTTCCACAATTAAAAAATCAGGTTTTAAAGAAGAAATTTTCTCCAAAACAGGCTGGTCTAGTTTGTCTGTTTCCAAAATCGGTACATTTAACTTCTCGACCAGTTGTTTAACCGGGGAAGAGGGAATGGTTACAAGAAGCGAAAGAGGAAAGCTTTTCTGGACAATCTGCAAGCCAATTGTAGAGTATTTTGTGTTTCCAAAAAAAATAACGGTCGGATTCTTCATTTTTACAAAATTACTTCCTCAAAGGTATCTGATCCGGTCTTATCTTTGCCTGTGAATTTAAAAAACCTACCCTTTTGCTGCAAGACTCTATCCGGAAATAAAATTCCATTAAGGTGATCAACTTCATGTTGGAATATCCAAGCCGTAACCCCTTTTAGGGTCTCGGTGAAAGTTTGCCCCTCTGGGTTTTGATAAGATACTTTAAGGCCCAAGGATCTATTTATTTCACCATAATAATCAGGGATAGACAGGCATCCCTCAAAATATTTCTTAGTCTTTTTGGAATAAGAGATAATCTTAGGATTAATAAAGGCTTTAAAACTTTTGCCTACTTTCCCCACGAAAAAACAACCTCCTTGTCCTACTTGGGTAGAAGCTAAACCTACTCCCTCCGGGTCACGGAAAGATTTGGTTAGCTTTATCATATCGGACAAAGTCTTGTTTAAAGATTGATCGATTTTTTTAACAATCTTTGTTTTAACCCGAAGCCTTGGATCCGGTGCTGTAACAACTTCCATGGGGTTAAGTTTAACAATTTCAGCTCTATTTTGCCAATTCCCTAAGTTGCTTCAGTCTCCACATAAGAACCCTCAGGCTTTGCCTGCGGAACCTTGAGTGGAAACTGTGCGCAATTGCTTCAGTCTCCACATGAAGACGCGTGCTTTATTTTTTGCTCCGTAATAAGATTTGGTATAGTTTAAGGCTTCTTCCAAAAGATTACGATTTACCTCCTTTGCCAGCTTTATATAAAGGGAATAATGTTTGGTATCATCCAAACATTCGGCCAGAAAAACCCCATAGACTTGAAACTCCTTAGTTAAATTTTTAGGCCTATTTTTATATTTGACTTCACCTATGACTTGAGCGAGGCTTTTCATAGCTGGGAAGATTGGGTGGCAACTCCTTTTTTACCCCAATCAATTAGACGGTTTAAAACCTCCGGATCATTGGGGGCGCTTTTTAAGGCTTGATTCATACTATATACCGCTTTTTCTATCTCCTTTTGGTCAAAATAAAATAGACCCAAAGCCACATAAGCTTCTTTATAGTTCGGTTTTAATTCAACAGCCTTCTTTAGAGCATCAATGGCAGGTTCGGATTTATCCATTTGGCCTAGAATAATGGCTTTGTTGTAATACAATTTTGGGTCTGTGGGAGCAAGCTTGATGGTTTCGTCAATTGTATCAAGGGTTTTTTGGTTAAATTTAGGGTCGAGAGCTGCCAGCTGGTAATATGTACGGATGGCCGTACGCCAAAAAGAAACATTTCTGGGGCTAATAGAGAGGGCTAATTGGGTTTCGCGTAGAGATTGTTCTTTAAGAGCAGCGGAAAGGGTAGCGTCTGTATCGGATAAAGCGAGAGCAGCCGAGGCGGCGGTAAAGCCCAGCTCACTTCTATAAAAGGGCTCCCAACCATTCTCCTGGACAGCCGTGGAAAGCAAATTATATGCCCGTCCGGCATTTCCGGCCTCACTGTTTCTCACCCCCAAGGCAAAAATCATATCCGCATTCCAGAACCTAACTAAGGAAAATGCCAAAAAGGCTGCGATTAGATAAATTATTATTAAGGCTAGAGTGTAGATATTGGAATTTATATTAAGGCTCCTTAACCCTAAAGGAATAGCCTTTATAATCGGTTGGAGACTTCTAACTTGTGTCACTTGTTGGTTGTAAACAAAGGTGAGTGCCGGGAAAAGATAAAATAGTAGTGCTATTATCACAACCGAAAAACCAAAAAAGTTTTGCAACAGAAAGCTAATATATGAAGCAAGTAAAAAAGTAGTAAGCAGATATTGCTTGCTTAACTTTTTTTGCCTGTACAGATATTGGCAACACCAAAAAATAAAGGTGAATATTAAAGCCAGGTAAGAAAGCGTACCAACTAAACCGGTAGTTGCCAAATAATTTAGGTATTCGTTATGAGCTTTGTTGTATAAAAAATCCCACTCTGTAGTCAGATTGTGGGATGGAGGCCGGAAGTTGTAGTAAGAATAGGCAAATGTTTCGACACCGGAGCCTAGAATAGGATAATGTTTAAACACCTCCAGTGCACCCTGCCAAACAATCAGCCTAATTTTGCCGGTTTCTGCCCCTCCGTTTTCAAGCTGTGAGCCTCCTTGTGGTATTGATTGGCTGGGTTGGTTGGTAGGAGGGGGAGTTTGGGGGATGAGATTACTTAATTGGAAACGGCGGGTAGGTGCGGCCCCAAATATAAGGTTTATGATAAGAAATGTGCTTAGAACAAAAAAGAATGGTTTTAAGTAGGAAAGGTTACGCTCTTTCTTTTTTAATTGGGTGTAGCCCAGAGAAATAATTGTTACGAGAGTTGCGGCTAAAAATCCCACAGTTCCGCCATTGGAATACGTAAAGGTAAAAGCCAGATATAAAGTAAAAAGTATAAAATAGAAAGTATAAAGCTGCCATCTTTTTTGTGCTGTCAGCAGGAAATAAGTGGTAGGGAAAATTAGCATTGCAAGATATGCTGCCAGCCAATTCGGTTGGCCTAATGTTGCAAAAACCCTTTCTTGGACTTTTTGTATCCAACAATCCACATTAAACTCCCCTCTTAAAATGACACAAGAGGGAGACACTCCAAAATGCTCGGAGATTGCCCACAATGAAATTACAGCTGCCGATGTAACCGCTGCCAACAACATTCTGGGGACTTGTTTGCTTTCAATATTGGAAACAAAGGCAAAGTAAAGTAACAGGTAAGAAGCGGTAGAAAGCAGCCCTCCGTTTGACCGGCTGTAGTATCCCCAAATTGAGGTATGTGGATCAATTGAAAAAATGGTGGAAAGGACTTGGCTTATTAGGAATATAAAAAGGGGTAGGTCCAATATGGTCCTTTTAAAGATAAGAGATCTGGTTTGGATCATTTTGTGCACCCAGGCAGTTGTGATGATTATTGTCATAAAATAGACGAACATCATCTTGTTGTATTCAAATAGTTCAAAATTGCGGGGGGCCCACACCAGGGGGGTTAGAAAAAACAATAGATAAAAAGCTCCAATAATGACTTTGTTGCTGGTAACAAAACCCATAAAATATTCTGGGTTAATGTTACCAGAACTTATTGTGCTTAAACAATATCATGTGCTAAACTCCTCTCATGTTCAACAGGATCTGGCAGCTTTTTTCTCATGATATCGGTATAGATTTAGGCACGGTCAATACGTTGGTTTTAGTAAAAGGCAAGGGAATTGTAATCCGGGAGCCAACTGTTGTAGCCCTACATAAAAAGACCCGGCAAATTTTGGCAATAGGTAGCGAGGCAAAAAGGATGTTGGGAAGAACCCCGGCAGCAATAGAAGCTGTAAGGCCCTTAAGAGGTGGAGTTATTTCAGATTTTGATACGACAGAAGCGATGTTGCGTTATTTTATTCAAAAAGTCCATCAAACCCCTTCCAACAAAAAGGGTTGGGGTTTGCCTAGAATCCCCAGGCCTAGGGTTGTAGTAGGTATACCGTCCGGAGTTACAGAAGTAGAAAGACGGGCTGTTCAGGATGCTTGTCTTTCAGCCGGGGCAAGAGAAGCATATTTAATAGAAGAACCAATGGCTGCGGCAATAGGCGCTAAATTACCCGTTGAAGAACCGGATGGGGTTATGGTTGTAGATATTGGCGGGGGGACAGCGGAGATTGCAATTATCTCTTTGGGAGGAATGGTTATAAATAGGTCTTTGCGTATTGCCGGAGATCAACTAGACCAAGATATTGTCAACTATATGAGGATTAGATATGGCATGTTGATTGGGGATAAAAGCGCAGAAGAAGTAAAGGTTGAAATTGGGTCTGCTCATCCGGATTTTACCAAAGAAAAAGGGGCAGAATCGGCAACTGTAGTTAGGGGTAGGGACCTTGCTTCTGGTCTGCCTAAATCACTTAAAATATCTGCAGACGAGGTCAGGGAAGCCTTATCGCCAACCATCACGCAGATAGTCCAAGTCATTCAGGAAGTTTTAGAGGAAACCCCACCGGAGCTTTTAACAGATATTGTAGAAAGGGGAATTTATTTAGCCGGTGGAGGAGCGCTAATTAAAGGTTTGGATAAAAGAATTGCTGAAGAGACAAAACTACCGGTTTGGGTAGCAGATGATCCTTTGACTACCGTAGTTCGCGGGTGCGGAGAATTGTTGGATAACTTGGATTTATTGTCTAAAGTAAAAGTTACAGGGGGATTGAGGTAGGCTAATAATCTACAGTTTTAGGCTTAAGAGGGGGCTTAGTCTTATTGACCCAATTCCAAGGATCTTGTTTCCATCGAAGTATTAATTTTTCTTCTTTGGGGGGTATCAGTTTTAAGCTATGCGCCGTTTTTACTAATTCGTCGAAATTAGTTAGGGTGAACAGATTTACCTTTTTAGATGCGAAACGTTTGGCCGTCTGTGGAAATCCATAGTCTAAAAAAGCCAAACAAGTATCAATTTTCCCGCCAGTTTCCCTGATAGCGTCAATGGCTGCCAAAGAGCTTTTCCCTGTGCTGATCAAATCTTCTATCAATACAACTCTGGCCCCCTTTCTCATTACCCCCTCGATCTGGTTGCCTTTACCGTGGTCTTTTTTCTCGCCGCGGACATAAATCATAGGCAAGTTTAGCATATCGGCGATCCAAGAAGCTGGGGGAATACCGGCCGTAGCAGTGCCGGCTATTATTTCCGCGTCCAATCCTTTGTCGATGATGAAGTTAGACATATAAATGGTAATCTCCTTTCTTTTTAAGGGATAGCCCATCAATAGCCTGTTATCGGTGTAAATTGGAGAGATAATTCCCGAGACAAATCTAAAAGGTTTTTGGGGGGATAAAGTAACTGCCTTTATCTCTAAAAGTATTTTGGCAACTCTTTGAGCAGTGCTTAATGTTTTAGTAGTCATTTTTAAGGCAATTTTTTATCTGTTTATTTAAAGACTCGGTAGCGATTCTAGCATACTTGGCAAAATCCTTGTTAGTAGAAGCAAAAATGATTCCCCGGGAGGAATTGATAATCATACCGTTGCCTTTGCTATTTACTCCCTCTTTTATTGTGGCTTCCAACTCTCCACCTTGTAATCCTACACCCGGGATTAGAATTGGCATATCACCAACTACTTTTCTGACTTGCCGCAGTTGTTTGGGGTATGTAGCTCCTACTACTACCCCACAATTTCCATTTTTATTCCAAGTTCTGGCCACCCTTTCAGCTAACCAGAGATAAAGAGGCTCACCTTTAGACCCTACCTTTAAATCTTGGATCTCTCCTCCCCCAGGGTTTGAAGTTTTAACAAGAACAATAATGCCCTTATCTTTATAATCCAGGAAAGGTTCCAGTGCCTCTTTCCCAAGATAAGGATTAACAGTTATAGCATCAACTTTCAGATATTCAAAAACAGCTTGGGTATATCCTAGATTAGAGTTTTTTATATCTCCCCGCTTTGCATCTAAAATAATGGGAATATCTGGATATTTTTTATGGATATAAAAGATAGTTTCTTTTAAGGCCCGAAGTCCGTCTATTCCCTGTGCTTCATAGAATGAAATTTGTATTTTGTAAGAGCAGACAAGATCGGATACCGCATCCACTATTTGCCTATTAAAATTTAAAATTGCTTTATAAGGGGAACTATTTTTTTTGACTGATGTAGGTAGTTGGGAATAATTACTGTCCAGTCCCGCGCAGACAAATTTTTTCTCCTGCCACTTTTTGGCAAGCAATGTATTAAAAGAAATTTTGTTCCCCATATCTTTAGTTTTAATTACCGTAAACCCTGACCTTTGTCAACACTCTTGCGGGTATGATATATTGGGCCAGTTATGGAAAAGGTTATCCCCAACCTTCAGCTTTTTTCAATCTTAATCCTCATAGGCTTACTTACTATTTTGTTAGATAGTTTTAATCTTTTATTTTGGCCGAGGAAAATTGCCTATTTTTTAACTAATCCGATCTCTTTTAGCCTTTACCAAAGTCAGCAGAAGATAGGCAAACAGTTACACTTTATTTTTGCTGCCCGAAATGCTGCTCAAGAAAATATAGCTTTGCAAAAGCAGATGGCAGAGGTGTTGTCGGAAAATGCCAATTTAAGACGTAAGCTTTCGGAGGCAGAGGCCCAGGTTGTGCAACAACAACACCTTGATCCGCAGACGTACCACTTAGTTGCAACCCGCCCAATCGGATTGGATAGATACTTAAGGATAGATAAAGGGTCGGACCACGGAATTAAAGTGGGAGCGGCCGCATTGTTTAGGGACAATTATATCGGTAGGGTTATAAGTGTGGCCCCTTCTGTAGCCAATATTCAACTATTGTCAGATCCGGATTCCAAAGTTGCGGCATTTTCTTTGAATAAGGATGGCAAAGCCAAAGGTATACTGGTGGGGCAGTTTCGGGTAGAGATGTTTTTCAATAAGATTCTTCACGAAGAACCAATAACGCAGGGTGATTTGGTGTACTCGGAGGGAACCGAAGGATATCTGCCCAGGGGGTTGATTTTAGGTAGGGTAGCAGAAGTTTTGGAAAAGCCAAACGAAGTCTTTAAACAAGCTAAAATCTCTCCGGTTTATGACATCAGAGATTTGGATTTGGTGTTTGTGATGACTGATTAACGATGAAAACCTTAATCTTAGTACTTATCTTAATGGCTTTCTTGCAATCAACAGTAATTCCTTTCAATTTGGTATTAATTATTTTGATACTTCGCTCTTATATATCAGGCGATAAATATGATTTGTATTTGGCATTTTTTTTCGGGCTGTTTATGGCACACCTTAATTCGCTTCCGCTTGGACCCTTAAGCATTATCTACTTAGGGTTGGTTGAGATGGCTAAAATCTTGGCCAGGTCACATTTTTCCCAAAACATATTTACTATGATAATTTTGATGTCGGTATTTTTGAGCGCTTTTCATTTTTTAACCTTTCTTCTAGGCTACCAGACATTTCAAATTTGGCCCAATATTGCCATAGAAATACTTTTGTCTATTCCGCTATATTATTTAATTAGAATCTGGGAGGAAAGATTTATGTTTAAAAGAGAAGTTAAACTTAAGATGTAAGTTTCACTAAAACCACAACCATTGAGGGGTGCAGTTTGAATAGATTCAAAAGACGCAAAAATTTAGGACTCGGTTTTACCGAAGAAATAACCAAAGTGACTTTGGAAAACGGTCATTTTAAAAGGGTTAAGACTGCAGATTGGACAGATCAACTCTTACCTAATTTTGATCCGGGTCAGAGATTTGAGTCCGAAAACAATACTTGGGGTGTGACTCTCTTCATTGGAGTTAGTTTGTTGCTTTTCTCCATCGTATTTTTCCGGCTATTTCATTTGCAGGTGGTAGAGGGTAAACAAAATAGGGAGCTTGCGGACGGAAACAGGATAAGGGTGAAACTGATACATGCACCCAGGGGAGTGATTTTCGACCGGAACGGTAAAATTCTGGCTGCTAATGCCCCGGGGTTTAGGCTCTTTGATCCCAAAACCCAAAAATCTAGGTTAATAACCAGGGAAGAGGCTTTGGAACTTGAGGTGAAAAATGATCAGTCTTTAGAGGGATTGGAAGTTGACAATATCAGAACTTACCCGTTGGGAGAAAAGACAGCGCATTTAGTAGGTTATGTGGGGGAAGTGTCACAAGAGGAGCTAACTGATCCAAAATTTCAAGGAGCAAAAAGTGGTGATTGGGTAGGGAAAAGCGGGATAGAAACTCAATATGAAATGGTTTTGCGTGGGGTAGACGGAGGGGAGGTTATAGAGGTGGATTCCAAAGGCAATAAATTGAGAACCCTTCGCAGAGTTACTCCCCTTGCCGGGAAAAATATATACTTGACAATTGATAGTGATTTGCAAAAAGTTGCTTATGATTCAATACAAAGTCAACTATCTAAAACCGGAAGCTGTTGTGCCAGTGCCATAGCGCAGGATCCTCGGTCCGGACAGGTGTTGGCTTTGGTTTCACTACCCTCTTTTGACCCCAACCTATTTACCTACTCTTCTAATGACTCTGCTTTAGAGAATATTCTAACCAGGTCTGATTCACCGGTATTAAATAGAACTATTACCGGTACTTATCCACCGGGTTCTACTTATAAGATAGTTTCTTCAATCGCTGCGCTTTCAAGCGGTAAAGTTACTCCTCAAACTATAATAGAAGACAGCGGAGTTACATATTTGGGGCCGTTTAAATTTTCCAATTGGTATTTCAGCGAATACGGAAAAACAGAAGGATCTGTCGATTTGGTAAAAGCTATAAAAAGATCAAATGATACTTATTTCTATAAGATTGGTCAGATTATAGGCGAAGATGCTTTAATCGATTGGTCCAAAAAATTATATTTAGGGCAAAAGTTAGGCATAGATTTGCCGGGTGAGGCAAATGGATTGGTACCGGATCACGGCTGGAAGAACGAGAACATGGGGGAACCGTGGTATCCTGGGGATACATTGCATATGGCCATTGGGCAGGGATTTTTATTGACTACCCCTTTGCAGATTTTAGGGATTACTTCTTTTATTGCAACGGATGGAATTATGTATAAACCCCAACTGGTGCTGAAAATTACTGATGGTGATAAAGAGGTGAGTAGGTTTAACCCGGAAATTTTAATCTCCAATTTAGTGCCTCCAGAAAGGTTAGATTATATTAGGAAGGGTTTAGAAGAGGTTACTAAAGAAGGTGGAACAGCTTGGCCGTTTTTCAGCTTTCCTATCCCTACTGCCGGAAAGACAGGTACTGCGGAATTTGGACACCCCCAAAACAAAACACATGCTTGGTATACTTCCTATGCTCCGGCAGATGATCCTAAGATAGCCATGGTAGTATTAATCGAGGCAGGAGGAGAGGGGTCTTCTGTAGCCAGCCCGATCGTCAAAGATGCTTACCGATGGTTTCTCTCCCCTGACAAAAATCATTTATTGCAAGATGTGTATGAAGTTTCAACAGCATCTGCCAGACAATTGGGGGAATAGTATTTTACATTGACAATAATGCTACGGCCGTGAATAAAATGTATTGATTAGGATGATTAAAAATATCCAATACCTGTTGGCGCTTCATTCCATCGATGGTTTGGGCCCGGTCAGGCTTAAAGCAGTGCTTGGGTACTTTCATGATCCTAAGCTGGCATGGGAGTCCAACCAAAAGGAGCTAGCTAATTTGGGTATACCACAAAGCGTAGTCAATAGATTAACCGAAAGTAGAAAAATCTTTGACCCCGATACCTTGATAGAGTCCCTGGCCAAATCCGGCATTAAGTGGATAACGATTTATGATCCCGATTACCCCAAGCTGCTGTTGCAGATCTTTGATCCTCCCACGGTCTTGTATTATAAAGGAAATATTTCCCCACAAGATCAACGAGCAATTGCGGTTGTGGGAACCAGAAAGATAACCGGTTATGGAAGAGCTGTAACTGTTGAATTTACAAAAGCTTTGGTATTGGGAGGGTACACCATTGTCTCCGGTTTGGCCCGTGGAGTAGATAGCCAGGCTCACCAGACAGCTGTTTCCGAGCAGGGTAGAACAATAGCGGTTTTAGGGGGTGGGATAAATAGAATTTTCCCCCCGGAAAATATTTCCCTGGCAGAAAAAATTGCCGATGGTTTTGGAGCGGTAATAAGTGAGTTTCCTCCGGATTGTCCGTCATTGCCCGGAAATTTTCCGGCCCGCAACAGAATTATTTCCGGTTTATCTGTTGCAACTTTGGTAACCGAGGCAGCTTCTGATTCCGGTTCCCTGATTACGGCAAGATTGGCTTTGGAACAAGGTCGGGAAGTGTTTGCGGTGCCGGGACCTATAACTTCGGCCATGTCTCGGGGGCCGATAGAATTAATCAGAGAAGGAGCCGTAATTGTTTTTGAACCCAAGGATATTTTCGAAGAATTAGGTGTAGGTTCCTCTGCTCCTGCTAAAATTTCTATATCGGATTTAACTCCTGAAGAGGGGATGATCTTAGATTGTCTGGAAAACGAAACCATGCATATAGACGAAATTTGCAGAAAACTTAATCTGTCGGCCGCCAAGGTATCGGCTAACTTGTTAAAAATGGAGATAGCAGGGTTAATCAGAAACCTGGGTAGTGGGACTTACAGTAGGAATTAAAAGTTTGGCATATTTTGTGAGATAATAAATTTAAAGAATATGTCTAAAACGCTACTTTTAATTATCAGCCTGACTGTAATCCTTATTACCGCCGCGCTGGTTTACTATCAGAATTACGAGCCGGATAAATACAAACCGGGAGTTAGGGTCGAGTTTGATACTGCTATCAATCAGGCCAAACATATTTACCAGCTAAAAAAGCAAGGTGGAGAAGATTTACAAAATGGGCCATGCTTGAGCAATGCCTTAATGCCCGGGTGGGTAGTAGACCTTGTACACGATCCAAGACAGCCGATAGACGATAGGCCGGAGAACCAATGTTCGGCGTTTTTGGAAGGTAAAGCCAAGCATTTTGTTGAGCTTGATTTAGAAGGGAATTTTATCAGAGCAAGGTAAAAGTTAAAGGTCTCTGCCCATTATGAAATATTTATTGCTGCCCATACATCTTGCCCGCTTTTGGTATTTGGAAAGTTTGAGCTTTTTTATCCGGGCTTGGAAAAATGTCATTTTGTATCTGGAAGAAGATTTGGCAGTAGGGCTGATGTGGCGCCTATTGTTTGTACCGCTTTTTCATGATTCTTCTGTTGTGGGCAGAATGTTAAGTTTAATTTTCCGTCTCTCTCGTATAGCTATCGGGATTTTTGCTTTTACTTTAACAACTATATTGATGCTTGCCCTGGCTCTTTATTGGTTTGTTACGCCTATGCTGATATTCTATGAACCTTTGGAGACTATTAATGGAATAATTTTGTTCATGGGAGTGGGGTTATTTGTAATTCATATTTTTTTGCATCCTCACAAAAAAGTATGGCAGGTAAAAAACGGCAATATCTGGTCTAGTTCTTGGCTTAAGAAGAAAGATCTTTCCACTGATAAACTTTTAAAAGACTATGGAGTTAAGATTTTACTGGAACATTTGGAGCTCAATTCTACAGAATTTGGAGGATTTACGGTTTCGGACAAGGATAAGGTGGGACTTACGGCCTATAATTTGGCTAAAAAGGCAGGATCCTCCTATATTAATCCCACCCATTTTTTTGTGGCAAATCTGCAAAATACTCCGGAAATAGACAAGTTCTTGGTAAAATTTAACCTTGAAATTTCCGATTTTGAGCAGGCTCTTTTTTATCTGGAGAAAAAGAACCAACTTTGGCGCAGAGTCTTTATTTGGGATGATGAATTTGTAGTCCATCATCTTAAAGGAGTTAACCGTGGTTGGTTGGGAGTCCCCACCCCTAATTTAGATGCCGTATCAGAAGATTTGACCAGGATTGCTTCCAAACAAGGCTATCCCGATTTTGTAGGACATCATGGTACTTTGGAGGAGCTAATTCACTTATTGTCTCAAGATAGCAGAAGAAACGTTATCCTAGTTGGGTCACCCGGAAGCGGAAAGAGTTCGTTAATTCATCATCTTGCCAAGAATATCGTTGCCGGGGATGCGCCGGTGTCTCTTGCTACCAAAAGGCTGGTTCAGTTAGATTTAGCCAGGTTGCTTTCGGGGGTCGAAAATGAAGGTCAGCTGGCGGAGCGAATTAAAAAGGTGTTTGAAGAAGTGGAGTTTGCGCAAAACATCATAATACTAGTGGAAGAAATTCATAATTTAGGTTTGGGAGAGGCAGGTAGTCATCTTAATCTTTATTCTTTGATGTTACCATTTTTAGATTCATCCCATTTTCAGTTTATAGCTACAACAGAACCAAATAACTACAGTCAGGTAATAGAAAAAAATGAAGTATTTGCCAGGCTCTTTATAAGAATTGATTTATCTCCGACTGATAAACAAGAAGCTCTGGAAATTTTGCAAAACAGAGCCGTTAAGCTGGAACGATCAGAAAGAATAAAAATTAGCATACCTGCCCTAAAGGCTGCTGTTGACTTATCGGACAGATTGATACATGACCGTGTTTTACCTGATTCGGCAATGACGGTCCTGGAAGAAGCGGTCACGGAAGTAGGTGGTAATGGTTGGGTGACAAAATCGCTCATACAGCAGGTAATTTCTCGGAGAGCAAAAGTGCCGGTAGTTGAAGTAATTAGTGAAGATAGAAATAGGCTTCTTAATTTAGAGGAACTAATACATAAGGAATTAATAGATCAGGAAGAAGCGGTCAAAGTTATAGCGGATACTCTACGCCGCAGTGCCACCGGTTTGCGTGAGGAAAACCGGCCTATTGGATCTTTTTTATTTGTTGGCCCAACCGGCGTTGGCAAAACCGAATTGGCAAAAGTTTTATCCCGGATTTATTTCAAAAACAGTGGTGCGTTTTTGCGTTTTGATATGTCGGAGTACCAAAATGAAAGTGCCCTTGGCAGATTGATAGGAGAAAACAATGAGGAAGGGCAGTTAACGGAGGCGGTTAGGAGCAATCCTTATTCTTTACTGCTGCTGGATGAGTTTGAAAAAGCCAGTCCCAAAATCCTCACTCTATTTTTGCAGGTTTTGGATGACGGCAGATTAACAGATGGAACGGGTAGGGTAATAGATTTTAAAAATACCATAATTATTGCTACCTCAAATGTAGCTTCCTTAACAATAGCTGCCGGGATTAAAAATAACCAAAATTGGGATACTCTCAAAGGCCAAGTTAAAGATGAACTTCTACAAAATTTCAAACCCGAGCTCGTTAATAGGTTTGATAATATAGTTTTGTTCAAACCTTTGAGCCAATCTGATTTGAGCCGAGTGGTTATGCTCAAGTTGTCTATACTTAAAGATCAGTTAGCAAAAAAAGGTTATTTGGTAGAATTTGATCAAAGTGTAGTTGCTGGACTTGCCAAAAGAGGATTTGACCCTATAATGGGTGCAAGGCCACTACGCCGTCTGCTGCAAGATGGATTAGAAGCAAGACTATCAAAGATGATTTTAGAAAATAGACTGACTAAAGGTGAGGTTTTTCGTGCGACTGATGATTTAATTAAAATCCAATGATGAAACTTTTTGTCCCGGCAATTTTACTTATGCTTTTTTGGTGGCCTGGTTGGGCTTATGCCAGTTCAATAAGTTTAGATCAAATTAATCAAAGAGTTTCTGATAGATTTGAGGATGATACAGCCAAACTTGCTGCAATTATGGAGGAGTTAAGGCACAGAAAGGGTATACAAGAAACCCGGGTGGCCTTTGGGGGGATTGATACACAAATTAAATCAGCTGACTATTGGGTGACTTTTGCTGCAGAAGCCATAGCCTATCAACGAGCCCAGAAGTATTCTTCTGTAAACGAGCTAAGAGGAAGTTTAGAAGTATTGAGAAATAAAGTGTTAAAGGCCAAAGCAGAGGTGGGGAAGGCATTAGAATGAAGAAGCTTGCAATAGGCTCAATTATCTTTATGGGTCTAATAATCCTGATAATATTCCTATCTCCACCCCCGGGGTGGAAAGCTAATTTAGTTAATCCTATAAGCCGAGTGAGGGGGGTGACTAGTACAAATCCTTCTGCTACTCCAACAAGCCCAAATGCTCCAAAGACCTACAAATTTGATAGCACAACCGATTTAAAAAAAGAGCTTGATAGTATCAACCCTCAAGTTTTGGACAGTAATTTTGCCGAATAGTAAAATGGTTATTCTACCCTTGACAACTTCGCTACAATTGCTTGACAGTATAAAAATATGAATAATCTAGTAATTGTTGAATCGCCTACTAAAGCCCGGACCCTTTCCAAATATTTGGGGGATGATTATCGGATCGAAGCCTCAATGGGGCATGTCAGGGATTTACCTAAAAGCGAGTTTGGGGTAGATGTTGAACATAATTTTCAGCCCCACTATATCGTCCCCAGGGATAAGAAAAAGAGGGTGAATGAAATGAAGAAAATAGCAAACAATGCCAAGGTATTGTGGCTTGCTACAGATCCGGACCGAGAAGGAGAAGCAATTGCTTGGCACATCGCCCAGTTACTTGGTAATGTAGGCGATATTAAAAGGGTAGTATTTCATGAAATCACACCTGAAGCAATTAAAGCGGCATTTGACAGCCCCCGCGATCTTGATCTTCATCTGATTGATGCCCAACAAGCCAGGCGGGTGTTGGATAGGCTGGTAGGTTATAAACTTTCTCCGCTACTTTGGACTAAGATTAAACGAGGGTTGTCTGCCGGGAGAGTTCAATCGGTTGCTTTGCGTTTAATTGTAGAGAGAGAGCAGGAGGTTAAGGCTTTCAAGCCGGAAGAATATTGGTCAATCGAGGTAGAACTATCTACAGGTAAAAAAGAGCATTTTTTGGCATCGGTGGTGGAAAAGGATGGTAAGAAGATTATTGTTAAAAGCGAAGCAGAGGCCAAAAAGCATGTAGAGGAGCTGAAAATAGAAAGTTATATAGTTAGCCTGATTGCCAAAAAAGAAGTCAGACGCTTTCCTTACCCGCCTTTTACCACTTCCACTATGCAGCAAGTTTCCTCCAATAGGTTGGGATTGTCTGCCAAAAAAACTATGATGTTAGCCCAGGCTTTATACGAACACGGTCTGATTACTTACATGAGAACGGATTCATTCAATCTTTCTGCTTCTGCCATCAGTTCTGTCCGCGACTATATTAGGGAGGATTTAGGGACCAAATACTTACCCCAGACCCCCAGAATTTTCAAGTCTAAATCCAAAAATGCCCAGGAAGCCCATGAAGCAATCAGGCCAACCAATGCAAGAGTTGAGGCGGATCAAATCCGTTCAATTGTTGGAATGACCAGGGATCATATTAGGCTTTATGACTTAATTTGGAAAAGGTTTGTTGCCTGTCAGATGACGGAGGCGGTTATGGACCAGACTGCGGTAGATATTAAAGCGGGAAATTATCTTCTTCGCGCCAATGGTTCGGTCATTAAGTTTGAGGGATGGCTTAAGTTATACGGTAAAGAGGCAGATTCCTTGGATGAAGGGGAAGATAGTAGCAAAAAACAAAGCCTACCGCCACTGAATAAAGATGAAGAATTGAATTTGGAAGAAATGCTACCGGAGCAGCATTTCACTCAACCGCCACCCCGTTACAACGAGGCTTCATTGATTAAGAAACTGGAAGAATTGGGAATAGGTAGACCTTCTACCTATGCCCCAATCCTATCTACAATTACGCAGAGATATTATGTTGAAAAGTTGGAGCGAAAATTCATACCTACTGCTTTAGGGATAGCCGTAACAGATTTTTTAACAGAATATTTTCCGGACATTATTGACTACGATTTCACGGCCCAAATGGAAGATGAGCTGGATGAAATCGCAAGAGGAGAAAAGCAGTGGCAGCCGATAATTAAAGGCTTTTATTCCCCATTTGAGAAAAAACTTGAACTGACTTCTCAAATGGCCGAGAAGGTGAAAATGGAGGTAGAGTATTCCGGAAAGAATTGTCCAAAATGCGGTAAGGAATTAATTGTTAGAATTGGCCGGTTCGGAAAATTTCTAGCCTGCAGTGGTTTTCCGGATTGCAAGCATACTGAAGCTTTGGAGGAGAAAATAAATGCCAAGTGTCCTGATTGCCAAGGAGATATTGTAGTCAGAAGAACCCGGAAAGGAAAAACATTTTATGGCTGTAAGAATTGGCCAGGCTGCAAATTTGCTTCTTGGACCAAACCCAAATCTTAGTACCAAAAACGATCCTGGAAGATTAAGATAGTTCTGATATTGTAAATTATAGCAAAAACCAGTGCGCCAATCAGTATCCCCTGGACAATCTTTTTGAACGTTGGGGTATTTACTATCTCATATAATACCGGAACGGCTATTAAAAGGGGAAAACTTGCTTGGTAAAGTTTAATCTCCAGTTTACTCCACAAATGTTCCCCGGTTCCATAAATATAACTTGAAGATACCGGTATACTGATAAAAAAGAGGGTTGTTAAAAGTTTAGGATTCTTGACAATCTCTATGAAGAAAGCGGCGGAAGCCCAGGCCAGAAATGGATAAAAAGGAAATCTATACCAGCCTTTGTTGTGCCCGGACATAATTGAAAAAAATACCAGATAAGAGCCTATGGTTATAGGCAACATTAAACGAGATAGTGTATCTTGTTTTTTTGAAACAAAGAATGAATACACAATTGTAGAGACCCAGCCCCAAATGATCCAGCCGTCAGGTGCCATTGCAGACTCTCCGATTCTGAAAAACCTGAATAAATTAATGACTTGGCTAGGCATAAAGAGTTCTCTGCCGGATTGGACAATCATCATCTGCAGAAAAAGGCTCCAGTCATAATAATATCCATATATAAACCAACCTATGATGAAGATTAATAAGACAAGGCCTACTGTAAAGGATGCTTTAAACTTCTTAAGTGCAAGCAGCAATATGATTAGTGCAACCGGCACAAAAACACCTGTTTGTTTCATTAAAAATGCCGAACTGGCCAAAAGGGCCATTGGTATTAAAAAAATATTCTTCCCCCCTTTTGCATATAAGATTAATAAAAGTAAGGACATGAGCATAACTGTTGTAATCATGTTTTCGGAAATAGGTAACCTGGAGCCAAGTACAAAAGTAGGTATAGTTGCATAAAGCAAGCCCGCTATACTCGCTTCAATAAGACCTCTCAATAAGTAAACTATCAGAAATAAAATAAAAATATCCAAGGCAGCTATCTTTAACATCGGCCACCTCATCGCGCCCGTGTCTACTTTATCCAGGGTATCCATCCCCTTAGATATTGCATAACTTCCCATTATCAGACTAAATAAGGGTGGTTCTTCAAACCACGGTTCAACAATCCTAAATTCAGCATTCCTAATATGGACAACCGGAAAGTCTCCATAAGTTTCATACCAGGACCAGGATTTAGGTTTACCTTCAGTAAGCAAACTTATCCCATTAAATACACCTTTTAATTCATCATAGGTGTCATTTGGAGGAGGGAACCAGTTGAATTGCTGAAGTCTCAAAAAATAACCTAAATAAGCGATCAGCAAGCCGATAACAATGACCTTGAAGTATTTGGAACTGTATAATTTTTTTACTAAAGTCTGTAAACTCACTACAAGTATGATACACAATATCCAGCAAAAATATATAGCTAAAAAAGACCAGTTGACAACAATTAAAAGATTGGTATGATATTGAGGGCCTCAAAATCTCCCCCAGAATTTTTATGAAATATATTTTTATTAGTGGTGGTGTTATTAGTGGATTGGGTAAAGGAGTTGCCACCTCTTCGATCTCCCTCCTTTTAAAAGCTGCAGGGTTTAAGGTTGCACCCCTTAAGATTGATCCTTATCTAAATGTAGATGCGGGAACTATGAATCCTATCGAACACGGTGAAGTGTTTGTATTGGATGATGGTTCAGAGACCGACCAGGATTTGGGAAACTATGAAAGGTTTTTGGGTGAATCATTAAGTAAAAGTAACTTCACTACTTCCGGGCAAGTTTATCTTTCGGTTATACAAAGAGAAAGAGCACTACAATATGATGGGGACTGTGTAGAAGCGGTACCTCACATTCCGGAGGAGATAATAAATAGGATAGAGCAGGCAGGTAAAGATCGGGATGCGGATATTGTATTAATTGAAATTGGTGGAACTGTTGGGGAGATGCAAAATGTATTTATTTTTGAAGCCAATAGATTGTTAAAACTTAAAAAGCCGAGTGACGTATTGCACATCCATTTGAGTTACCTACCCATTCCTCCTTCTATTGGAGAGATGAAATCCAAACCTGCTCAAATGTCGGTCAAAGAATTAAACTCTATGGGGATACAGCCGGACATATTATTGGCAAGGTCAGGTTTACCGCTGGATCAATCCCGCAAGAAAAAGCTATCGGTGTTTTGTTCTCTGGAACCGGGAGATATTATTTCCGCACCGGATGTTGCAAGCATCTATGAAGTGCCGATTAACTATGAGGATCAGGATTTAACAAATAGGATAATAACAAAGCTCAATTTGAAACGAAAAGAAAAAGATCTAACGGAGTGGAAAAAATTTGCAGAAAAAGCTACCTCTGCCAAGACTGCTGTTAAAATTGGGGTAGTTGGTAAATATTTTGCAACCGGCGATTTTACTTTAGCTGATTCCTATATATCTGTTATAGAAGCGATTAAACATGCCTCTTTTTCACAAGGCCTAAAGCCTGAAATAAGTTGGTTAGATGCGGGCAAAATTGGGGAAAATGTAGATTTGCTGAAGGGTTATCAGGCAATTATAGTCCCCGGAGGATTTGGTTCTCGGGATATCCAAGGGAAAATAGATGCCATTAAATTTGCCAGGGAAAACAAGATTCCTTATTTAGGGTTATGTTATGGCATGCAGATGGCTGCCATTGAATTTGCCAGAAATGTGTTGAATTTAAAGGGGGCTAATACAACAGAGGTAGATGACGGTACCCAATATGCAGTGATTCACATAATGCCTGATCAGGTAAAGAAGATGCTTGACCGTGATTATGGGGCAACTATGAGACTGGGGGCATGGGATTGTATGTTGAAAGAAAGCAGTAAAGTTAGAGAATTGTACGCTCAAGATAAGATCTCCGAGCGGCACAGACATAGATATGAATTCAATAATGATTTTCGCAATGCCTTTGAAAAAAAGGGGATGAAGGTTGTAGGAACTTCACCGGATGGAAAACTGGTGGAGATTATCGAACTTGATAAACATCCGTTTTTTGTAGGAACTCAATTTCACCCGGAGTTAAAATCAAGACCTCTCGACCCTCACCCATTGTTTGTCGGATTGCTTAAGGCTGCTGCAAAATTGTATGAGAGGTAAATTCATAGTTTTTGAGGGTCAGGGGTTTACCGGCAAGACAACCCAAGCAGAACTTCTTACCAGTCACCTTCGCAGTCTAGGTATTGAAGTTATAGAAACTCATGAGCCGGGTGGAATTAAGGAGGCAGAAGAAATAAGAGAGGCAATTTTAAAGCGCAGGGCAGATGGGCTTATCTCTTCCGAAGAAGAAGTTGAACTGTTTTACAAATCAAGAAAGCTTTTCCTGGATAAGTTGGTTAAGCCCTCACTGGATAAAGGGATTTGGGTAATATCTACTAGGTTCTCGGTTTCAACTTATATTTATCAGGGTTTGGAAGGAGGGGTTAGTCTGGATTTGATTGATAAGTTGGAAAAACAGATAGTAGACGGATTCAAACCTGATTTATATATTTTGCTGGATGTATCTGCAGAAGAGATTATAAAAAGACTTAAAGCAAACTTACGCCAAAAGCATAGTTTTAATGAATTAGATAAAGAAAAAATTATCAACAGAAGAAAGAATTATCTGAAAGTAGCGAAAGAAAATAAAGATAAAAACTGGGTGATTGTTGATGGTGAGGGGGATGTGGAAGAGGTGGAAAAGAGGGTTTTGGGTGTGGTGTCGGGTGAGTTTAAACTGCCTCTTGAAAAAAGTTAGGCAACACTTTAAATTGTTTCCATTAAAGCTATGCCCCAGAAAAAGGCTTCGAACCGTTTAGCATATAATTTTGTCGGCACTTTGCCGGACTGGGCAATAAAACAACATATTAAAGACGGAGTTATCAAGATAGATCCACTTCCTTTAGATTGGGAAAGCCGGATAGACGAAGTAACGATAGATTTTCATTTGGGGAATAAGTTAAGGGTTTTTACCAATGAAGGATTAAATACCATTGATACCCACTTCACCGATAAAGAAGATATGGAGTCGATGATGAAACTGGTAGAGCTAAAACCCGGACAACCGTTTATTTTAACTGAAAATGATTTTGTGATAGCAACTACTAAAGAAAGACTGACCCTACCGGAGGATATCATAGGTCACCTGCATGGAAAAAGTAGTTTGGCACGACTGGGGGTAGTGGTTCACTCCACAGCCGCCCGTTTTGATCCGGGCTGGGATGGACATCCGGTATTGGAGTTTGGGACCTTTTTAAAGGGTAAAAAATTGGTGATCTATGAAGGGAGCCCGATTTGTGCTTTCTCCTTTGAAAAGATGGCGCACCCGGTCGAGCGGTCATATGCCAATAGTCCCAACAACAGATACGGAGGCAGTGACCTTCCACAGGTTTCCAACATCAGAGGTAGAAGAAAAGCATCTGCAGTAAATTTGGAAGTTAGTGTCAAAGAAGGGAGAAAACGTGGGCGTCCTAGGACTTGATGCAGTATTCAAAAGAGTGAGAAAAGAAAACCTTATTGAAGGGTTAGGAGAGCGTGAGTTGAATAATCCGGAAGGTGTTGGAGTGGACCTGCGTTTGGGAGCAGTGCATGAAATAATAGAGGGTGGAGCTTTTATAGAAGTAGACGGGGAGGCAGGATTGGGAAAAAGGAAAGGGGTTAAAACAGAAGTTTTGGCACAGTACGAGTTGGGAGCAAAAACTCAAAAAGAGGTTGTAATAAAACCCGGAGATTATTATTTAGTTTCTACTTTGGAAAAAATAAACACCCCAAAAGATTTAATGCCACAAGTTTTTCCCCGAACCAGTTTATTTAGGGCAGGACTGCTGCTTTTAAATTCCAAAACAGACCCCGGGTACTGTGGGACTCTAACCATGGGGCTTAAAAACTTATCTGCGCATCCGGTAAAGTTGCAACTAGGAGCAAGGATTTGCAATATTGTATTTTACAAAATTGAGGGAAAAACCGTTTCTTATAGGGGGCAACACCAAGGAGGAAGAATTAGCCCGACAGAGATAGAGCAACAAGTTTAAATTAGAATTAAGAATAAAGAATTATGAATAATGGGAAAATAAGACATCCTGAATACCAATATTTAGATCTATTGGAAGAAGCCCTAAAACATGGGATTAAAAAGGTAGACCGGGGTACCAATGTGGTTTTATATTCATTGTTCGGTAGACAAACCAGGTATGATCTTTCTAAAGGTTTTCCACTTCTTACTACCAAAAAAGTTTACTGGAAAGGGGTTTTGGCAGAGTTATATTGGTTTATGTCCGGGCAAACCAATATCAAATATCTGGTAGATAACAACGTTCATATCTGGGATGACTATCCATATAAGTATTACCAGAGAGCTGTTAAAAAGGGCAAAGCAAAAGCATTAACAAAGGATGAGTTTATCCAAAAAATAGCCGGTGATAAAAAATTTGCCAAAAAGTGGGGGGAGTTGCCAAAAATTTACGGGGAGATGTGGCGGAATTGGCCCACCAGGAAAAAAACAAAAACCATAGACCAATTAGGTTGGATGCTGCAGGAACTGAAGGATGACCCTGATGCCAAAAATTTAATAGTTAATTCCTGGAATCCGGAATATTTATATACCATGGCGGATTTTAAGGATGCTTCGCTTTTTCCAATTTGCCATAATATGTACCAAATTAGCAATAGAAACGGTAAGCTGTCCCTACAGCTTTACCAGCGCAGCGCAGACCTATTTTTAGGAGTCCCCTTTAATATCGCAAGCTATGCCTTATTAACTATAGTTTTGGCCAAAATTACAGGACTGGAACCCGGGGAATTTATCCATACTTTTGGGGATGTCCATATATACGAAAACCATATTTCTCAAGTTAAAGAACAGTTAAAAAGAAGACCAAGACCTTTTCCTCGGGTAAAAATAGACCCTTCTGTAAAATCACTGGATAACTTCAAACCCGAACATGTAACTTTGGAAGATTATGATCCCTATCCGATGATGAAAGCGGAGTTGACTGTAGCTGGTGGGTTATATGACCCGACAACCGGCCAAATGGCAGTATAGAGGATAGTAAAGGTGGTGTGTTGGTAGACAAAATTCACGATCGTAGATTTTGTTGAAATACAGGGATATGAATGAGCCAAGAATTAGTATTATAGCTGCGATTGCTTCCGGGAATAGGGCTTTGGGGAAAGGTGGAGATTTAATCTATAAAATCTCGGAGGATTTAAAAAGATTTAAGCAGCTGACTTACGGACATCCTGTTATTATGGGTAGGAAAACCTTCGAATCAATTGGCAGACCCTTGCCCGGCAGAACAAATATAATTGTTACCCATGATCCAAAATTTGCTGCAGAGGGTTGTGTAGTAGTTCATGATTTGAATGAAGCCCTCCGACAAGCAGTGCTTGCTTCTGGCAATGACGAAGTGTTCATTATTGGTGGAGGACAGATTTATAAACAAGCCCTACCTAAAGCAGATAGGCTATATTTAACTATTGTGGAAGGTAACCCTAAAGCCGATACCTTTTTCCCGGATTATTCGGAATTTAAAAAAGTAATAGAAGAGATTGGTGGTGTATCTAACGAACTCCAATATAGATATCTAACTTTAGAAAAGTGATTTACTCTCTTGACTGATTAAACTATAGGCATTTAAATAGAAATACTATACCTGCCCTACTAGCAGGTTTTTATATGAAAGAAAACAAGTTGTTTGATGACGGGACAAGAATAAGGGGGTCTGTTGTTGATGATGAACGTCCCAATTTTCACTATAGCGATAAAGGCGGACATTTAAGCAGAAGCATCTCAAATAGGGAAATTTTGGGTAGAAAAGTTGTCAAAAATCAAGATCCTCAGAGGGTTCAATAACATGAGAAATGGTCCTGAATTTGGAAATAGTCAATCTAATGCAGAAATGCAAAAAAGAAGGTTATTGGCTGCCCAGCAGGATATGAGTTTACCCCCAGATGGAGCTGTTCGGCTAGTCATCAAATTACGTAGCCCTATATACCATAGAAAGGGTAACAATAGAGAGAGAAGACAGCCTTGATTTATTTACCCCCAAAAGGTATAATTTCTCAATCAAACATCAATTACCATAAGTTTTCCTGAATCTATAACGGTAATTGAGAGGAACAAGGAAAATGTATAAAACTCCTTCATTGCAAGAATTGTTAGAAGCGGGTGTCCATTTTGGACATCAGGTCCGTCGTGGTCATCCTAGGATGCGCCCCTATATCTATGGGGCAAGGGACGGTGTGCATGTTATTGATCTGACTCAATCGGAAAAATACCTCAAAGAAGCTTGTGAATATGTTTATAAACTTGGGGCAGACGGTGGAGTATTGCTTTTTGTAGGAACAAAAAAACAAGCTCAACCGATCGTAAAAGAACTGGCTGAAAAACTTAAAACCCCTTATATGATTCAGTGTTGGATTGGAGGTTTCCTAACTAACTTTGATGAAATCTCCAAAAATATCAAGAAATTAAAAGACCTCCAAGAGCAGAAATCTAAAGGGCAATTGACCAAATATACAAAAAAAGAACAGCTGCTGATAGAAAGAAAGATGAACAAATTAGGCCGGGATTTTGAGGGAGTTATGGAGATGCCTAAATTGCCGGATGCCATTTTTGTAATAGACACGGTTATGGAGAAAGTTGCAGTGAGAGAAGCCAATAAAATGGGGATTCCTGTAGTGGCAATAGCGGATAGTAATAGTGACCCTACATTGGTTAATTATCTTGTACCGGGAAACGATGATGCGATAAAATCAATTAAGATACTTACAGAAGCTATCGCCGATGCATATGAACAAGGGAAAAAAGATGCCAAGGTAGCAAGTGAAAAGAGAGCGGAGAGAGAGAAGGTGGAATTGGAGGAAAAGACGGCGCAGGAATTAGCAGAGGAAGTAGCGGAAGCAGAAGAAAAAGTGGAGAAAGAAGCTTTAAAAGAAGCTTCCAGAAAGATTGATTAAGGTTATGGCAGAGATTGATTTAATCAAAAAATTAAGAGAAGAAACCGGTGCAGGAATCGCTGATTGCAGACAGGCCTTAGAAGAGGCAAATGGTAACTTAAGCAAAGCCAAAGATTGGTTGAAGCAAAAAGGTTTGGACAAAGCTGGACAAAAAAGCAACCGAGAAGTAAAAAACGGTTTGGTGGAAGTTTACTCCCATGGAGGGAAAGTCGGAGTGTTAGTGGAACTCCTTTGTGAAACGGATTTTGTAGCTAGAACAGATGATTTCAAAAATTTGGCTCATGAGTTGGCTTTGCAGATTGCTTCTATGGATCCTTCTGACGAAAAAGAACTCCTGGCTCAAGAGTATATCAGAGATAATGCCCAGACAATTGATCAGCTAATAAAATCGGTGATTGGTAAATTGGGTGAAAACATACAAGTAGGCAGATTTGAGAGAATTGCACTGGGAGAATAATGGACCCAATTTTAGAAGAAGCAAACACCAGAATCCAAAGTGCTATTGATCACTTCAAACAAGAAATCTCCGGAATAAGGGCAGGACGGGCCAACCCTGCTTTGATAGAAAACGTACAGGTAGAAGTTTATGGTTCCAGAATGAAACTTGTCGAAGTAGGCAATATTTCAGCCCCCCAGCCTTCGCTTTTAACTGTCCAGGTTTGGGATGCTTCAATTTTGGATAAAGTTATCAAGTCTATACAGGAAGCTAATCTGGGGCTTAATCCTTCTAATGAAGGAACGCTTATTAGATTGCCGATTCCTCCTTTGACACAAGAAAGAAGAGAGGAATTTATAAAGCTACTCCACCAGAAAATGGAAGCGGTAAAGGTGGAAATTAGACAGATCCGCCAGGATATAAGAAACGATTGGAAGAAGCAAACAGAAGCTGGGGAGTTTGGGGAAGATGAGTTCATCAGGCGAGAAAAGTTGTTGCAAGAACTTATTGATAAAAAAATTGTCGAAGTAGAGCAACTGGGTAAGGATAAGCAAGAAGAGCTAACCCAGGTTTAATTTTTAAAATTTATGATTTTTTCCATAGCGGTTTTTATTTTTACACTTCTGATTTTAGTTTTAATCCACGAATTGGGCCATTTTTTAATGGCCAAAAAGTTTAACATTAAAGTGGAAGAGTTCGGTTTTGGTATTCCTCCTAGGGCTTGGGGTAAAAAGGTGGGAGAGACATTAATATCTATAAACTGGTTACCTCTGGGCGGATTTGTACGGCTGTTGGGCGAGGATGAAGTAGATAAAAAAATACTATCCGATAAACGCTCTTTCGCCTCTGCACCGGTGGGGAAAAGGATAGTTGTAGTTGTGGCGGGGGTAGCCATGAATTTACTTTTTGCCTGGCTTATCTTTTATTTCATTTTGGCTTCCCAAAACTTTAAAGCCCGCTTACCGTTGATTTTTGATTATAAGTTTGCAGGTGTAGAGCAAACCACTGAATCTCAAATTTATATAAGTTTTGTAGCAGCCAACTCTCCGGCTGAAGATGCAGGTATAAAACCCGGTGACCAAGTAGAAGCCCTAAATAATCACGCTGTTAAAGACCAAGAAGAGCTGATTTCTCAAACTAAGAAACTGGCCGGTGAAAAGATAAAGCTTACATTAGTAAACCAACAAAATGAAAAAAGAGAGGTAGAATTAGTCCCCCGAAAAACCCCCCCGGAAAATGAAGGTCCTTTGGGAGTGGGTTTGTTGCCGGTAAAGACGGCTCAACTTAATTACCGTACACCTCTCCAGAAAATTTTTTCTGCCCCCATCCATTCCTGGAATTTGATATCCTATTCGGGTAATATCCTAGGCGGGCTGATCAGTCAATCGTTTGTACAAAAAAGTCTGGAACCTGTTTCCCACTCGGTAGCCGGCCCTGTAGGGATAACTCTTTTGGCAAACACTATCTTAACCTCAACAGACAAACCGTTGTTCCCATACCTGGACTTTATTGCCCTACTTTCCTTAAATCTGGCTGTAGTGAATCTCCTGCCTATTCCTGCTTTGGATGGAGGAAGATTATTTTTCCTGCTGATTGAACTAATAAGCGGAAAAAAGGTGCATGCGGAAATAGAAAAATTAATACATACCATAGGTTTCGCTTTGCTACTTGGACTTACCTTACTTATTACCTTTTCTGATTTGAAAAAGATATTCCCGTTTTAATCCAATAAGTCTATACTTAATTTGTGGCCAGACTGTTTGGGATCATCACCGTTATATTGGCTTTGGTATTACTGCCTCCTACAACTTTAGCTCTTATTTCTAATAATGCTGTCCCCGGCGATTCTACCTATCAAATTAAACTGGGATTGGAAAATGGAATTTTATTTTTTGTATCATTTAACCCTACCACAAAAGCTTGGTTTGCCAGAGCTAAATCCGACAGAAGATATCAAGAGGTAGAAGTATTGCTTTCTAAAGGGAAAAGTGCCAGCCCTCTTTTGGAAGAGCTAATAATACAAACCGAAAAAGCTGCAACTGACATTAACCTGGTCGAAAACTCCCAACAAAAGCAACAACTAATTAGCCAACTGTCAGACTCTATAAATAAATACAACCAGGGCTTGGAAAAAGCAACCCGTGCGGAGTCTGCGACGGTTTCAATGCAAACTCCTACTCCGACGCCTACCCCGTTGTCGGCCATAAATCCTCAACCGTCCGCTACCCCCGCCAACTCGGCGGAAACAATCTCTCCACTCCTGCCTGTCCCGACTGTTACACCGGCACCTGCCCTTACCCCAACCCCGCTCCCAACTACAACTCCTGCCCCAATTATCAGAGAGCCTTCTCCCAGTGAGGCAGAAGAAATTCGTAAAACTCGTGAAAGGTTGGAGCAAATCAGACAAAGGTTGGAGCAAGAACGTAACCAGATGAAAAGCAAAGATGTTAAAAAGGAGGAAGATAAGATTAATAAGGATAAATCGGAAGAGAATAATGGAAGAAAAGAGTTGGAGAAAGGCAAGAGAAATAGCCGAAACATTGACTAATAAGAAACAAAATTCACGATCGTATATTTTGTTCCACTAAAAATTATTGTGTGCTAGAGAAACTATGGGAGCAATTACGGAAACAATTTTAGAGAGTCTGGCTGATTTAGCATTTCGTCCGCATAGGATAGTTTATGGGTATATACCAAAAGAATATAGTAGAAGAAACGTTCAGTCATTAGTAAATCGTTTGACGAGATCAGGTTTTATCGAGAAGCAAATTAAGGAGGGAGAGGTTTATCTACGTTTAACCAAAATAGGTCTTGATAAGCTAAAAAGGAATAGACAAAGTAGGGCCTTTAGTATACAGACCAAAAAAGAGAAATGGGATGGATTTTGGAGGGTAGTGGTGTTTGATATTCCAGAAGACAGCAGGAGAATTAGAGATAAATTGCGTGAAACTCTGCGAATACTGGAATTTAGGCCATTACAGAAGAGTGTATGGGTTGGTAAAGGTGATTACACGAAACAGCTGCGGAGGTTAATTACAGAACTTGGTATTAAAGATTTTATTGCAATATTTGAAACCAGAGATTTGGGTGTGTAGACAAAATTCACGATCGTAAAAAGTGTCTACTTTGACAAAGACGAGGGGTTTTATTATAATGAAAACATTAAAGGCTTTGAAGAGGTTTCCCGCCCCTTCGATTTTGTTCAGGGCTATAGCCCGAAAATAGTCGGCCGAATGCGAAGAGCATATCCGTTTGTAACGTAATAACAATCAATTAAGAAGCAATTAAGGTGGTACCACGGTTTTAGCACCGTCCTTACAAAAGGTTGTAAAGGAGGTGCTTTTTTAATTGAAATACAGCAAATTATTCCCTAAAACTTTAAAACAAACTCCTACCGGAGCAGAATCTATAAACCACCAATTATTGGTCCGTGGTGGTTTTATTGACCAGCTAATGGCCGGTTCCTGGACCCTTTTGCCTCTAGGTTGGAGAGTTATCGATAAGATCAATAATATTTTCAGAGAAGAGTTAAATGCTACAGGTGCTCAAGAAATGCTTATGCCTTTGCTTCACCCACGAGAGATTTGGGATCAAACAGGCAGATGGGCAGATCCCCAAGTACAAGAAATTATGTACCAATTTAAAGATATTCACGGAAGAGAATTCGGACTTTCTTTTACCCATGAAGAGATAGTCATGAATCTTGTAAGCAAACATATAAAATCCTATAAAGATTTGCCTGTCAAGATATACCACTTTTCTACTAAATTTAGAAACGAGCCGAGGGCAAAATCGGGGATATTAAGGGGGAGAGAGTTTATGATGAAAGATCTTTATTCTATACACACCTCCGAGAAGGATATGTACGAATACTATAATCGGGTTAAAGAAGCTTATTTAAGGATTTTTCAGCGGGTTGGTTTGGATGCTAAAGTTGTAGAGGCATCAGGTGGTGTATTTACCAAAAATCATACTCACGAATTCCAGGTAATTGCTGATGTTGGTGAGGATATTATCTATTACTGTAAGAGTTGTGATTTTGCAGAAAATAAAGAGATTTTCGATACAGAGTTGACTAAATGCCCAAGATGTGGAGGAGAGATAAAATCTAACTCGTCTATCGAAGTTGGTAATATCTTCCCTTTTGGTACTACAAAATATGCCCAACCTATGGGAATAACTTATAGAGATGAGCATGGGAAAGATCAATATGTCAACTTTGCAAGTTATGGGATTGGGTCAACCAGGGTCATGGGGGCAATAGTTGAAGTATTCCACGATGATAAAGGGATTATTTGGCCGGAGAGTGTAGCTCCTTTTGAGGTCCATCTATTGGGACTGGATTTACAGGAGCGAGAGGTTGCGGAACGCGGGGGAAAAGTATATAAACTTTTGCAGGCAGAAGGGGTAGAAGTTTTATATGACGACCGGGAAGATGTATCGGCCGGCGAAAAGTTTGCAGATGCCGACTTAATCGGTATTCCGTATAGAGTAGTAATCTCCAAAAAATCTGGAGACAAGCTGGAGGTTAAAAAGAGAAATGCAAAAGATACCCGCTTTTGGTCTTTGGAAGAACTATTGAAAGAGTTGAGTTAAACCCTGATTGATTTTAAAAGCCTTTTCTGTTAACCTATACGGCTAGGTATGGTTACTAAAAACATTGTTAGACAGCCAAAATCAGTCGTCGAAGTTACAATCAGTGTCCCTTGGGCTGATTTGGAGCCTAAGTGGAATGAAACTTTACAAAAGCTAGCTGCTGATCTGGAGTTGCCGGGTTTCAGAAAAGGGACAGCTCCCCTGCCTATGGCAGAACAACAGTTGGGGCAAAAGCTTCAAGATGAAACCTTAAAAGGAGCTATGCCCAATTTTTTGATTGAAGCTTTGCAAGGTAGTGATGTTGTGCCGATTGATTACCCAAGATATGAGCTAATTTCTTTTGTCAAAGGACAAGGATTACAGTTTAAAGCTTCAGTTACGGATAGACCTAAGGTAAACATCGGAGATTACAAAAGTCTTAAAGTGGCCAAGCCTACTCCCAAGCAGGTTAGTGAGGAAGAGGTAGGTAAGGTAGTAGATGATTTATATAAGAGGTGGAAGAGTGGACCGCAATCACGGCCACCGAAAGAAGAAACTCAAAATAACCAGGGTTCTATTGATTTTCAAAAATCCCAAGGGGAAACTAATTTAGCTGGCAATCCTGTTACTCCGGCCCAAATAAATTCAGAGGAGCCTGATGATATTTTTGCCAAAGCTATGGGGGCTTTGGATTTGGCAGATTTAAAGCTAAAAATCCGCAAAGATTTGGAATCAAATATTTCTTACAATAACGAGTTGGATTTTGAAGAAGCAATCTTACAAGAGGTTGAGAAAATTACTAACGTAGAGTTGCCGGAGGTGTTAATAAGCGATGAGCTGAACAGAATGCTTGTTTCTTTGCAAAGAAGGGTAGCAGACATGGGACTTCTTTTAGAAGATTATTTGCGTGGGCAAGGAAAAACTTTGGAGCAGCTAAAAAAAGAGTGGAGAGTTCAAGCTGAGAAAAATGTTAGGATGGAATTGGGCCTTGCTGAAATTGCCAGGTCAGAGAATGTAAATATTTCTGATGAGCAGTTGCAAGCAGAAATTGATAAAATCCAAGATGCTAAAGTGAAACAACAATTTGATGCTCAAGAGCCTAGATTACACCTAAGACATGCCTTAAGGCAAACAAAAACCCTGGATTTACTTAAGAAGTTGGTGACTGCCTAAGATGGAAGATTGCATATTCTGCAAGATAGTTAAAAAAGAATTACCTGCTAAAGTGGAACTGGAAGATGAAGAATTGATTGCTTTTTCTGATATCCACCCGTCTGCAGATATACATATTCTAATAACTCCTAAACAACACATTTCTGGGCTGGATCAGTTAACAGATGAGCATGCCCAGCTATTGTTAAAGATATATCGAGGGATAAATAAGTTGGTTCAAAAATACCAGCTTTCGGATAAAGCCTACCGGGTAGTTGTAAATGGTGGTAAGGCGCAACAAGTTCCGCATTTACATTTTCACTTACTTGGAGGAAAATGGAGAAAGTTTGTTTAAGCAAAGCTTGCGATAACGGCGCTTGTTATTGAAATCATTGTTTCAATAACAGACTTTGTTATCTAGAAGGAGGTGTTTTTTAATTTATGTCAATAGTAGTAAAAGCAGGGCCAAACGATAATACCGATTCTGTTATCAGGAAATTCCAAAAACGGGTTATTGCTGAAGGTTGGGTTCAGGAAATTCGCGATCGATCGGTGTATAGAAAACCTTCTCAACTTCGCCAAGAATACTTGGCTGAGAAACGGCGCAAAATTTCCCGAGCCAGACGTTACAGCAGGTAAATTGCGATGTTAGTAAGTGATATCCAAAACGATTTAAAACAAGCTCAGCTGCAAAGAGATGAGCTAAAGGTCTCGGTTTTGCGGATGCTTTTGGCAGAAATCCACAACAGTATAATTGCAAAAGGCTCACCGTTGACCGATGCAGATATGGTGGTAGTTGTCCAAAAAGAGGTCAAAAAGAGAAAAGAAGCAGCTGCCGGTTTTAGACAGGGGAAAAGAGAAGAAACAGCGCAAAAAGAGGAAAAGGAGGCAAAAATACTAGGGGATTATTTGCCGGCTCAAATGAGTGATGAGGAGTTGACTAAAGTTGTGGAAGACTCTATAAAAGAAGTAGGGGCCAACAGTATTGCTGATATGGGAAAGGTAATAGGGCTGGTGATGAGCAAAGTTGCCGGACAGGCCGAAGGAAGTAGGGTTTCCTCACTGGTAAAAGAGAAGCTTTTAAGTTAAATCTTTTTATGATCAATATCATTGTTACTGCCGATCCAAGATACAATGTTAACAAAACAGCCATTAGGGCAGCTGTTATGACAGCTTTATCCAGACATCGTATTGGAGGGAAGGTAGAGTTGGGAATTAATGTTATCGGTGATCGGAAGATGCATGAATTAAACCGTAAGTATCGTGGTATTGATTCTACCACCGATATTCTCTCTTTTGCTTTAGAAGATCCGAGCCAAGTAAATTTGCAGCATATTCCAAGGGTTGGTTTTATTGCCGCACCGGACAAATGGTTAAGGCTTGGGGATATTGTAATCTCATATCCACAGGCTGTAGAAGATGCAGCATTAGATGGCATATCGGTTGAGGAAGAGATTAGGGAGTTGGTAGAACATGGAGTAAACCACCTTTTAGGTATCCATCATAACTAGTTTCCCCTGAAGCTGTGTTGATGGGTAAGAGATTTTGCTAAGTTCTGCTGCCTATTTACACTAATGATATGGAATCAAAACAGCAGGATAAACCCGTACTTTATTTAAAATACCGCCCACAAAACCTAGATAATTTAATAGGGCAAGACTCGGTTAAGAAACAACTGCTGGCATCTTTTCTAAATAAAAAACTTTCTCATGCGTATATTTTTGTCGGGCCTCGGGGAACCGGTAAGACTTCAACAGCCCGGATTTTGGCCAAGATGGTTAATTGTGAACTAAATCAAGCAAAAAGCAGTAAGCTTAACGCTTCTGGATTATCGCTTGATTCTATACCATGTAATAAGTGTGAAACCTGCAAATCCATCACCGATGGTTCCAACCTGGATCTGATAGAAATAGATGCTGCTTCCAATAGAGGTATAGATGATATTCGGCAGCTGCGCGAAAGGATTAAACTCTCACCCACTGCTGCCAGGAAAAAGGTCTATATTGTTGATGAGGTACATATGTTAACAACAGAAGCTTTTAACGCCCTGTTAAAAACACTAGAGGAGCCCCCCGATCACGCCTTATTCATTCTAGCCACTACCGAAGTCCAAAAAGTCCCTCAAACTATCCTTTCCCGATTGCAGAGACTGGATTTTAAACTTGCTACTCCCTCGCAGATAACAGAAGCTCTAGAAAAAATAGCCGAAGGAGAAAAGATAGACATAGACAAAGAAGCTCTAAAGTTACTTTCCAAAAGGGCGGAAGGCAGTTTCCGGGATGGGGTTAAATTATTGGATCAAGTTGCCGGGTTAGGCAATAGGATCACTGTGGCCCAAATAGAAGAGAGTCTTAAGGCTTCCCGATTTGAAGAGTCAATAGAATTGATTGGCTTTTTGTCGGAAAAAAAATCCAAAGAAGCGCTTCTTGCAATATCCAAACAAGTAGAAAGTGGGGTAGATACCAAAGATTTGACTTGTTACCTAATGGATATACTACGTGCACTAATGCTTGTTAAGAATAACCTAAAAGATGCATTGGTGCTTCCGGTTTGGGGGGAGGAGAAAACACAGGAACTGGAGAGGTTGTCTGGGCTGTTTAGCCAACAACAACTTACCTATGCTCTTGATTGTCTGCAAAAAGGTTATGAGAGACTAAAATTTGCCTCTATCCCTTCTCTCCCATTAGAATTGGCAGCTGTTGAGATATGTCTTTCCGATACCCCGCAACAACCCGAGGTAGAAAAAGCAGTAGACTTGGAAGAAAAACCTGTCAAGGAGGTCAAAACTATAGATTCTGTCCCCAATGTTTCCGATTCACCAGATATTTTAAGGATCAAAGAAAAATGGACTTTTGTTCTGGAGACTATCAGGCCTTACAACTATTCTTTGGAAGCACTTCTGCGTTCAGTGATAATTGCCGACTGCACCCAAACCGACCTAATTATAGAAGTGCCTTATTCTTTCCATCAGCGGATTTTGGAAGCACCCAAAAACCGTGATCTGTTGGAATCTATTATCTCCGATATATTAGGAAGAAGTATCCGGATGTCCACAGTCTTGGAACAAAGAAAGGCTCAACCGGAAGATGTAGCCAATGTAGAGATCGCTGCGGATGATGAGGTGATTAGGGTAGCAGCCGAGATATTTAACTCCGATTCCATAAATTAAATTTCTCCCTTGACAGAATATGAGGATAACCTGTAGCATTGTTTTCATCTTCACCCTCAATGACTAGCAAAGTATTTAAACTGATAGAACAAGAAAAAAAGAGACAGCGGGAAGTTTTGGAGATGATCCCCTCTGAAAACTATACTTCTGAAAATGTAATGAGGACCCTTGGATCGGCCTTAACTAATAAGTACTCGGAGGGCTATCCGCATAAAAGATACTACCAGGGAAATGAAATAGTAGATAATATCGAAGATTATGCTCAAAGTTTAGCCAGAAAACTTTTTAAAGTCCCCTATGTTAATGTCCAACCTTATTCCGGTTCGCCTGCTAATGCCGCCATTTACATGGCCAGCTTAAAAAATGGGCAGAAGCTAATGGGGTTGGCTTTGGACCACGGAGGTCATATCACCCACGGTTTGGAAAATATCGGTTTTTCCGGAAGGTTTTTTAAAGCAGCTCACTATAAAGTCAATGAGGAAACCCGCCAGCTGGACTACGATGAAGTAGAAAAAGAAGTACTAAAAGAAAAACCCGACCTTTTAATCTGTGGTTTTACAGCCTATCCCCGTATTATAGATTTTAAGAAGTTTAGGCAAATTGCGGATAAAGTTGGTGCTTGGCTGATGGCGGATATCTCTCATATTGCCGGGCTGGTGATAGGAGGCGTGCATCCCTCTCCCTCCCCTTATGTTGACATAATTATGACCACCACTCACAAAAGTTTGAGAGGGCCCAGGGGAGCAATGATTATGGTAACGGACAGAGGAGTAAGAAGAGATGCCGATTTGCCAAGAAGGATTGATTCGGCTGTCTTCCCCGGACTTCAGGGGGGGCCTCATGATAACCAAACTGCAGCTATAGCAGTGGCTTTGGAAGAAGCAAATGGCCCTAAATTTAAAACTTATGCAGCCCAAATAGTTAAAAATTCCCAAGCTTTGGCTAAGAGGTTAATAGAAAATGGTTTAAATCTGGTTTCCGGTGGCACCGACAACCATTTAATTTTGGTAGACTTACAAGATAAAAAAGTTAGCGGTAAGATTGCGGCAGAAGCTTTAGAGGTGGCAGGAATAGTTTTAAATTATAATCTCGTTCCCTATGACCCTATGCCGCCTTTTTATGCTTCCGGTATCCGGATGGGGACACCGGCTTTAACTACCAGGGGGATGAAGGAGGAAGATATGGTAAAAATTGCAGACTGGATTGGACGGGTAATCAAAGAGGTAGAAGGTTATGCTCTGCCTACAGATAAAGAAGGAAGAGCTAAATTATTAGAGAATTTCCGAAAGGAGATTGTTAAAAATAAGAAACTGCTGCAAATTAATAAAGAAGT
>CAZGFG010000006.1:19198-62764 GCA_964524895.1 uncultured Gammaproteobacteria bacterium | reverse complement strand
TAGAGGGTAGAGATTATGAAGTCAAAGATGGGGATGTGATTGAATTTTTAATCGGCTCCTAATACTATGGTTTGGTGGATAATTTTTTTGGCAAACGGTCATGTCTTTTAGATTTTCTCAATTTGGGCCTCATTTTGCTTTTAACACCCCTTTTTTTCTATAAATTGGGCCAATCATCATTGGTTTCTTGGGATGAGGCTTGGTACGGTGAAATTTCAAAACATATTCTGCTAACAGGGGACCTTTTTAATTTAGTTTTTAACAACCATCCTTTTGTTGACCATCCCCCCGGAGGTTTTTGGATAACTGCAATATTTTTTAAATTTTTGGGAATAAGTGAATTTAGTGCTCGTTTTTCATCTGCTTTTTTTGGAGTTCTATCTTTAATCCTCACTTATCTACTGGGTAAAAAAATATTTAACAGAGTAGTCGGATTCTCTTCTGCTCTAGCTCTTTGCTCTTCTTTTTGGTTTTTGTACCGAGCTAGATCTGGAAATTTGGACACACCTCTGATCTTTTTCTTCTTACTGACTTTTTATCTGGCAATCAAAGCTTCTGAAAACAGGAAATATTTTCTCTTATTTGGCCTAACTTTTGCCTATTTAACCATCATTAAGGTATTTGCCCCATTTTTAATTATCCCTTCATTGGTATTTATTTTTTGGAGATCTGATACGCATACCTTAAAAGATTTCATCATCCCAATTGGGTCAAGTATTTTATTATATGGATTGTGGCTTTTGATACAGTATGTTAAAGATCCCAATCTGGTGTACTGGCATTTTTTCAATGGAATCAGGCGAGGTGATATCGGGGGTAATTTATTAGAAAATATTAAATTGTTTAATATTTATTTGCATAATGGTATTGGTAAATGGTTTTGGCCGGGGGTGTTGGGAACAGTGCTGGTGTTTTTTTTGAAAAATAAATATTCGGCTGCTCTGCCACTATTTATTTTAACCTTCTCATTGCCTTTTTTCTTCTCACCTGAAGTGCATATCTGGCATTTAATTCCAGTTTATCCATTTATGATTTTGTCCTTCTTTGGCGCATTTTTTATGATTCTTGTGAAGTTATTAGAATTTTTACGACTAAAAAGATTTGCTAATTTAATCTCTATTTTTTTACTAATTTTCTCCGGGTACTTTAGTTTTATACAGCTTCGTGCTGCCTGGTACCAGTTTATAGATATTTCGGCCTTTGTAACAGATGAGGCAATTTTATCCAAAGAAGCTCAAAGATATCAAGCTAAAATTTTGTATATTGATGGAGATTTCGATCCTGCGGCTGCCTTTTATTCCGATAAAGAAGTTAAAAAACTAAAAAAGGATGAGCTGAAGCCTTTGGTCGAAAAAGGCGAGCCCTTTTTAATCATAACCAATACTTGGAGATTGAAAGATGAAAATATACCAGGATTTATGTACGAGATATTAAAAACTGACCGGGATAAGGTTTTGATTAAAAACCCAACTTCTCGAACTGATTCATCCTTGAATTTGAACTAATTTGTCTGTACAATTACCACCTAATAATGAATAATTATTATTTAACACTAATAATAAAACCTGATTTGGATGAGAAGGAGCGCAAGGCTCTTTTGGACTCCTTGGTCAAAAAGCTGACCGGCACAGAAGGCAGGATCAAAAAGGAAGACCTTTGGGGCAATAAAGACTTGGCCTACCCTATTAAAAAACAGGTTAAAGGCTACTATGCTCACTATGAGATTGAGGCTGATCCGAAGAATGCCAAAGGCCTTGACAAAGTTTTGAAAGTAGAGGAAGATATTTTACGTTATCTACTGGTGAGAGTTTAATCTAAATGGCAAGCAGATCTTGGAATAGAGTAGAATTAATAGGCAATTTAACCAGGGACCCTGAACTTCGATATACCCCCAATGGAGCTGCGGTTTGTACCTTCGGTTTGGCTACCAATCGTACCTATGTTACCGATGGTGAAAAGAAAGAAGAGGTAGATTTCCACAGATTAGTGGCATGGAATAAGTTGGCTGAACTTTGTAATCAGCTTCTTAAAAAGGGTAACAAAGTCTTTATTTCCGGTAGACTGCAGACCCGTTCTTTTGAAGGGCAGGATGGCCAAAACCGTCAGATTACCGAGATTGTTGTGGAAGATATGATCCTGCTCTCACCCAAAAGTGGGGTAGAGGGGACTTTTGAAGAAGATACAAGAGGGGATGAGCTACCAAAGGAAACAAAAACAGAGCCAAAAGAGAAAGTAGAATCAGAGGAGAAAGCAGAAGAACAGAAAAAGGAAGAAAAGCCTCCAAAAGAGGAGATTAAAAGCGAAGAGCTGGATGACCTTCCATTTTAGCCTCTAAAGTTATATAATTCCTACCATGAAAAAAATCATCTCAAAAAAAGTCAGCAAAGACAGCGCTATTGAAGCTGAAGTAAAAACTGAAACTCCGGTAGTTTCCGAGGCCCAAACCAAGAAAAAGTGTGCTTTTTGTCAATCTAAAACTACTCCTAACTTTACTGATGCGGCCACACTTAGAAAATACCTAACAGACCGAACCAGGATTGTCCCCAGAATAAAAACCGGGGTTTGTGCCAAGCATCAAAGAAGGATTACTACTGAAATCAAAAGAGCTCGCCACCTAGCTTTGCTTCCTTTTACTCCTAAGGTGTAGTATATAGTCTATACCTTAAGATTGGTGAGAAAAAATTAAGACAGTTTATGCAATTTGGCAAACCTTTTAATGTTCGAAATACTCTCCAAAAAATTAATTTAGGGACCTTACTAATTGTCCTTTTGGCATTTGTGCTGGGTTGGCAATTGGGACACAGGGATCTCCAGTTAAAGTGGGCCGGTTTTAGATCCAGCATTACTGTTGTTAACAAAGAACCTCCAAAAAATGTCAATGTTGATTTTGGGTTGTTTTGGGATACCTGGGATCTTCTTAACAGGCAATATCTGGATAAAAAAGCACTCGATCCCAACAAGCTTTTTTACGGAGCAATCCAGGGAATGGTAGCAGCGGTAGGAGACCCCTATACCGTATTTCTGCCTCCTACCCAACAGAAAGTTTCCAAAGAAGAGCTAAATGGCAGTTTTGATGGGGTTGGCATTCAGCTTGGGTTTAATAAAGATAAAAGGTTGGTAGTTATTTCTCCATTGTCCGGCATGCCGGCAGAAAAAGCTGGTATTAAAGCAGGGGATATTATCGTTAAAATCAATGACAAAGACACAACAAATATCTCTCTACCCGAAGCTGTACAGTTAATCCGTGGGCCCAAAGGTTCACAGATTTCTTTAACCATCTACCGGGAAGGTGATGCCGATACTAAGGTATATAATTTGACTCGAGAAACTATTATAGTAAAAAGCGTTGAGGTCAGTTTCCAGACTCGTGACTCCGGCAAAAATATAGCTCTTATTAAGTTAACCAGGTTTGGAGACCGAACCAAAGAAGAATGGGATGGGGTTGTGTCGGATATCGTTTCCAAAAAGGCTGACGGTATAGTTTTGGATCTGCGAAATAATCCGGGAGGTTATCTACAGGGGGCGGTTTTTATTGCTTCAGAATTCTTAGATGGGGGTGAAGTAGTTATACAGGAAGATGGGGAAGGACAGAAAGTATCGTATAAAGTAGATCGAGTGGGGAAATTACAGAAAACCCCAATGGTGGTGCTGATTAACAAAGGATCTGCTTCTGCCTCTGAAATTGTTGCAGGGGCACTGCAGGATAGAAAGCGGGCCAGGCTGGTCGGTGAAAAATCTTTTGGCAAGGGCACTATTCAAGAAGCCCAAGATTTACCGGGCGGTACAGGTATCCATATTACTGTGGCCAAATGGTTAACGCCCAACGGGCATTGGGTTAATGATACGGACGGTTTAAGGCCTGATGTAGAGATAGAACAGCCAAAAGAGAGTGAAGATTTAACAAAAGACCCGCAACTTGAAAGAGCTTTGGAATTGCTGGAATAGTTAATATATGGACAAAATAAAACTTCAAACACCTAGACCAAATATGTATTGGCTGGTTGTTGTTATTGCTTTGGGGATTGTTGTGGCTGTAGGTTTGTATCAAGCCCAGCTTCGAAACTTAATCCCTTTTGGCAAATTCTCTCTGCCAAAATCCCAAACACAAGAAACCAGGACTATTGTACAAGAGGAAAACGCTATAATTTCGGTGGTGGAGAAAACATCACCTTCCGTAGTCTCCATTGGTGTTACCAGAAGGCTTGTTAACCCGTTTGATCCTTTTTCTCTACCACAGCAGGAAGATAGCACAATCGGTACAGGGTTTATTGCTTCCTCAAATGGAGTTATAGTTACAAACCGACATGTAGTTTCTGATCCTAATGTTACCTATTCTGTCCTGACCCGGGATGGGCAGAAATATGAAATCAGAAAGATTTACCGTGACCCTGTTTTAGATCTTGCAATCGTAAAGATTGACGGCTCCGATATGCCGGTTTTGGAGCTGGGCGATTCCAGTAAGCTAAAAGTAGGGCAGACGGCAATAGCAATTGGTAATGCTTTAGGTAAATTTACCAATACGGTTACTACCGGAATTGTATCCGGTTTAGGCAGGGCAGTGTCTGCAACAGACCCCTTTGCCGGATCTTTTGAAAGGCTGGATAATTTAATCCAAACCGATGCGGCGATTAATCCGGGGAATTCCGGTGGACCGCTTCTTAATTCAAGCGGTCAGGTAATTGGGGTAAATGTTGCTACCACCGAGGGGGCTCAAAATATTGGGTTTGCTATTCCTATAAACGCAGTTAAGTCCATAGTGGACGAATTTGTTTCTACAGGTTCGGTAAATAGGCCGTTTTTAGGGATTAGATATCGGTTTATTTCCAAGGACATAGCTTCTTTAAATGAAGTTCCTACAGGTGCTTATATCCAGGATGTTGTTCCGGGCGGACCGGCAGATAAAGCAGCGGTAAAAAGTGGCGATATCATAACCAAGATCAACGGGCAGGCGATTGATTCGGAAAATAAGGTAGCAGATATTATCTCCGGTACCAATGTGGGTTCTAAAGTAGAGTTGCAGGTTTATAGAGATGGGAAGCAGCTTAATTTAACTGCGGTTATTGAGAATTCTCCTCAACAGTAAAAGAGGGTTTTTTCAAAGCGGCAATTACCTCTCCCAAATCTCCTTCCATGATTTCATCCAAGTTATACCAGGATTTATTGATCCGATGATCGGTAACACGATTTTGCGGAAAGTTATAGGTTCTAATTTTTTCCGAACGGTCCCCTGATCCTACTTGAGCAGCTCGGTTGCCTGAAACCTCTCGTTGTCTTTTTTCTTCCTCCGACTGCCAAAGCCTGGAGCGTAGTAAGTCCATGGCTATCTCTCTGTTTTGAGCTTGGAACCTTTCTGTCTGTGCAGTAACAGTAATGCCGGAAGGGATATGTTTAAGCCTGACAGCTGTTGATACTTTATTAACATTCTGTCCTCCATGACCACCTGACCTGAATGCTTCAGATTCAATATCAGAGGGATTGATGATAACTTGAGTGTGAGAAACTTGAGGCAAAACAGCCACTGTTGCAGTGGAGGTGTGGATTCTGCCTGAACTTTCTGTTTCCGGTACTCTTTGGACTCGGTGTACTCCTGACTCATACTTAAAGTCACCATAACTACCTTTGCCGGATATTTTTAGTACCAACTCTTTAATTTGGCCGATATTACCCTCGGAACGATTGATCTCTTCTATCTTCCACTTTTTATTTTGAGCATACCTTTCATACATCCGGGTCAAATCTGCGGCAAATAAACCGGCTTCGTTTCCTCCGGCAGCAGAACGGATTTCTACCAAAGCCACATCCGGATTTACCCCCGGGATAGACTGGGGGCTGCTTTGGGTATTTCCCATTGGGGTGGAAGCTGATTGTTCAAGCTCCACTTTTTGCCTTTCGAGCTCTTCGATTTCTGTTTGAGCCAAAGGCCCCAATTCAGGATCATCCAGTAGGAGTCTGTTTTCCGCAATCTTGTGCTCGATCGCTTCTATTTGTTGGTGAATATAGTCATTCATATTAATTTAAGTATAAAGGAAAAAGTTAAAAGTCCAAAATATTTTTTGCCTGTAAACTTTTGACCTTGGCTTTATCTAAGAGGAGGCTTGTTTGCGAACCTGCATTAAGAGTTCTTTAAGAGAAGGCCTGTCCTTTTTCTTTTGCTCTACTTTTTGTTTTCTGGTCTCTAAAATCATTTTTCTGGCTTCTTGTTTTGCCTTGGAGCTTTCCGTCTTTTTAACAAACCTATCTACTTGGCCCAAAGTATCAACCAACTTTTGTTGCCCGGTAAAAAGAGGGTGGCATTTGCTGCAAATATCCACGCGGATTGTATCCAGTGTTGAACCGGTTGTAAAAGTATTGCCGCAGGCACAAGTTATTTGGGTATTTGGATTCCAATTTGGATGAATACCTGTTTTCATAACGTGAGTAGTATAACAATTTAGCCTTCAAAAATCAAAGGAGTAGTTAAATTTGGTGAGCCCGGTGGATTTTATGGTGGGGTTCTTTGGCAAAAGTCCCCAGATAAACACCGGCGGCGATCAGAAGTGTCCCGATTAAGAACGAAAAGGTCAAGGTTTCCCCAAGTAGAGGAATAGCCAATGAAGCTGCCACAAAAGGTTGGATATATTGGAACAGGTCCGCCTTTGCTACGCTGGTTTTGGCCAACCCCCACTCAAACAGAAAATAAGCGGAAATAGAGGATAACAAGACCATATAGGTAAGACCCAAAATCCCCAGAATAGTAACCTGGTTTACCCATAAAGGATTTTGGAAATATTCCCTGACGGCCGGTGGTAAAAAGGTAATTGCCCCTACCAAAAAAGCCACCGCCGTGACCGTCAAAGAAGGATACTTTTTAAGCATTTTCCGGGAAAACACTGCTCCAATTACAAACGAAACAGAAGCTAGGATAATTAGGATGTTTCCGATAAAAGACCGGTAGGAGTAACTTCCCTCCAAGACTTGGGGTAGACCGATTATAATAATAGTACCGATCAATCCCATCACTACCCCCAATAAATTTATTAAGTAGACCCTCTCTTTTAAAAACCACCATCCCAACAGTATGCTAATCATAGGGATGATTAGAGTTAATACAGAAGCTTCAATGGCTGTGGTACGCATTATCCCTTCAAAGAAAAAGGCGATATTTAAGGTAATGATAAAAACTCCGGCTGCAGTTAAAGGTAAGAGGTCCTCTTTTTTAACTTTTACTTTTTTGGTTTCAGCTAAAAAAAACGGAGCAAGGGCAATTGAAGCTATAAAAAATCTCAAAAATGCTAGGCTAAAAGGGGGAATTTCCTCCAGGGTGATCTTGGCCACTACAAAGTTTACCCCCCAGATAATACTGGCAAGAAGCAAAGCCAAGTAAGGGAGAGGCTTGGTTAAAAGTTGGGAGCTCATATAAATATTGTAGAAAATTTAATGGATAAAGTCGAATAGATAACGTATAGATAACATGATGATGTCCGATTGGACAAGTTATTGTGATGTAAGTTTTACAAGTAGCTGATCTGGGTCAAGCTTTTCCTGGGTTCTTGTTTTAAGATCCTTTAGAACCACTTGATTTGATTGGGCTTCTTCCGGGCCAATAATGATTGCATAAGGAATTCCCTTTTGATCCGCATATTTGAGCTGCTTTTCTAACTTAGAATCAGGAACAAGATAAATTTCGGTAGAAATATTATTTTTGCGAAGATAAGAGACTTCATCAACAGAGGCATCAAGTAATTCTACAGAGAAAACGGTTACCAAAACTTCTGTCTTCGTTGGCGGAATATCTAAGACTCCTTCTTCTTCCATTGCTTCAAGGGTTCTGTCCACTCCTATGGCAAAGCCCACAGCAGGCTGGTCGGTATCTGTAAATTGGCCGATCATTTTATCCCATCTTCCTCCTCCGCAAAGGGAAGAAGAGTTAAGATCGGATTTTAGGACAACCTCAACAATCAGCCCGGTGTAATAATCAAGCCCTCTAACCATAGTTGGATCAAATTGTAATGAATCTGATGGGTAACCCATTTTTTCATAAATAGACTGAATTTTTTTCAGATTGTCTGACATTTGTAGATTTTTAACTGTTTCTAAAACTTCTTCTGCTTTTGTTTCCGGTAAACCTTTGCCTATTAGCTCTTTGGTAACCCCGTCAGTACCGATCTTGTTTAGCTTATCAATAGCTGCCAGATATTTTGGTTCCAGGTTAAGAAGTGCTCGGTCATTTATTTTGATTACAACATCTAATTTTAGATTCTGATAAATCTCATAAATAAGAGCTAAAATTTCAGCATCCGCCAATGGGGAGGAGACACCAATAATATCTGCATCACATTGTAAAAATTCTCTATACCTTCCTTTTTGGGGATTTTCTCCTCTAAAGGCAGGCTGAATTTGGTACCTTTTAAAAGGTTTAGGAAGGTTGGGGTATTGGGCAATTACCCGGGCCAACGGCACTGTTTGATCATATTTTAAAGCGACTTTATCTCCGCCTCTGGTTTCAAACTCGTAAATTAATTTTTCTTCTTCACCATATTTACCTTTTAAAACCTCTGCATATTCTAAAGTAGGGGTTTCCAAAGGGTCAAAGCCGAATTTTCTAAAAACTTCAATAATTTTTTCCACTAAAAACTTACGCCTTAAAGCTTCAGGCGGTAGGTAGTCTTTAAATCCCTTTAACGTTTGTAATTTCATCTTTTGCATATGTTTATCCTAACATAATTTATTAGAACTCGTGAAATTGCCAGTTTACAAACCTTGTAAAATCTGTATATTCTATAAGACATATATGGCAGGGATTGATACGGCAATTATTCTGGCGGGAGGAAAAGGAGAAAGACTGCGACCTCTAACAGACGATCGTCCTAAAGTAATGGTAGAGGTAGCCGGCAAGCCTATCCTTGGTTGGCAAATAGAGTGGCTTAAATCCCACGGCATAAAGAAATTCATCCTTACGGTAAGCTATAAATATGAGGTAGTTCAAGAGTATTTTAACCACGGCGATAAGTTGGACATAGAGGTAGATTATTCCATAGAAGAAACACCACTTGGTAGAGGAGGGGCAATAAAGCAAGCATTCAAGAGTCCTCTTATGAATAATGCTACCGATGTTGTGGTTTGTAACGGGGATATTATTACCAGACTGGATTTGTCTAAGATGATCAATCAGCATTTAGACAATAAAGCTCTGATTTCCTTACTCTTGGTTCCATACCTGTCAAGGTGGGGTGTAGTAAAAATAGATGAACAAAACCATATTTTAGGTTTTGAAGAAAAACCAAGACTTCCTTATTGGATAAACGGAGGAATTTATGTTTTTAATAAAGAGGTGGAACCGCTACTTCCCGAAAAGGGCGATCATGAGCTAGAGACTTTCCCCAAAATCCCTAAAGAGCAATTTCTTGGTTTTAAAGATGAAGGGTTCTGGAGGGCAGTTGATGTAGTAAAAGATCGAAGTGAAGCGGAACAGTTTTTACAAAGCGGTAAGGACAAATTTTATTGATTCTTCTTTTTAGCCTGGGGGGTGGCTTCTTGTGCAGATTGGGTAGCGGATTTAAATTTCGAACGAAGTACGCCTCCTTGAGGAATTATATAAATATATCCGGTTTCCAAGATGGCTTTTTCGTTAACATATCCACTCAAAATTACAAAATCATTGGTAGATAATTCTCCAAAGTTGACTGCACTTTCGCCGCTAAAGATGTCCGTTTTACTACTAATTGAAACCGTATAAGTTTTATACTCACGATCCCGTACCGTTACTAATCTGTCGGAAATAGAGATAACCTGTCCCCAAAGATAAGTTTTTGGTTCTGGTTGAGGGTTAAGTAGTATAACTTTTTTAGCCGTTAACACTCCGTTGTCGTCAATATCTCCCAAGGCTGCCAGGTAGTCCTCTTCTCTTAAAGTCTTTGCGGAGAATTTGACTTTGCTCTTAATAGTGGAATCATACTGCGTATCTTGATTAATGCTGACAATTTTTGGACCGGTTTTGGTAGCTAAAGTAAGAGAGTTGTCGGTCTTAGTTTTTACATTCCCCACATAAGCCTTGTTTTGCAGTTTTTGGTTTACCTCCTGTTTTAGTTGGGCGGCTTTAGAGGCAATCTCTTTTTTGAGCTCTTCCAGCTTTTGCTTAATATCTGCCGAGGGAGAGGACTCCTTCGCATAACCTGCCGGAATGTAGAATGTAGAATGTAGAATGTAGAATGTAAAAAGCAAAAAAATGAGCTTAACTGTCAATTTTACATTGTCCATTGTGAATTTCCTCATAGCTTCTCCTGTGAATAAAAAATAGTTCTTTCTACCGATCTTTGTTCCCCCGTTGCATCAAAAACTACAGCTGTTATTTTATTAACTCCGACATTTAAGGCCAGGGTGGCGGAAAATGATCCGTCCGATTTTGATACAACTACTTGGTCATCATTTTCATCGGTTATTAAAACGGATGAATTAGGAGCTGTCTTTCCGATCAAGAGAAGAGGCGTTTTAAAAACTAAGCTGTCTTCATCCGGTTGCTGCAAATCTAAAGTTAAGGAAACAGGGGCTGTGGTTACGGGACCTCCGGATGGGGAATAGAGTTTATTGCTTGCTTGATATTGAACATTCAAAATATAATAAATACTTGCTAAAAAGACCAGCCCTGAAATCAAAATAAATAGTTGAGAAGTGATAAAGGCTTTAGTTGATAACTTTTTATTTAATATCATAGTGGATTGGGTTTAGAGCTCAACAGATATTGTACCACGCACCTAAAAGAAAACTGTCTTGTTACAGCATCTGAAATTATGTTAGAATCCAAGCCATGGAGATTACTTGGTTAGGCCAAGCTTGTTTTAAACTCAAAGGTAAAAATGCTACAGTTATTATTGATCCTTTTGACCCCCAGTTTATAGGGCTGAAGTTACCCAAAGATTTACAGGCCGATGTAGTTTTGATAACTCACGATCATGGTGATCACAATAATGCTGCTGCCGTATCCGGTCCTACCGGCAAAGCAATGGTATTTACCGGGGCCGGTGAATATGAAATAAACGGTGTAGTGATAACAGGTATATCCTCTTTTCACGATAATACCCAAGGTTCCGAGAGGGGTAAAAATATTATTTTCCACCTACTTTTGGATGGGTTAAATATTGTCCATTTGGGAGACCTAGGGCAAGAGGAGTTGACTGAAGAGCAGCTGAATCTAATTGGCCAGACAGATATATTAATGGTTCCGGTTGGTTCTGTCTATACGATTGCCGCCAAAGAAGCGACCAGTATCGTTTCACAGCTTGAACCAAAAATTATAATCCCCATGCACTACAGAATTGAGGGTTTGAATGTAGATCTGGAACCGGTAGAAAATTTTCTCAAACAGATGGGAGCAGAAGATGTAAGCCCTTCTGTAAAGCTTTCTATAACAAAAGACAAACTACCAGAGGAACCTCAAGTTGTAGTATTGAATAAAGTATAAAGGATAAAGTAATTTGAACTTTTCAGTTAACTTATGCCAGTAATATCGAAACTCCCCCCGCAAAATATTGATGCCGAGCAGTCCCTGCTGGGTGCTCTGCTGATAGATAAGGATTCCATAGTTAGGATATCGGAATTGTTGCATCCCAATAATTTTTATCGGACTGAACAGCATGGACATATCTATGCAGCCATTCAAGATTTGTTTGAAAGAAGAGAACCGATTGATCTGGTAACTTTAACAGAAGAGCTAAAGAGAAAAGGATCTTTTGATAAAGTAGGGGGTTCTGCTTATCTCACAACATTGGTAAATTCGGTTCCTACCTCTGCCCATATTGAGCAATATGCCAAAATTATTAAGGATCACTCTATACGCCGAAATTTAATTGTTCAGGCAACTAAACTGATAGAAAAAGCTTACGAAGAATCCGGGCCTGTTGAGGAGCTTTTGGAATTTGCCGAATCCGGGATTTTTGCTTTGGCACAAGAACATGTCAAAAGGGACTTTCTGGCCATAAAAGATGCCTTGGCGGAGTCTTTCGATCGACTGGATGAGCTACAAAAAAGTTCCGGCAAGCTGCGCGGAGTACCAACCGGCTTTCGTGATCTAGACAGCAAATTGGCCGGTATGCAGGATTCCAATTTGATTATTCTAGCTTCTCGTCCCGGTCAGGGAAAAACCAGTTTTGCTTTAAATATTGCCCAACATGTGGCGGTTAATACCAAGATGCCGGTGGGAATTTTTTCCTTGGAGATGAGTCAGGAGGAGTTGGTGGACAGACTTTTGGTGGCCCAAGCGGATATAGATGCTTGGAGGCTTAAGACAGGAAAGCTAGACGAGAAAGATTTTGATCGGTTATCTATTGCTATGGGTGAGTTGGCAGAAGCACCACTTTTTATCGACGATACTCCGGGAATTACGATTTCCGAAATGCGCACCAAAGCTCGTCGGTTACAAATAGAACATGGGTTAAAATTTTTGATTGTAGATTACCTGCAGTTGGTGCATGGAAGAAATTTAGAAAACAGAGTGCAGGAAGTTTCCGAAATTTCCCAAAGCTTGAAGAACTTAGCCAGAGAGCTAAAGATTCCGGTTTTGGCAGTCTCCCAACTTTCTCGGGCGGTAGAAGCGCGAGGTACCAGGAAACCCCAACTGGCTGACCTTCGGGAGTCAGGCGCAATCGAACAGGATGCAGATGTAGTGATGTTTATATACCGTGAAGACTTGGAAAAGCCGGAAGAGGTAACCTTAGATATTCAAAAACATAGAAACGGCCCGATTGGTGATATCCAACTATTCTTTAGGGGAGATAGAACCAAATTTTTTGGTATGGAAAGAAGCCGAGCCGGAAAAGTTACACCTTCTTCCAAACCGACGGGAAAAGAAGCTCCGGTTGCAGCCTAAGAGAAGAACTTTTCGGCAAACACGCGGATGTCTTTTTTAAATTGTTCTAAGGTACCATTATTTATGATTTTATAATCTGCTTTTGCTCCAATTCTGGGAATAAGTAGCTCGTTTTCAGCTTTTTCTTCCTTCATAAATTGTTCAAAAGTGGTATTTTCTTCATCTATCTTTTGATTACGTTTTTTAAGCCTTTCGTATCGAAGCATCAGATCGGAAGTTATGTATACCATCAAATTTTTTTCAAACTTCCTAATTAAGGAAACATCAGATTCCCACCTGACTCCGTCTATTAGAATTACATCTGCCTTTAAATTTTTAATCCGTTGGTAGATTGCGTTACTCAAGGTATTTGAGCCAAAACCGTCTTTCATTACAACAGCCAGTTTTTGTAGATTTTCCCGAGTTTGTGGTAAGGACCAGGAATGTAATGTTTCAGACAGAAGATCTGAAAAACGAATATGGGCCACCTTTTTTCTAGTTAGTTTCTTAAGGATTTTGCCAAAAGTTTCTTTTCCAGAACCTTTTTCTCCAACTAATCCAATAACTGTCTTCATGAAATTTTCTCCTCTGTGCCGAAGGTGGGCGTAAGTCTACTCCGACTTCATCGGAGATCTTGCCTTTTTGACCTAGGTCAAAAAGGTCGAACCCTCCTTATGTGGCCAGGGAGAGAGTCGAACTCTCATGATCTTGCGATCAAAGGTTTTTGAGACCTTCGTGTCTACCATTCCACCACCTGGCCATTCCGCCACTTCGGCATTTTATGACGAAGTGGGGATAAAGAAGGAAGCGTGCTAAGCCTGTGCAGCACGACTCTATCTTCTTCCGCCACTTCAGCAGGCTTGGATATTATATCAAGTAGAGAAGGGTAATGAAACTATTGACTGCATATTTATCGATCGTCCATAATGCAATCAATGGGCAAAAGATCCAAAGCCACCGACCTATTGCTGACTGCGCTTGAAGTAGCAGTCGATAGTGGAGTTTTGCTATATGATTTTGCTTACAATACCCACCATTATGTTTACGGAGAACCTAACTTGGATAGATACAAGCTCTACCATATTGTTCACCGACTGAAGGAAAAAGGTTGGGTTGAAACTCTTAATAATGAAGGAAAAATTATTGTTAAATTAACCCATAAAGGCCAAAACCAATTAAGAATAGAAAAAGCAATAAAGCAGAATCAGTGGGATGGTAGCTACCGGATAGTAATATTCGATATTCCTGAAAAACACCGCAGAGTCAGAAATATTTTCCGCTACAGGTTAAAAGAATGGGGGTTTGAGCCTTGGCAAAAAAGCGTCTGGGTCAGTAAAAAAGATATTGCGCAGCCTTTGCGTGAATTTATAAAGGAATTGGGAATAGAGGATTGGGTTGCGGTGTTGGTTTCCAAAGATGTCGGTAGTGTACGTAAATTTGTCGATCGATAATAATGTGTTCACTGGTTAGTTGTTAAAGAGTTAGCCTTGAAAAAGTCTGCTTTGTAAGGTAAACTTTTCAAGCATGAAGTTACAAATTGTTACAGGTGATATTAAAAAAACTGAATCGCAGTATATAGCTTTACCAGTTTTTGAGGGAAAAACAGAAACTTTTGGCTTACCTACAGTAGAATCCTTTTTAAAAGAAAATCCGAAATTTGGCAAGCTGTATGAAACCCAGCTTCTTTATAGCCCAAAGCAGAAAATCTTACTGGTAGGTGCCGGCAAAAGAGAGCAATTGAATTTTGAGAGAGCTCAAAATATTGCCGGTACTGCCGTCAAAGGCCTTTTATCTAAAACAAGTAAGGTTTATCTGCAGGCTTTGGGTGACCAGTGGATTGAAGCTATGGTAATAGGAACCAGTCTGGCTGCTCACGATTCAACAGCAGTTTTAAAAAGTGTTGTTGAGAAGCCCGAATTGGAAAGTATCCTGCTGGTTGTTTCCAAAACTGATGAGAATGCCAAAAGGTCTTTGGAAAGAGGAGAAATTCTAGCAGAAAGCATCAACCGGGTCCGCGATATGGGGGATGCACCAGCTAACCGGATGACTCCAACCGCATTTGTTGACGTTGTCGGAAAAGTAGCCAAGGAGAATAACCTTAAGCTAACTGTTTTAGGTGAAGAAGAAGCTGCCAAAAAAGGGATGGGGGCATTTTGCGGTGTGGCCCAAGGTAGTGATGAGCCTTCATTCATGATTGCCCTGGAGTATAGCGGGGACCCTAAAGCTTCGGATAAGTGGAGCTTGGTAGGAAAAGGTATTACTTTTGACACCGGTGGTATCTCTATTAAGCCTGCAGACAGAATGAATGAGATGAAGTATGACATGCTTGGGGCAGCTGCCGTTGTAGGGGCTATGGAGTCTTTGGCAAGGTTAAAAGTTAGAGCTAATGTAGTAGGAGTGATGGCGGTTACGGAAAACAATCTTGGAGCCAAGGCCCAAAGGCCGGGGGATGTTGTTAAAAGCTATGGCGGTAAAACTGTCGAAATAGAAAACACCGATGCCGAGGGTCGGCTAGTCCTACTTGATGCTATTTCCTATGCCCAAAAAGACTTTAAAGCCAATAAACTGGTAGATATAGCTACTCTCACCGGAGCAATTATTATAGCGTTAGGGGATTTTATAGCCGGGGCATTTGGCAACAGCCCTGAATTTACCCAAAAACTTATCAAAGTAGGTAGGGAAGTAGGAGAAAGATATTGGGAGATGCCTATGGATGAGGAATTCGATGAGTGGATTAAAAGTGATTTTGCCGATATTTTAAATTCTGCCAGGGGAGGATCTACTGGTTGGCGACCAGCAGGGTCTACTACCGGTGCTAAGTTTATCGAGGTAGGAGTTGAAAAGAAAAATAAATGGATACATTTAGATATCGGGGGTACGGCTTGGGACATGAAGGCAAGGTCTTTTAGGAATCCGGGAGCTACAGGATTTGGTGTAAAAACATTGGTTAAATTGATAGAGGAAAACTAAAAATATGGCACAAATTGGTGTAACGGAACTTCGAAACGGGGCTGTTTTTAAAGACGGCAGCAACCTCTGGATGGTGCTCTCTTACGAACATGTTAAGATGGGACGGGGATCTGGAAATGTAAAAGTTAAAGCCAGAAATCTGCGTAGCGGAGCGATCTTGGAGAAATCTTTCATTACCGGAGCCCGGGTAGAAGAAGCTAATATCGAAAAGAAAAAAGCCCAGTTTTTGTATCGGGATGCAAATGTGTTTAATTTTATGGATCCTACTAGTTTTGAACAGTTTTCTCTATCCAAAGAAGCTTTGGGTGAACAAGCCAAGTATTTGAAGGACGGATTGGAGATTACTTTAATAGTTTCTGAAGGAGAAGCGTTGGGGTTTGAGATTCCTAACAGTTTAGTCTACGAGATTGTGGACACCGGTCCAGGAGAAAAAGGGAATACGGTGTCCAATGTATTTAAAGAAGCAGTTTTAGATAATGGGCTGGTGGTAAAAGTTCCAATGTTTATGAGCATTGGGGAGAAAGTTAAAATTGATACCAGAAGCGGCCAATATGTTGAGAGAGTAAGGTAACCCCTATAAAGAATATGATATTATGGAGTAAGTAAGAAATCCCATCTTGTGATATGATCAAAGAGATATGGGGTTTTCTTTTTTTGGTAAAAAAAAATTAAGTAAACCAATGGGCAAGAAAATTACTAAAGCTATAATCCCCGCTGCCGGATTCGGTACCAGATTTCTTCCCCAAACCAAAGCCATGCCCAAGGAGATGCTCCCGATTGTGGACAAACCGGTTATCCAGTATGTAGTAGAAGAGATTGTTGCTTCGGGGGTTGAGAATATTATTATAGTCACCGGTTCTAACAAGCGGGCAATTGAAGACCATTTCGATTACCCCAGTGAAGATTTGGTTCAAAATCTGGTTAACGGGCAAAAGATACAGCTTTTGGAAGAGATAAAGAAAATTTCCCAAATGGCCAACTTCATTTATATCCGCCAAAAAGGGCCGTATGGCAACGGTACTCCGGTTCTAACCGCCGAACCGGTAATAGAAGACGAACCGTTTGCCGTGCTATGGGGGGATGAGTTTATCTGCTCCGAACCCCCCAGGTTGAAGCAGATGATTGATGTTTATGAGAAATATGGGGGAATCGTGATTTCCGGGGTCAAAATCGAGAAAAAAGAGGATTTAAAACGTTACGGTATTGCTGATTTAGAACCAGTCGCAGGAAATGTCTCAAGGATTAAAAAGATTGTTGAAAAACCTGATCCTGACCAGGCGCCCTCCAATATTGCAACTCACGGAGCTTATATTCTACCGCCGGAGATATTTGATGCCTTAAAGAGGCTGAAACCAGGTAAAAGTGGCGAGATTTGGCTGACTGATGCCATCAACTTACTTAAAGATAATGGTGTGCCGCTTTACGCCGTTGAGATAGAAAACAGTAAATATTACGATACCGGCAATAAGTTGGAATATTTAAAAACGGTAGTCGAATTGGCATTGAAACACCCGGATATCGGAGATGAATTTGCTGATTTTCTCAAAACATTAAAGAAGTAGAGTTCTGTTAATACTGCGGAATTAAGAAATGGAGGATGAGAACTAGGCCAACTATTGTTGCTGCTTGGGTTAGAATACCCATCTCTATTGTTTTTGTTTTCCCCTGCATCGAAGACTGAATCTTATAGATCCAACCGAAGGGTGGAAATTTCCATCCGAAAAACCAATAAGGAGCTTCTAATATATCCCATATTTCCGAAGCAAAGACAGCCAGAAAAAAGTACCAAAAGTTTTGCATATATTGGCCAAAAAGGAAATAAGCGAGGACAAAGCCCAAAGTTAAGTCAAACGATGCTTGCAAAAATAACTTTGTTTTGGTTTTTTGCTTCCATCCCCAACCAAAATCCCAATGGGGGATCATATCAACAATCGGATGTGACAAAGCCGATAAGGTAATACCCAAAGCAGGGTTTGGTACAGCCGTTGCGATGGCCCCTCCGATTAATGCATGTGCTGTAGCTGTCATAGAATACGGTTGTGCGGTTAGAGTAGACGCACTACACAGTATAACAGTTTAGGTCAAGTTGATTCAATTTGCCCGGGTATGTTAACCTACAGGTGCGATGTTTCCAGTACTTTTTACAATAGGTAAATTTCCGGTTTCTTCTTTTGGACTTTTTACAGCCCTAGCTTTTATCTATTCAGTATTTTTGGCCTGGAGATTGGCCCGTGCTTCAGAAGTAAACGAAGAAAAGGTATTGGATCTGGCGTTGCTTTCCTTATTTGGGGGGCTAATAGGAGCCAGATTGTATTTTGTAATAGAGCATTTTGATTTCTTTGCCCTAGACTTGGGGAAGATTTTTCAAATTGCCAAATACCCCGGCTTCTCTTTTTGGGGCTCTTTTTTAGGCGGTTGGATAACGCTTTATTATTTTTCCAGAAGGTTTAGGCTGGATTTTTGGCAAATTGCCGATATTGCATCTGTAGCGTTTTTAGGAGGGTTGGTACTGGGGAGTATTGGTTGTTTGTTGGGCGGATGCAGCGCAGGAATCAGAAGCGATTTTTTGGGAATTGATGTGATAGGCTTGGTGGGGAAAAGATTCCCTATACAAGGAGTTGAAGCTATATTTTATCTTTTTTATTTACCCAGAGTTTGGAATCAGGCTACCCATTTTCATCTGCGGGGCAAAATAGTAAGTTCAGTCTTAATATATGTGGGAGCTGTAAAATTTATTACGGAATTTTTCAGAGCCCAACCTGGCAGCGGTTTCCTCCTTTCTATCTCTATGATCGTGCTGGGTATAGCAGTTTATTATAAAATCATTAATTCCCAAGTAAGGTTTGGGAGGAGAAATATTTTGAACGATTTGAAGTCACTTTTGGAATTTTCTTTGCAGATTTTAGTGAACGGCCAGACCCGGAGTATGGCTGTGGCTTACTTTAAAAAAACTTGGTATAATCATAAAATCGCTTGGAGCTGGAGTTTGAGAAACTTCAAGAAAAATTTACATACTCTAAGCAATAAAATATTAAGGAGGATGCGTGTTAAATCTATCCATAACTAGCTTACAAAAAATCAAAAAGATACTCCTTAGACAAAAACAGGATGTAGAAAAAAATTTGAAAGAAGTAGAAAAGACAGACCCGGCAAAGGAAATGGACCTGGCGGAAACAACCGAACCCGGAACAGCATCTTATATCTCCGAAACTCATACTAAAAATTTAGTCATAGAGAATCAGTTAAGAGGGATTCGGGACAGCATTAAAGAAGCTCTAATTGGAATTAAAAACGGTACTTATGGAAAATGCAAAAAATGTGGCAATCAGATAGAAAATAGCCGTTTACTGGCCATGCCTTTTGCTACTCTTTGTCTTTCCTGTAGCAAGAAGAATAAAAAGTAATGGCCGTAGCTGCTGAAATCAGGAGAGAGAATAGCATCCCCCGGTTATGTGATCGTTACACTCAAGGTGAAATCTTACAGCCTGGTCTTCTAGCCAAAATCGTTCATGAGATGGATAAACAGGGGAAAGAATCGGCAAGGGCATTCATTGAGCAAGTGCAGGCTGGATTCTGGGAGCAGTGGGGCCTTTTCAGATGTGGTTTGACAGATGAGGGCCACCCGGTTTTTGATCATGTTGTGGATTTGCTGCCGGTGCGTGATCAGTTTGCTGATTTCATTGGTGTAAAACCTGGAGATTTGTTAGTTGATTTGATGGGTGGGCCTGCCAGTATGGCCCGCCACTTAAGGCGTTTTAGTCCTGCAGGGTATGTAAATATTGACGGTAACCCGGCTGTTGCAGAAAGAGCAAGGAAAGTACTGGCAAGATCAAATATAGAGAATTACCTTGTTGCTGTGTATGATTTATCCCAAGGTTTACCAGATATTTTGTCAGATGTAATTTCGGAAACTAGGCCTACAAATATTCGATATATTTCAAACTGGGGAATTACTTATTTAGATGCCGAAAGGATGGGAGATTTGATTGATCAATGTTTGGATCCTCAAACAAATAAAGATATTAATGCTACAGTGTGTGTAAACATGATTACCGATGGCAGTTTCAACCCAGAAGTATTAAGTGAGAATTTCCGAAGAGAGATAGTGCCCTACAACCTGATAAGACCATGGAGGATCCCCAGACTAAAAAGAGCCAGAGTTGCCCAGCCGATGATTGTAGAATTTGGCAAGACACTAAAAGATGTTGTGCCGATCTGGTACCCGGAGGAGGTCCAGGAGTTGTTAGCAGGGCGTGGTTTTACGGTAACCAGAGTTGATAGGACTCTTCTTTGGGGTCAGTCTACGGCCATGGAAATTCAAAGAGCTGCTGTGGCATAATGAGTTAAGTGGTAAATTTACTGCTCATTTTCATTGCCGGGCTTAATCTTTTTTTGGCTCTTTTGTTTTTCTCCCGCGGGTATAAAAACAAAGCCAACCTCCTTTTTGCCTTATTTATCTTGGGGGCTGCTGTGTGGCCTTTATCCATAGCCTTATTCCAGATGTCTCAGACTTTAGCAGAAGCTTACTTCTGGGATATGATGATCTACCTTTCGGGCACATTGGTTCCTGCATCTTTTCTATTTTTTGCCTATGTTTTTACCCATAAAAAATCCCTGCCTCTGCCTATTGCCCTCCTTTGCCTGTTAATACCTGCTGGTTTATTAATATCCATAATGCTCCCGGGAGCATTTATCCAGTCAATCAGTATTACCCAAGATATCAAATCGGTTTCCCTGGGTTTTTTCTATTTAATTTGGGTAGCTTACTTTTGTATTTTTATGGCTCTGGGAAGCTTTTGGCTCTTGAGAGGTTTTTTAGTTAGTAGAGGTAGGGAACGTCAACAGTTGGCCTATATACTATTGGCCATATCATTTCCGGTTATTGGAGCCCTACCTTTTAATATATTCTTGCCACTGTTTGGAAATTATAGATTGATTGCAATTGGCCCTATTTTTCTAACTATAATGATTGCCATAGTTAGCTACGCCATCATCAGACACAGTTTAATGGATATCAGATTCATTGCTGCGCGGACTGTAGCATACTCCCTGCTTATTGTTTTGGTGAGTGTATTTTATGCTTTATCGGCTTTTGTATTAAGTTCTATGCTTTTGGGATTAACAGCCGGATTGAATCAGCTGGCAATTTATACGGTTCTGACTGTTTTTGTGGCTTTATCCTTTGATAGTTTGCGAAAATTTTTTGAAAAATTAACAGATCAAATTTTTTTCAAGGGTAGTTACGATTCGGATCAACTCTTGTCGGCTTTGGGGAAGATTATGGGTAGTTTCATAGAGCTCTACGCTCTAACAGATAAACTTTTGCAGACTTTAACTACCAAAATGAGGATTACCAGAGGAGCATTTATTCTACTGGGAGAGTCTGCAGTATACGATATCATCTCGGTAGGATTTCAAGAAAGGCTCAACCTATCTTTTACACAAATCAAACCTATGCTGACAGGTAGTAGAGATATGGTGGTTTATGACGAATTGGAGGAGGGAGAAGTCAGAGAGATAATGCGGCAATGGAATTTAGCGTTGTTAAGATTCTTAAAAGCAGGAGATAAGACAGTAGGAATTTTGGTTTTAGGAGAAAAAGCCTCGGGTGATATCTTCTCTCAAGAGGATCTCAACGTTTTGGAGATATTGGGACCGGAGCTTGCCATAGCGATCCAAAATGCCCAGTCTTATGACAAGATTAAAAAGTTTAACATCATTTTATCCGAAGAGGTCAAAAGGGCCACAGCCAATTTAGAAACTACAAACAAACGTCTGAAGGAATTGGATAATTTAAAGGATGATTTTGTTTCGGTAGCTTCCCATGAATTACGTACTCCCATGACTTCTATCCGCTCTTACGCGTGGATGGCTTTATATAAATCGGATGTTGTCGTCTCGGCCAAACTAAAAAAATATTTGGAAAGGATCTTTATTTCTACCGAGAGGTTAATAAATTTGGTTAATGATTTGTTAAATATCTCCAGAATTGAGTCCGGAAGAATAGAAATAAAACCGGAGCCAATCAAGTTAATTCCTTTTTGTAAAGAAGTGGTAGAAGAGATTAGGCCCAAAGCGGAGGAGAGAAATCTGCAGGTATTTGTGATGGAAAATCAGATTCCGGAAGTGTTTGCAGACTACGAAAAGTTACGGCAAATAATGTTAAATTTAATTGGAAACTCCTTAAAGTTCACACCGGCCGGTGGCAAGATAACCATTAGCTTTTTTGCAGACGGTAATCGAGTAGAAACTTCTATTGAGGACACCGGTATTGGAATAGGTAAGGAAGACTTATCGCGTCTATTTGCAAAGTTTGGTAGATTAGATAACTCCTATACAGCTACGGTGTCCTCCGGAGGCACAGGATTGGGGTTATTCATTTGTAAAAGTTTAGTAGAGTTGATGCAAGGTCGGATTTGGGCAGTATCAGAGGGGGAAGGGAGAGGCTCGACCTTCACTTTTTCTCTACCGGTTGCTACCCTAGAGCAGGTTAAAGATGTTGACAAATTTCGTATCAGATCAACAGGAGAAATAAAAGGTCTTGAGCCGGTAGCCCTTTAAATTTGCTACCAAAGACACTAGAATGTAAGATGATGTTATGAATGACCCTACTAAAATCTTAATCATAGAAGATGATAAGTTCCTGCGTGAATTTTACCAAGAACTTTTTCAAGAGGAAGGTTATTTTGTAGATATAGCTGCCGATGGAGAAACAGCCGTTTCAAAGATATACACCGGGGGATTTGACCTGATCCTGCTGGATATAATGTTGCCAAAAAAAGATGGGATCCAAGTTCTAAAGGATATAGCTATAAGGCCTCCCAATAAGCCTAATGGCCCCATTGTGGTTCTTAGCAACTTAGGACAAGATTCGGTAATAAAAAAATGCTATGAATTGGGGGCCAGTGGTTATCTGATTAAATCATCTTTGAATCCGGACCAAGTGTTGACCCAAATCCACAACTACTTACGCAAGAATGGTTGATTTACCCATAGTTTACGAGGACAAATTCTTGTTAGTAGTCAACAAACCTCCGTTTTTGGTGTCTGTTCAAACCAAAATCTCTAAAGAGCCTACATTGGCAAGTATATTGGAGCAAAAATTCAGACTAGGTTTGCAAAGAGGAGGGTTAGTCCACAGATTGGATAAAGATACTTCCGGTTTGCTGATAGTAGCCAAAGATGGAAAAACACTTGAAAAAATGCAGGAACAATTTAAAAACCGAAAAGTTAAGAAGGAATACTTCGCTTTGGTCCATGGATGGATGAAGGAAGAGCAGGTAGTAAGACTTGGGATAGAAAGAAACCCTAAGATGCACGATAAATTTACGGTTTCAGAGGAGGGGAGAGATTCGATTACGGAGTTTGAACCCCTTGGGCTTAAACAGATGAGTACGCAGCAAATTTTGACGATCTTTTCCGATCTATCTAAAACACAGGTCCACAAGCTGGAGCAGATGAGCTATTCCCGCTTCAGTTTGCTTTCTTGCAGACCTCAAACTGGACGGACTCATCAAATTAGGGTACATTTGAAATATATTAACTTTCCCATTGTATCCGATGAAAAATATGTCGGTCGGAGGGTTAATAAATTGGATAAGAAGTGGTGTCCCAGGCTTTTTTTGCATGCTTCCAAATTAGAATTTGATCATCCCCAAGGGGGAGACAGAGTAGTCTTAAGAGCTGATTTGCCAGAAGACTTGGCAGATGCTTTAAGCAAATTGGAAGATTACGAAATTTCGGTTTAAAACATGGATAACGTATTTATACAGCTGGCTATTATTTTAGGGGCTTCTTCCGTTTTAGGTTATATAACCCATAAGTTAAAGTTGCCAATTTTAATTGCTTATTTACTGGTGGGTTTGTCGCTTGCTACGGTTGCTCTTTTTAACGTAAAAGATTCCGAGGTTTTGCATTTTCTCCCGGAGATAGGAATTGCCTTTGTACTCTTTTTAGTAGGTATGGAGCTTGATTTAAGAGAGATCAAATCACTTGGCAAACCAATATTAATGGCCTCTACTTTACAGATTATTATCTCCACAATTGCAGGGTATGCGATTGCGGGATCTTTGGGTTTTGGGACCGTAGAAGCGCTCTATTTGGGGGTAGGGCTTGCATTCTCATCCACCATAGTTGTTATTAAGCTATTACTTGAGAAAAACGATCTGACATCTTTATATGGAAAACTGTCTGTAGGGATTTTGCTGCTCGAGGATTTGATAGCCGTACTTATTTTACTGGGTTTAACCATCTCACCTTCTCTTCTAAATTTGGGACTTCAGCAGGCATTCCCGATTGTCACCGCTTTTCTGAAAGTTTTCCTGCTTTTTGGAGTAACTTTGTTTATAAACAGGTATGTGTTACCCAGGATTTTTAACGCAGTCTCTGAATCGGCAGAGCTGTTATTTTTGTCTGCCATCGCATGGTGTTTTATTTATGTGGCATTTGCCCTTTCCATGGGCTTTTCGGTAGTAATAGGGGCATTTTTGGCAGGTATCGGCCTTGCCTCATCACCTTACCATTACCAAATACAAGGTAAAATTAAGCCTTTACGAGACTTTTTTGTTACTTTGTTTTTTGTCTATTTGGGCACCCAGGTTAACTTCTCACAGCTTGGGAGTGCCCTGCCAATGATCCTATTCTTTACTCTTTACGCAATTTTAGTAAAACCGATCATATTTTTATTGGTTTTAGGAACCTTCGGTTTCAGAAAACACACCATGTTTCAGACTTCCATTAATCTATCCAATATTTCAGAGTTTTCCCTGATTATCCTTTTGGTAGGTTTGCAGATGGGGTTTGTTTCCAGCACTGCTTTAACGGTCATAGCTGTCTCCTTGATTCTTTCGACAATCATCTCCTCCTTAATGATTGCCAAATCAGCAAGTTTTTATAAATATGTCAAACCTGTGCTTTCTTTTTTTGAAAGGGAAACACCGCATCGATTAGTGCAGGAAACCAGCCACTATGATTTAAATAACCATGTCGTAATTATAGGCTCGCATCAGGTAGGGGAAAGTATTGTTAAATATTTTCAAAAAGAAAATATCCCCATGGTAGTTCTAGATTTCAACCCCTACCAGGTAGAGAGATTACTGGCTGCAAAAATTTCGGTGGTTTTTGGAGATATGGGAGATCCTGAAGTGCTGGAGATTTTAAATCTCGATAAAGCCAAGATGGTTATATCAACAGTACCAAACTTAACCGACAACAAGCTGTTAATAGAAGAGGTTAAGGGCAGGAAATTAGGTGTCCCGGTAATTATTAGATCGGATAGTGTCAAAGAAGCAAAAAAGCTTTATAAGTTTGGGGCCAGTTTTGTATTTGTACCTGATTTAGTTTCGGGAGACTTTTTAGTTGATATGTTTAAAAATCATTTAGGGGATAAAGAATTTTTTAAAGAAAGACCTGAAATAGAGATGGAGAAACTCTCCCGCAAAACCCTCGCTTGGGAATAAGCAAAGCTTGGCAGCTAGGGCCACTAAGCAAAGCTTGCGATAACTTCGTTATCTAAAGCAAAGCTTGGCGGCTAGGGCCACTAATTTGCTCCTGCGCACAGGATAATCTAAAATTGCTAGCTATGGTTAATTTTAAGATTTTAGGAAAAGATAAAAATGCCAGGGTGGGGAGGTTAACAACTCCTCATGGGGTAGTAGAAACCCCCAATTTTATTCCTGTGGGGACACAGGCTTCTGTCAAGGCTGTTGCTCCGGATAGGCTAGAAGATATGGGGGCCCAAATTGTCTTGGCAAACACCTATCACCTGATGCTTCGCCCGGGGGCTAATTTAATAGAAGAAATGGGTGGTCTCCATAAATTTATGAACTGGGACAAACCAATTATGACGGACTCGGGAGGTTTCCAGGTTTTTTCTTTAGGTATAGCTTTGGAGCATAACGTAGGTAAACTTTTACGGCCTAGGGAGAAGGGTTTACCTCAAATACCCCATGCCAGTGAGGTTAAGCGCAGGCTCAATAGAGTCTCGGAAGAGGGAGTATCTTTTCGATCTCATATTGATGGTAACACACATACTTTAACGGCCGAAAAATCTATAGATATACAATTAAAGCTGGGTGCAGACCTGATCGTGGCTTTTGACGATTTAGAATCCCCCCTGCATACTTATGAGCAAACCCTCAAATCTTTGGATCTGACTGAACAGTGGGAACTAAGAAGTTTGAAGGAATATAAAAAAGGTAAAAGTTCGAGGACTCGGCTCCTGTATGGGGTAACTCATGGTGGAATTTATCCAGACTTACGTAAGCGGAGCGCCAGGTTTGTAGATGAGTATTTTACAGGGATTGCTTTAGGAGGAGCCCACGAAGATCGAAAAACTTTATATCAGGTGGTAGAGTGGACAGTCGAGAATGTTTCTGCTGATAAGCCCAGGCATCTTTTGGGGATAGGAGAGATAGAAGATATATTTGAATGTGTTGAGCGAGGAATAGACTTATTCGATTGCGCTGCCCCAACCAGACGTGCCAGAAACGGCTCTTTATATGTTTCACCCAATGCCCCCCGTGCATATCGGGGTTTGAAAGAATATAGGGCTAAAAACTTTACTATAAATATTAAAAGTGCCAAATTTGCTTTGGATAGAAAACCTATAGACTCAAATTGCAATTGTTATACCTGCAGAAATTTTTCCCGCGCTTATTTACATCATCTCTATAAGGCAGGGGAGATTTTATATCATGAGCTTTCCAGTATTCATAACCTGCATTTTATTATGAGTTTGATGACACAGATAAGGAAAAGTATACAACATCAAGAGTTTGGAAAATTAAAAAAACTTTGGATAGTTTAAACAAAATGCTGGGTTTCTTCTGGATTTCTTAACGAAATTAAGAGCTAGGAGTAGAAAGTAAAAACCCTCTTTAACCCTAGCTCCTAATTAGAACCGGATCAGTAACCGGTTGTCGTGCCTCCTGTTTGATCTCCACCTGTTTCAGTTGGAGTAGGGTTTGGCATACCTTCTGCCGGAGCCGTGTTAGGAGCCGGAGGAGCTGTTGGTTCCGGTTGCGGAACTGTTGGTTCTTCTGCCGGTTGGACAGGCTCTTGGGTAGGCTCTGGCGCCGGTGTCTGCGGAGCAGCACCAGGGTCTGCAACCGGAGCTTGCTGATCAGCTGGAGTTTGTGGTTTTGTTGGATCGTCCATTTTTATAATTCACCCCCTTTCTTATTGTCTTTTCACTGTACACGATAGGTTGTGTAGGGTCAAGCTGTTTATACTTTGTCTAGCAAGAGTTGCAAACTCAAGTGAGATGAGTCTATCATGATAGTATGGGTAGTTTTAAAAAGGTCATTTCCGTAGGTTTCCCGGCTGTATTGGGTTTAATTTTTATATTGGCCGGTTTGGGGTTAATAAATTTAACCCAACCCCTCCTTTTATATATTGGCATTGCGTTAATTTTGCTATCGGTGTTTTATTTTTTTAAGTCGTAACGCAGTCGGAGAAGTTTAGTTTATGAATCCTGCCCGGAAGAAAAACAATTGGAAAGTTGCCCAAAAAAATACCAGAATCAAGAAAAAAACCAAATTAGCACTTTTAGTTTTAGGACTAGTTATATTTCTCTTGATTCTGGGGCAGACTGTTAGAATTGTTAATAGTCTATCCTCTCCTTTTAGTAAAGAGGCTGTAAAAGTAAGTCGTAGCTACCAGTGGGATAGCGATTTCAATCTTAACTTGGTTATTAAGGCAAAAGGGGTATACCTACTTTCCTATAATCCAAACGAAAAGAGAATAACAGTTATAGATATACCTGATGAGGCCTATTTGGAAGTGCCGGGAGGATTTGGTAAATGGCAACTTCGCTCTATTTATGATCTGGGTCAAACAAGCCAGGGTCCGGGAGGCGGAGAACTTTTAAAACGCTCCTTATCCTCTTCCTTCGGCATACCGGTTGACGGTTTTATAGAATTTAAAGGACCTCTAGCGGAAAAAAGCGGAGTGGAAATCGCCGATTTTTTACGCCAAAACCCTTTAAGCCTCACCTATTTTCTATCTAACATAATAAGCGACCTTACTCCCTGGGAGCTGGTCAGATTGAAACTGGCACTGCCCCAAGTTAGGTTTGATAAAGTGCAGAATATAGATCTGAAAAAATTGAAATTAATGGATTATGATCGGTTAGGAGATGGTACACAGATCCTAATAGCAGATCCTACAAAAATAGATAGCGCCTTAATAAACTTTATCGATACTAAAATCCGAGGGGAGCATTTGGAGATAGCTATTTTTAATGCTACCTCGTATCCGGGTTTAGCTCTACAGGCAGCCCGGATTATAACTAATATGGGAGGAAATGTGATCATGACTACAAATGCCGACCAAAAACAGTCTAAGACCACTGTTTTGGGGGAGAAGTCCGCCACCTCAAAAAGACTGTCGCAAATTTTTGGTTCGGACTGTAAGAAAGCTCCAAATTGTGATAGAATCGGCTGTAATCCGGGAGATAAAAATCAAGAAAATTGTTTGATTGAAGATCCTGGTATAAAGTCCTCGCGGGCCCAAATTAATGTAATATTGGGTGAGGATTTTTACCTTACACCATGATTTTTTGGTTCATACTATTTTTTCTAATTATTGCTATCTCTTTTTTGTTAGCTTATCAATCCATGCGCGACTTTCAAGAAAATCCGCGTCTTTTTAAAACAGAATATGCTCTATACCTTCTGCGCAATCCAAGAGCTCTAGATGAAGGTTTAATAAAAAGATTATATGAGGATATGGAAAAAGACGGATTCATAGTGAGCATAGAAAGATTATTTAGAGGTTTGGAGTCTGCTTTGGTGATCTATGGCCCGAGCCGAACACTTGGCAAATATGCTTCCGATTTAGCTTTGCTGGAACTTGAGGATTACACTAATATGGAAGTTGCTCATGTTCAGGCATGGGAGATAGGGTTTAAAAGTCAAGGTCAGTCCTATCAAAAATTGTTCCAGAACCTGCCGGCATTGAATAAGGATGAACAATTTTGGTGGCAATTGGTGATACAGCCAAAACCCCCACTCTTTCCCGGTAAAGAGTCGGATCAAAAATATTTTTATACACAAATCAGAGCCGTATTGGTGTCGGCAGATGAAGGAAGAAAACAAAAACTCTCGCAAGAGCTGCAGAATTTGGCAGAAGGGTTTTTGGTTAAACTCCCCAAACCTTTTACCAGCAGTCAGATATTGGAGTTTTACAGACAACGGGCTTTAGGAGTTGGTAAAAAGGGAGAGGTGGTTTCAGCAGAAGAGATCCTTAAACTAATAAGGTTAAATTAAGATCCCAACTCTTCTGCTTCGAGTGATTCTTCTTCATCTGCCTCATCGGTATCCAAAGAGGTGATAATATCTTTAGCAGGAAGGGGGGCATGATAATCCAAAAAAGAGGGTTGATTCTTAAATCTTTTACTGCGGAATGTTTCCCTTACTAATATAGACAACCCGTTTACCTTAACGGATTTTATATAAGCTTCATACTTATTCCCTCCTTTTAGAAAACGGACCAAATTGTGGCTTACATCGTCTGGGAGAACCCCTAAGTATATACCGCTTTGATCAACCACAGTGATTTTCCTATTTTTCAGGGCCATCTCCACTAGCATTCCGCAACAAAGTTGGGAAAGTTTTTGTGGCTCCGCCACTTTTAGTAAAGTAACGACCTTAGTTTTTCCCGGTTCTTGTAGAAATAAAGAAGCGGATAAGTTGGAGGGGACACCGCTGTGCCCATTGGTATGGATTTGCCCATTACTTCTAAAGGACTTAATCATTTTGAGGTTTTTGGCGGCAATCGGGTTATAGGGATCGTACTTGAGGACCAAATTATAATACTTTTTGGCCAAAGCAAATTTCCCAAGCTCCATATAAGAACGAGCCAGTCTGTTTAAAGCATCTATATTTTCAGGTTCACTTTTGATTATTTCGCGGTTCACTTTTATTGACTCTTCCCAACGGGCAGCTAAGGCAAATTCAATAGCCTGACGGTATAAACGAGGGAGAGGGTTTGAAGTAGATTCTTCCATCTAAGAGGGAAAGTATAGGAGCAAAGTAAGGTACTGTCAATCCTTTTGGATTTTGTTTGGTCGCTGTACCTTACAGCAATCACACCTCCCAGGTGTTCCTTTTTAGCTTGGGGAATTCCTTGAAAAATTATAACTTAAGCGCTAAACTTTTAGAGTCATGTCTGGTCATTCTAAATGGAGCACAATTAAAAGACAAAAAGGGGTTGCCGATATTAAGCGCGGCCAAACTTTCACTAAGGTAGCCAATACAATTGCTATAGTTACCAGGATGGGAGGATCGGGTGATCCTGATGCCAATCCCAGGTTAAGAATGGTTTTAGAACAGGCCCGTGCTGTGAATATGCCCAAGGAGAATATACAGAGGGCAATTGATAGAGGGTTGGGTAAATTGCCGGGCCAAAACTTGGAAGAGGTAACTTATGAAGGGTTTGGGCCGGGAAAAGTGGCTTTTTATTTAGAGGGTGTAACGGATAACAAGTTGCGAACTTTGCAGGAGATCAAGAATCTATTTGAGAGAAGTGGCGGTAATTTAGGGGGCCAAGGAAGCACTGCCTATATGTTTGATAAAAAAGGAGAGATTAGGGTTATTTCCAAAGCTAATACTAAAGAGGATGAAATGTTGGAGCTTATTGACTTGGGGGCGGAGGATGTAGATGATTACCAAGAAGAAAACCAACAGAAGTATTTGGTATATACAGAAAGCCCAGAATTAAATACTATGGGTAATAAAATTACCCAAGCAGGATTTACTATTGAATCATCGGAAATTGTCTATAAGCCTAACATCACCGTAGAGATTTCCGAGAAAGAATTGGCCGAAAAAGTAATAGCTTTTGCCCAAAGATTGGAGGACCATGATGATATCCAGAAAGTCTCCGCCAACTTTGACATCCCGGATAATTTATTGTAGTAATGTGTAGATGAAAAAACTACACTATGAGCAATCAGGAGACAATTACAAAAAGAAAGACCCCGTTAAAATAATTGCCCTAAAGATAGCCCGAAAAACCTCTAAAAATTTAAACCGGTTTAAAAAATACGGTATCAATATTCGGGAAGTTAAACGAAGCAGAGGTGAATCCGCCTATAGAATAAATTTTGAGTTGTCAAAAGCAGTAGAATTTGAAATAGCTCATGTGGAGGAAAGTATCGGTACCAAAAATATTGTTGCGGATGAACTGGAAAGAATTTATGGAAAGACTTTTTATCACTGCAGCGCTATAGATAATGCTGCCACAATTTTTAATGATTTATCTACTTCCGGAGCTTTCCCTGTAAGCTTTATGTTACATATCGCTACTTTTCCGAATGAATGGTATACGGATAATTTGGACAGATGGGTGGCATTGCTGGAGGGAACAGCCCAAGCCTGCAATATGGCTGGGGCTGCCTGGGGAGGAGGAGAATCTGCAACCGATAGGGATATTATTTTTCCGGGTAAAGCTTTGTTGTCCGGTTCGGCTGTAGGAATTATTTTGCCCCCAAAACTTGCTTTAAGTGAAGATAAGCTGAAAGTAGGAGATAGGATCGTACTTCTGGCAAGCAGTGGGGTGCATGCCAATGGTATAACCCTGCTGCGAAGAGAGCTGCTAAAGAGATTACCTCAAGGTTATAAAACCAAGCTTTCAGATAAAACAACCTATGGTGAGACTCTAATCAAACCGGCGATAATATATTCCAGGCTAGTAGAGGAAGCAATACGGCAGACGGAAATTCACTACGGCGTTCATATAACAGGGCATGGCTGGAGGAAATTGATGAGGGCAAACCAACCCTTCAGCTATGTTATAGATTCTGTCCCCCGGTCGCAGCCTATTTTCGAAATAATTCAACGATACTCCGAATGCTCCGACAGGGAGATGTATGAGACGTACAATATGGGCGCAGGATTTGCTTTATTCGTGCCTGAAAAATCTGTTGGTGCCATCTTAAAGATTGCCAAGAAATTATCCATCCCGGCCCTAAATGCAGGTTTGGTAGAAAGAGGCCCCAAAAAAGTAGTGATTAAGCCACTTGGATTGGAGTATACCGGACAAGAGTTGCTTATCAGGTAAATTACCATCTTTTCTTTTGTAAAAAGTTTGTATATATTGGAAACTTAATCTCCACAAAGCCTTATGGGGGAAGAGGATCATATTAATCTGGGTTTACAAATATCACCTAGGGAAAAGTGCGGGGTTTTTGGAGTAGTAGGTGAGAATTTCGATGCAGCCAGATTAGTCCATCCGGGACTTTGGGCACTGCAGCATCGAGGGCAGGAGTCTTCCGGTATTGCCTCCTCTGACGGAAATAAGGTTTACGTCCACAAAGATATTGGACTGGTTTCCCATGTGTATTCTGAAGCAGACTTAAGGAAGCTGAAGGGATATATGGCCATAGGCCATAACCGTTATTCCACCTCCGGTGACTCTACTTTGCAACATGCGCAGCCGGTGGTGAAGAAAATCAGGGGTAAGGGAGTAATTGCTCTGGCACACAACGGAAATCTTCCTTCTACCAAAAAATTGGAAGAATTTTTGATTTCCAAAAAAATTCCAGTCAAAGGTTTGAATGATACCGAGCTAATGACCGAAGCTGTAGGGTATTTTGTGAAAAAAGGCTCCTCTTTGGAAAAGGCCTTAAGCAAAGCTTACCCGCTTTTTAGCGGGGTTTTTTGTCTTTTGGCTTTGGATAATAGTAAAGTGGTAGCGCTTCGTGACCGGTGCGGTATAAGGCCTTTTTGTATAGGTAAGCTAAATGGAGGTTATGTTTTCTCTTCTGAAACTTGTGCTTTAGATATAATTGGCGCCAAATTCGTTCGTGAAATAAAACCCGGTGAGATGGTTGTTGGGACCAAAAAGGGGATAAAAAGCTTTCAGGTCGAAAAAGGAGAACAGAAATTAGATGTATTTGAATTTGTCTATTTTGCCCGCCCCGACAGTATTATATTAGGAAAAAGTGTTGATCAGGTTAGGCAGAATTTGGGAACACAGCTAGCTTTGGAAACTCGGATAGAAGCCGATTTGGTTATTCCTATACCGGATTCGGGAATACCGGCAGCCTTAGGTTATTCTCGGGCATCGGGCATTCCTTTTTATCAGGGTTTAATCAAAAACCGCTATATACACCGTACTTTTATTAGTCCGGAAGAACACACGCGCCACAAAATTGTTCAACTTAAGCTAAATCCTATGCCACATATTCTTAAAGGCAAAAAGGTAGTGGTGGTTGATGATTCGGTAGTAAGGGGTACTACTTCCAAGCAAATTGTGGCTATGATTAGAAAAGCCGGTGCCAAAAAAGTTCACTTCTTAATTAGCTCACCGCCCGTTAAATACCCGGATTTCTATGGTATTAATACCCCGGATCAAAATAAGTTGATGGCTGCCAAGTTAACTATAGAACAGATGCGCCAAAAGATCGGAGCAGATTCTTTAGTATTCCTTTCTTATCGTGGCATGATTAAAGCTACCGGTTTGCCGGAAAGCAAGCTTTGCCTGTCCTGTTTTATAGGAAAATACCCAATAGATATCGGCCGGAATATGGAGGATATCAAGATATTTGAAGATCAGAAGAAGATGACAGACCTGGCGTCTCCTCCACAAAAGCTTATTCGCAAGTCTATCGAGATTGTCAGAAGAGTAAAAAGCGTAGGATTTGCCCGGGTAGGTCAGGCTCAATGAAAAAACTTGCAGTTTTGATATCCAATAAAGGGACAGGTACTAATTTACAGGCTATTATTGATGGGATTGAATCTAAGAAAATAAATGCCAAAATAATAGCTGTGGTGAGTGATACCAAAGAAGCCCCGGGTCTTGAGCGAGCCAGAAAGCATCATTTACCTATAGAAATTTCTCCCAAAAAAGAAGATCTTTTACCTTTATTACAAAAACTTTCACCGGATTTTATCTGTTTAGCCGGTTGGAAACAGGTTATATTAGATGAGGTCATGGATGCTTTTCCTAATCGGATCTTAAATACCCACCCCGGGCTTATACCGGAAACTATTGATGAGGTAGTGAAAGACCCGGATGGGACAGTTGCTCTTTGGAATAAAAGAATGATGACGGATAAAGCCATACAGAATTTTTTGGACAATAAAACCAACTATGCCGGTTGCACGAACCATTTTTTATCCAAAGAATTTGATTTTGGACCGGTACTGGGAAGATGTTTTGAAAAAATTAAAAAAGGAGATACGGTTGATTCTTTATATACCAGGTTAAAAGTCAAAGAGAATAGATTGTATGTTAAGGTATTAGCCCGTCTCTGTGGGTAGGCTAAGATAGCTTGAGTTATGAAACAATCAAAAACAATATTGATTACTGATGGGGGTGGAAGAGGGGCGGTTTTGGTAGATAAGTATGCCAAGAGTTCTAAGGTTTCCAGAATATTTGTTGTACCAGGTAATGATCTAATGCAAATTAATACTACAAAAAAAGTTAAGGTATATCCTCATTTAAAAACAACCAGCATCCCGGAAATACTTAAAATATGTCAAAAAGAAAAAATAGATTTAGTTGATGTTGCACAAGATAATGCTGTTGCGGTTGGTTTAGTAAATGAAATTCAAAAAATTAATATTCCCGTAGTTGGTCCCACCAGAGAGGCAGGACAAATCGAATGGGATAAAGCTTGGGCAAGAGAATTTATGGTGAAATATAATTTGCCCCATCCAAAATTTAAAATTTGTCATTCAGGGAAAAAAGGAAAGGATTTCTTAACTAGCCATAAAGATGCTAAATGGTTTGTAAAAGCCTCGGGATTGGCTGAAGGAAAAGGTGCTTTGCCTGCAGAAAATAATAAGCAAGCTCTTGAAAGAATAAAAGAGTTAAAAAAGTTTGGGAAAGCAGGGGAAGTATTTTTACTAGAAGAGTGGTTAATAGGCGAGGAGTTTTCGGCATTTGCTTTATGTGATGGAAAAAACTTTGCATTTGTTGGGACAGCGCAAGATCATAAAAGAGTTAATAATTTTGATGAAGGAGAAAACACCGGGGGAATGGGGTGTGTTTCCAACCCACTTCTCATAACACAAAAGGTTAGAAGTCAGATATTAGATATTTTTGATCAAACCATCAAGGGGTTACAAAAAGAAGGTAGAGTTTACAAAGGTGTCCTATATTTAGGGGGGATTGTAGTTGATGGTAAGGTTTACATTATTGAATATAATGCCAGATGGGGAGATCCGGAAGCAGAAGTAATAATCCCAAGTATTAGAAATGACCTATATGATGTGGGTATTGCCATTACTAGGGGGGAATTAAAGAAGCTAAATGTTCAGACTGATAATTTAGTAAGAGTAATAGTTGCAGGGGCAAGTAGGGGATATCCAGTTGATTATTCAGGAGTTAAGGGTAAAAAAATCTTTGGAATTCAGGAAGCATCTAAACTTTCTAATGTAAAGCTTTATGGAGCAGGTGTAAAAAAAGAGCATAAGAATTATCTGGTAAATGGAGGACGTGTTATATATACTGTGGGATCAGGAAAGACGGTTATAGATGCAAGAAGAGTATCATACGAAGCCATGAGTTTAATAAGCATTGAAGGTAATAATCTGCATTTTAGAACTGATATTGGTTGGAAAGATGTTGAGCGAATACGAAACCATAAGTCAAATTAGGGAGCTGAAAAAGTATGAAAATTATAGATGGTAAAAAATTAGCATCAGAAAAGGAAAAAGAATTAAAAATTAAAATCGCCAATTTTAATAAAACTCCGCATATTGTCAGTATTTTGGTAGGAGATGATCCTGCCTCAATAATGTATACCAATATGAAGCAAAAAAAAGCCAAAGATGTAGGGATAGATTTTAGGCCCTTAAAACTGCCCGCACAGACAACACTCAAAAGATTAGAAAAAGAAATTGAAAGACTGAATATGGATAAAAATGTTGATGGGATTATGATTCAGCTTCCTTTACCGGAGAAACATTTTTCTAAGAGTTTAACCCCAAAAATCATTCAAAAGATAGATTCCCAAAAAGATATCGATGGGTTAACCGGAAGGGGGAAGTTTATTCAAGCAACTGTAAAAGCTGTAGCTACAATTTTATCCTCAGAAAATGAGCTTGGTAAAAATAAAAAGATTGTTGTGGTTGGAGGAGCAAGGGGGATGGTAGGAGTGGGATTGGTCCATGAATTAATACGTATGGGAGAAGATGTAGAAGGAATAAGTAAGTCTGATCCTCAATTAAGGAATAAAACCAATAGGGCTGATATCTTAATTTCAGCAACCGGAGTAAAAAATATTATCACGGCTGATCTGGTTAAAAAGGGAGCAGTAGTAATTGATATTTCCTATGATGTTGATTTTGAAAGTGTGTCAAAAAAGGCCAGTAAAATAACACCTGTTCCTGGAGGTGTAGGTCCAATGACTGTTATCTGCCTGATGGAGAATATAGTTTCGAAATGGGAAAAGTAGCAAGAATTGAAATCACTGCTAAAGTACCTGATACCCAAGCTGCGCAAAAACTTAAGCAATTTAAAACCAGTTATGGTGAGAATATTTCCCAGGTGGAAATTGCTGATGTTTATACCGTCGATAAGAGTTTCACCACAGAGCAGTTAGAAAAGATTGGCTCTATTTTATCCAATCCTGTTTCTCAAACATTTTCTTTGAAATCAATAATTCCTAAAAGTTTTGATTGGGCAATTGAAATCGGATATTTGCCTGGTGTAACTGATAATGTAGCAGGCACTGCAAAAGAGATAATCGAGGATATGTTAAAGGTGAAGTTTGTAAACGAGGAGAATGTCTATACTTCTCGGATCCTTTTTATCACCACCAGTTTAAATCACAAACAAATTGAAAAAATAGTTGAAGGGTTGATTAATCCTTTAATTCAAAGGTCTCACATAAAAAGTAATTCTCAATTTCTAAAAGATAAAGGAATGGATCCAGTAGTGCCAAAAGTGAAATTAAATCATCAACCGCAAGTTATTGAGGTTGATTTAAATATAGATGATGAGGAGTTGGTAAATATTGGCAAAGTGGGTATCAAGGGAGCTGATGGAACAAGAAGGGGACCGTTGGCTCTGGAGCCTTTGTACATGAAAGCAATTCAGAAATATTTTAAACAACTTGGTAGAAATCCTACTGATATTGAACTGGAAACATTTGCCCAAACCTGGTCTGAACATTGTAAACATACAATTTTTGCCAATCCTATTCATGATGTTTCTGAGGGAATTTTCAAAAAATATATCAAGCAAACAACTGAACAGATCAGAAAAGAAAAAGGCAAGAAAGATATCTGTGTGTCGGTTTTTACTGATAACTCCGGAGCAATTGATTTTGATAAAGATTATCTAATTACTCATAAAGTCGAAACTCATAACTCCCCATCAGCACTAGATCCGTTTGGTGGGGCTATAACAGGAATTGTTGGAGTCAATCGTGACACCATCGGTTTTGGACTGGGGGCAAAACCCATAGCTAACACTTATGGATTTTGTTTTGCAGATCCTGATGATACAAAAGACCTTTACAGAGATCAGCAGTTATCAAGTAAGATGCTTTCACCAAGAAGAATACTGGAAGGGGTAGTAGCAGGAGTAAATTCCGGGGGAAACTGTTCCGGTATTCCCACTCCCCAGGGGTTTATTTATTTTGACGAGCGATATAAAGGCAAGCCTTTGGTATTTGTTGGAACTTTGGGAATAATTCCCAAAAAAGTTGGAGCAAGCTTATCCCATATTAAACAGGCAATAAAGGGAGACTACATAGTCATGGTTGGAGGAAGGGTAGGTTTAGATGGTATTCATGGAGCAACCTTCTCTTCAGAATCTTTAGACTCGGGAAGTCCCGCCTCGGCTGTTCAAATTGGAGATCCGATTACCCAGAAAAAATTCTCTGATGCCCTAGTCAAAGAAGCAAGAGATTTAATGTTATATAACTCTATTACTGATAACGGCGCTGGAGGTTTATCTTCTTCGGTGGGAGAGATGGCCAAGGATACCGGAGGCTTCAAAGTAGAGTTAGAAAAAGTACCTTTAAAATATCCCGGACTTGATCCTTGGCAAATATGGGTTTCCGAATCTCAAGAAAGGATGACTTTATCAATTTCCAAAAAGAATTGGCCAAAATTTCAAAAACTTATGGAAAAGCGGGGAGTTGAGGCAACAGTGATTGGAGAATTCACTAATACTCAAAAGGCTCAAATTTTTTATAAAGATAAAAAGATTATGGATTTGGATATGGAATTTTTGCATGAAGGTTTACCGCAAAAAGATTTAGAACCTGGACACTCGTTAACTTTTTTTAAAGATCCCAAAATATCTGAAGTAAAAAACTTAACTTCCTCACTTAATAAAATGCTAAATCGTCTTAATTTTTCCAGCTTTGAATTTATCTCTCAACAGTTTGACCATGAAGTTCAAGCAAACTCTGTGTTAAAGCCCTTACAGGGAAGGGGTAGGGTAAATGGTGACACCTCTGTTATAAGACCACTTTTTGATTCCAATAAAGGAATTGCCCTGTCACAAGGTCTTTATCCTCTTTACAGTGATATTAATACCTATGATATGGCAGCTGCATCTATTGATACGGCAGTGAGGAATGTTTTATCGGTTGGAGCAGATCTAGAAAAAATAGCACTCCTTGATAATTTTTGCTGGTGTTCATCAACCGAGAGTAACAGATTAGGGCAATTAAGAAGAGCAGCCAGAGCCTGTCAGGACATAGCTTTGGCATATGGTACCCCTTTTATTTCAGGAAAGGATAGTATGTTTAATGATTTTAAAGGCTATGATAGTGGTGGAAATCCTATTAAGATATCTATTCCTCCCACTCTTTTAATTTCATCCATCGGGATTATTGATGATGTGCTAAAGGTCGTATCAATTGATACAAAGTTTCCGGGAGATTTAGTTTATGTTTTAGGTGAAACGCATGCTGAAATGGGTGGATCTGAATTTTATATGATGTATTCAAAATCAAATAAAAAAATTGGTCACAGATTACCTAGGGTGGATACTTTAAAAAATCTGAAATTATATAAAGCATATAAAAGAGCAATTGATCAGGAATTAATCGTCTCCTCAATTGCCTTAAATAGAGGAGGGTTAGGGATAGGACTGGCAAAATCTGCCATGGCAGGACTTTTAGGAATGGATATAAACTTAAAAACTTTAGAGGGTGAATCATACCGGGATGATTTTGCCCTTTTTTCTGAAACTCAAGGAAGATTTTTAGTAACAATAAATCCAAAAGATAGGAAAAAATTTGAAAAAATTATGGCAGGAAACAGTATTAGCTTAATTGGAGTAGTAACAGACAATAACCAGTTCACCATAAAAGGTTTTAAAACCCAAACAATTGTTAATACCATAGTAGAGGAACTATTGGTGCGTTATACAGAAAGGTTTAAAAATTATTAAATTTTTATGAAAAAAGTTAAGGCATTGGTTTTTTCCGGATACGGATTAAATTGTGAAGAAGAAACAAAATATGCTTTTGAATTAGCAGGAGCAAGAGCTGATATTGTTCATATAAACGATCTAATTGATAACCCAAAGTTGATAAAAAAATATCAGATCATGGCTTTTCCGGGAGGATTTTCTTATGGAGATGATACAGGATCGGGGAACGCTTTTGCACAAAAAGTTAAAAATCACTTATGGGAAGAAGCAGAGCAGTTTGTAAAAGCCAAAAAGTTAGTTATAGGAATATGTAATGGTTTTCAAATTCTTTCAAACCTGGGGTTACTCCCGGCTCTAAATTTTGGATATGGGGAAAGACAAGTTGCCCTCCTTCATAATGAGTCAGCAAGATATTCTGACAGATGGGTTGATTTAAAGGTGGAAAACAACTCTCCTTGGCTTGTGGGAATAAATACTTTTTCAACTGCGATATCTCACGGAGAAGGAAAACTGTTTGCAGATGAAAAAACCTTACGGCAGATGAAGGCCAAAAATTTAATTGCCTTAAAATATTTTCAAGGAGAGATCTGTGACTACCAACATCTCCCCTCAAATCCTAATGGAGCCATAGAAAATATAGCAGGAATTACGGATGAATCTGGAAGAGTATTTGGATTAATGCCGCATCCTGAAAGAGGAATGTTTTTTACTCAACTGCCAAATTGGCCATTTACTGCCGAAAGGTTGAAAAGAGAGGGTAAGGGTGTGCCAAAAAGTGGACCGGGATTAAAGATTTTCCAAAACGCGGCAGAATACTTCAAATAAAACATGGTTATTGTAATTGATTTTGGGTCACAAACAACGCACCTTATTTCCAGAAGAATTAGAGAATTGGGAGCAGAAGTTAAAGTTCTTAACCCTGGCAGTGAGTTAGGGCAAGATGTTAAGGGGATAATTTTATCGGGAGGGCCGGCTTCTGTTTACGGCAAAAATTCTCCCAAACTTGATAAGAAAATATTTGCCTTGAGAATTCCTATTTTGGGAATTTGTTATGGCCAGCAGTTAACGTGTCAACTTCTGGGTGGGGAAGTGAGGCCCGGTAAGAAAAAAGAATACGGACCGGCAGAAATCGAATTAAGAATTAAGAATGAAGAATTAAGAATTACAAAGGGGTTGCCGGAAAAGTTTAATGTGTGGATGAGCCACGGAGATGAGGTTATAAAAACTCCTCCGGGATTTGTAACTTATGGGCAAACAGGAACGATTCCGCATGCCTTTATAGCCCAGGAAAAAAAGAAAATTTATGGGATTCAATTTCATCCCGAAGTTGTACATACCCAATACGGATTGCAGATTTTAAAAAACTTTCTCGGAATTTGTGGTGTCGAGACTATGGGAGTGGTGATTAACAAAAAATATGTGGATAGTTTAGTGGAAGATATTAAAGAATCGGTAAAAGATGTTAAGGCAATCTGTGCCCTATCTGGAGGAGTGGATTCTTCAGTGGCAGCACTTTTGGTGCAGCATGCTATTGGTAAAAACCTGCAGTCTGTTTATATAGATTCAGGTTTGATGAGGCAGGATGAAACTACTCTTTTGCGAAAGATCTTTAAGGACCATTTTAAAATGAAAGTAAAAATTGTTAGTGCCAAGAAAATGTTTCTGAAAAATTTAAAGGGAGTTGTAGACCCTGAGCAAAAGCGAAAAGTTATAGGTAAAACTTTTATTGAAATTTTTGAAGATGTTGCCAAAAAATCGGGAGCAAAATTTTTAGTACAGGGAACAATCTACCCGGATGTGATAGAAAGTGCAGGAACTAAATACAGTAAAAAGATTAAATCTCATCACAACGTTGGCGGTCTTCCTAAAAATATGAATCTAGTGCTAATAGAACCGCTAAGAACTTTCTATAAAGATGAGGTAAGAGGGATTGGTAGGATTTTGGGGTTGCCGGAGAGTATAGTCCGAAGACAGCCTTTTCCCGGACCGGGACTGGCAGTTAGGGTAATTGGAGAGGTAACGGACTACAGGCTTAGAATTTTAAGGGAGGCAGATAGAATTGTCCAAGAAGAAATAGAAAATGCAAAATTAGGAAAAAAGCTATGGCAATCATTTGCCGTATTTGCCGGAATAAAAACTACCGGAGTTAGGGGAGATAACAGGGTATATGGAGAAACTATAGCTATCAGGGCAATAGAGGCAAAGGATGCCATGTCGGCCAATTTTGCCAAACTGCCATATCCGGTATTGGAAAAAATCAGTATCAGGATAGTTAATGAGATAAAGCAGGTAAATAGGGTAGTTTATGATATTACCAACAAGCCCCCTGCTACTATGGAATGGGAATAAGGAATTGGCAATTTACAAAAGCTATATCTTGTAGTTAAAATAGGTCATGAAATACTCTGATTACACTATAGTTACCCTTGGTTCCCACTCCGCTCTCCAGATTTTAAAAGGCGCCAAAGATGAAGGGTTTAAAACTGCTGTGGTTTGCAGCCCGGACCGGACTACTCTTTACCGTTTTTATGATAAATTTATTGATGATATTATTCAAATAGATGATTGGGCATCTTTCCCTGAAGTTGAAAATAAATTAATCAAGAAAAACTCTATTATTATTCCTCATGGAACCTTTGTTGCTTATTTAGGAATAGAAAAAAATAAACAGATGAAAGTTCCATATTTTGGCAATAAAGCCGTATTGGATTGGGAATCAAACAGAAAGATGCAAAGGCAATGGATGGAAGCAGCGCAAGTAAAAGTTCCCCGCAGATTTAAAAAGGGAGACAAAATAGATAGGCCGGTCATTGTTAAATCATTCGGGGCTGCAGGGGGAAAAGGTTACTTTGTAGCCCGTAATCAAAAAGAACTGGATGAAAAATTAAAAAACTTTAACGAAGAACAATTTATAGTACAAGAATATGTTATCGGAGTCCCTGTTTACATTCATTTTTTCTATTCTCCTTTAACTAAAAAATTGGAGGTAATGAGTGTAGATAAGAGGTATGAAACCAATGTCGATTCTTTAGGAAGAATTCCTGCCAAAAACCAAAGAGGACTTAATATTGACCCTAGTTTTGAGGTGGTTGCAAATATTCCAATGGCTATTAGGGAATCAATGCTGGCAGAACTTATTTCTATGGCGGATAGAGTAATTAATATATCCCAAAAATTAATGCCACCAAAGGGATTATTTGGACCATTTTGCCTGGAGACCATAGTCACATCCAAGGAAGAAATTTATGTCATTGAGATCTCTGCCAGAATTGTAGCGGGGACCAATATTTTTATAAATGGCTCACCTTATACTCATTTACTTTATGATGAGCCTATGAGTACTGGCAGAAGAATAGCACGGGAAATTAAACAAGCGGTTAAGAAAAGTAAATTAAAGGAGGTTTTAGATTAATGAATAATTATACGATCGCCGTTTTAGGATCTCACTCCGCGCTTGATGTTTGCCGCGGGGCAAAAGATTCAGGTTTTAAAACTTTAGTAGTATGCGAAAAAGGTAAGGAAAAAACTTATCAAAATTATTACAAAAGCAGGGGAGGTTTAGGCTGTGTAGACGAGGTGTTGGTTTTGGAAAAGTTCTCGGACATCTTACAGTCTTCAGTGCAAAACGCACTGAAAAAAAGAAACTGCATTTTTATTCCACATAGGTCTTTTGAAGTCTATTTAAACTTCGATTACAAATCTATTGAAACTAAATTTAAAGTGCCGATTATTGGGAATAAATATTTATTAAAAATAGAGGAGAGGGGAGTAAAACCGAATCAATATGATCTATTAGAAAAAGCAAAAATCAGGACTCCGAAACAATTTAAAGATCCTAAGAAAATTGACAGGCTCTGTATTGTAAAAATTTTGGAGAAGGAGAGAGGATTTGAAAGGGCATTTTTTCTGGTTGAAGATTATGTAGACTACAAAAAACAAGTTGGTGAAAAATTATCACAAGGAATATTTACAAAAGAGCAGTTAAAAAATTCCGTTATAGAAGAATATATTTTGGGTGTACAAGTCAACTTTAATTATTTCTATTCCCCAATAAACAAGAGACTAGAACTTTTAGGGACAGATACCAGAAGACAAACAAATATAGAAGGGCTAAATAAAATCCCTGCTCCCTATCAGCCATCTATTATGGAGAAGGTGAGTATCCAATATGAGGAGGCTGGGCACATTGCGGTAACAGTTTTAGAATCAATGCTTGAAAAAGCCTTTGAGATAGGGGAGGGATTTGTTAAAGCGTCTCGAAAATTATCACCTCCGGGGGTAATTGGGCCCTTTGCCTTGCAAGCTGTCATAACTTCCGGGCCACCAAAAAAAGATATTGTAGTTTTTGATGTTTCACCCAGGATGCCGGGAAGCCCGGGAATTTTTGCTACCCCTTATAGTGGATATTTATTTGGAGAGAATATTTCTGT
>CAZGFG010000006.1:11003-19098 GCA_964524895.1 uncultured Gammaproteobacteria bacterium | reverse complement strand
TGGAGAAGAATTTGGGTGGAACTTGCCAAAGCCCAATATAAACATGGTTTAGTTTCCAAACAAGAATTAGATGATCTAAAAAAACATCAAGATGATATTGATATCAAAAGAATTTTAAAAATAGAGGCAGAAACCAGGCATGATGTGGTGGCGGCTATCCGCGAATTTGCAGAGAAAGCCAAAGTTGGCGGAGGCAAGATTCATTTAGGTGCAACCAGCATGGATGTTACCGACAATGCCGATGCTATCAGAATTTGTGAAGCTGTTAATCTAATAGAGGAAAGATTAAAAGAGTTACTCAAAAAGTTTTCTCAAAAAATCAATGATTATGCTGATCTTGCTTGTATGGGTTATACGCACCTTCAGCCTGCAGAGCCCACCACCTTGGGTTATCGGTTTTCTTTTTATGCTCAAGACTTGCTAACAGATCTGACTTTGTTGCAATTTATTAAAGGTCAACTAAAAGGAAAAGGGATGAAAGGAGCAGTAGGGACTTCTGCCGCTTACATAAAACTTTTAGACGTAAGAGCGGCAGAAGAGTTGGAGAAAGAAATAATGGGGGAATTGGGACTTAAGACTTTTGATATTACCAACCAGACATATCCAAGGAAAATGGAATTTTTAATAAGCTCTGTTTTATCTTCCATTGCGCAATCTCTTTATAAATTTGCTTTTGACCTAAGAGTGATGCAATCACCTGGGTTTGGGGAGTGGCAGGAACCTTTTGGTAAGGATCAAGTAGGATCATCCGCCATGCCTTTTAAGAAAAATCCTATAAAGGCAGAACAGATCTGCTCGCTTGCCAGGTTTGTAATCAACCTTTCTAGGGTAACTTGGGATAACGCTTCCGGGATGATCTTAGAAAGGACGCTAGATGATTCTGCTAACCGAAGAGCGGTTTTGCCGGAAATGTTTTTGGCAACAGAGGAGATATTAAATTCCGCTACAGCCATTGTAGGAGGGTTAATAGTTAACAAAAACAGGATACAAAAAAATTTGGAAACTTATTGGCCTTTTTCCGTCATGGAAGCCGTTATTGTGGAGTCAGTTAAAAAAGGAGCAGATAGGCAAAAGATGCATGAGGTTTGTAGAAGGATTTCTATAGAAGCATGGCAGAAAACCCAAAATGGAAAAGAAAACCCTATGAAAGAGTGGTTACTACAAGATTCCCAGATTAGAGAATATTTATCAGAGAAAGAAATAGAAGACTTGTGGGATTTCAATTCCCATGTAGGTAATGCACCTCAAAAAGCTAGAACCTTGATGAAAAAAGTAAGAAAACTAATTAATAGCTGAAAGTGAGATATTGCTAAAGAAAGAATAAATGTACTAAATTATTTGGAAACACTGGGAAATGAATGCAAAAAAACCTTTGATATTAATTTTAATGGGGTCGGATTCTGATCTGCCGGTGATGTCAGAAGCAGCGCAAGTTTTAGAAGAGTATGGGGTAGGATATAAAATGACCGTAGCTTCTGCCCACCGAGCTCCAAACAGGTTAATCGATCTTACAAAAGAGTCCTCCAAAAAAGGGATCAAAATTATTATTGCTGGGGCTGGAGGTGCTGCTCATATTGCCGGAGCAGTAGCTGCATTTACCAGTTTGCCGGTGATTGGTGTACCCATTAAAGCTAAAAGTTTGGAAGGGTTGGATTCACTTCTCTCTATGGTTCAAATGCCTCCCGGGGTACCTGTGGCAACTGTTGCCATAAATGGTGCCCGAAATGCCGGTTTGTTAGCTGTACAGATTTTAGCTTTAAGTGATAAAAGATTACATAGAAAGTTGGATCTTTATAAAGAAAGCTTGAAAGATGGGGTAGCTCAAAAGGGGGAAAAGTTGGAGAAACTGGGTTTTAGGGAATATCTCAAGCAAACAGTAAAGTAGATATGATACAGTCCAAGACTATTTTAAATGCTACTGCGAAAGTTCTAAAAACCATAAATGTGGCTGGACTAGGAGATAAGCAGCAGGGGAAGGTGAGAGATTTTTATGTTTTACCCAAAAAAAGAATTATCATCACAACTGATAGACAATCAGCATTTGATGTTATCTTAGGCCACATTCCTTACAAAGGTGCCGTCCTGAACCAGCTGGCTGCTTTTTGGTTTGAAAAAACCCGGCATATTAGCCCCAATCATTTGATTTCTGTCCCTGATCCTAATGTTTCGGTGGTTAAAAATTGCCAAGGTATCCCCATTGAGATGATTGTTCGAGGTTATATGTCCGGAGTAACTAAAACTTCTATTTGGTATTCCTATCAAAAAGGGGAGAGGACAATTTATGGACTAAAATTTCCTGACGGTTTAAAGAAAAATCAGAAGTTACCGCAACCGATTATTACACCCACTACTCACGGAGGTGGGGTAGGGGGGCATGATGAGAGACTTACTAGGGATGAGATTTTAAAACATAAACTGGTTTCACCAAAGATATACAGACAGATGGAAGAAGCTTCGCTAAAATTGTTTGAATATGGCAGCAAACTTTGTAAAAGCCGGGGTTTGATTTTGGTGGATACCAAATATGAATTTGGGCTGGATGAAAAAGGCAAACTTACCTTAATGGATGAGATACATACCCCTGATTCTTCCAGGTTTTGGAAGGCGGATACTTATAAGGAGAGGTTTAATAAAGGTTTGGAACCGGAAAATTTTGATAAAGAATTTTTAAGGCTTTGGTATGCCCAGAAAGGGTATACTGGAGATGGTAAACCTCCGAAGATGAGTCGTGATTTGGTAGTTGCATTAGCACGCCGTTATGTTGCAGTATATGAGATGCTAACAAATAAGAAGTTTAAATCCTTTGATTACCCGATTAATCAAAGGATTATTAATAATTTAAAGAAAGTTTAAAACAAATAATCATGGCTACTGCAGAAAGAATCAGAGGTGAGGTTATATCAGGTAAGCAGAGAGAACTTGATAGAAGTATGCCATCTTTAGCACAATTGAGCGCTGAAATTAATAAAGAGAGAATGGGTTTAAGGATTAGAGTTAACACAGCTCTTGGGTATGGGATGGTTCTTATCGGAGCAGTTGGATTTGGTAGTGGTTTGAGCCAACTATCCAGAGAACCGTTCTGGGGAGGAATCATGCTGATTGCTGGCGGAGCTCTGATGTGCTCATCAACAGATATGAAAGATGCAACTGCTAGCCTTAGGGTGGAACTAAGACGTCTTATGAGAAAAGTTCAACAGCCTTATGAATATAAATGAATATGTACTTTTAACAGGATCTGCCAATTTAAAGCTGGCCAAAGCAATAGCCAGTTACCTAAAAAAACCGGTCTTTGAAACAGTCAGCCGGTTTGCCGACGGAGAAGAAAGCGTGATTATTCCGGAAAACCTTCGCAGAAGAGAGGTCTATATCATTCAGCCCACTACCCCTGCTGTTGACAGCCATATAATGGAACTTCTTTTTATCATCGATGCAGCCAGGCGGGCTTCTGCTCGTGAAATTATCGCTGTTGTCCCGTATTTTGGTTATTCCCGCCAGGATAGAAAAGACAAGCCACGGGTGCCCATTAGTGCCTCACTGATAGCGGGAATGATTGAATATGCCGGAGCCAGTAGGATTGTCACTTTAGACATTCATTCGGAGCAGGAGCAGGGTTTTACCAAAATACCTTGGGATAATCTGTATGGAAGCTATGTCTTGATCCCTGTTCTTAAAAGGATTTTTAAAAAAGATTTAATAGTAGCTTCTCCTGACAAAGGGGGAGTACCCAAAGCTACTTTTTATGCCCACAAATTGGATGCAGAGGGGGTAGCGATAGTTTTCAAAGAAAGGGATGTGCACCGTAAAAATATTTCCGTAGCTATAGATATGGTAGGGGAAGTGAAGGGCAAAAATGTCCTTTTGGTGGATGATATGATCGATACGGCCGGGACAATTTGTGCCGCAGCAGATTTGATTAAACAAAGGGGTGCCAAATCAGTTCGTGCAGCGGCTACTCACGGCCTTTTTTCAGGGCCGGCTTTAGATAGAATAACCCAATGTGCCCTTAGGGAGGTTTTTGTTACGGATACGGTTTTGCTAAGAGAAGAGGTGTTAAAACATCCCAAAATTAGAGTTGTTCCAGTAGCCCCCTTTATTGCCGAAGCCATCAAATGCATCAATAGCGGTGATTCCTTAAGTAGGAAACTGATCCCATAGCTGGGCTTTTGGTTGTACCTTCTGTTATACTTTGTAAATCTAGCATGGTTATTTTAGGCATTGACCCAGGAACAGCTACTACCGGATATGGAGTAATAAATGTACCCAATGATATTTTGGGCAGGGAATTCAACTACGATTTAAGGTTGATTGATTACGGAAATATCAGTACCTCCAAAGATGACATTATGACAAAAAGGTTAGTGCAGCTGCACGAAGGCTTAAAAAAGGTTATCGAAAAATATCGTCCGGAATTGATTGTAATTGAGCTGCTTTTTTTTGGAGCGAACACCAGGACTGCTATAGCGGTCGGTCAGGCTAGGGGAGTAGTAATGTTATCTGCCGGAGAAGCGGGTGTACCTATTCATGAATACACCGGTCCTCAAGTGAAATTGATGGTGGCCGGATCAGGGCGTGCAGACAAGAAACAGGTTCATGAAGCGGTTAGAAAATGGTTGGGCAGCAATGGCCACAAAAGAAGAAAATTGGTAACCCCAAAAGGAGGACATCTGGATGATGCAACAGATGCCCTTGCTATTGCTATTTGCCATGTGCTTAAATTAGCAGCAAAGTAGGAGAGGAATGAACTTTGGACTAACTAAGAGGCAGAAGATTGTTATAGCCTCAATTATTGTGGCTTTAGGCCTTATTTCTACCCAACTAGTGCCTTTTAGCCTGCGCTTTCGGTCAATTGTCTTTTTGGCCGGCGTTTCTGCCGTTTTAGGCCTATGGGCACTCTGGGAAGGATTGATTGACCCGCAAAAAAAATCCGGCAGTTTCTTGGCCCTGCATAAAACCAAAACTCTGGTAGTGCTAATCCTGCCAATATTTTTTACTTTGGCTGTTTCCACCTTTTATTTCTTATTACCGGTCCGCTGGTTAACTAGATTGCCGGTCGCTTTCCTCTTTGGGCTGCTGTTTTACCTACTGCTGCTTGCTCAAAACGTTTTTAGTGTGGCGGCCATCAGAACTATTCCGCTGTATCGGGCTGCTTCTACTGCAGCCTTTCTTTTTACTCTTTTTTCTGCCTTTTTTATATATAACGTTATTCATGCCATGGAGCTTGCTTTTTATTGGAACGGGTTATTGGTATTTATTCTAAGTTTTCCTCTGGTTTTGCAAATATTGTGGTCAATTAATATGGAGGATGATGTCTCAATTGGAGTTATAGTACAAAGCTTAATATTAAGTTTGTGCCTGGGGGAATTGGCCTTAGTGTTCTCTTTTTGGCCCTTGGGAACGGTAATTTGGTCTCTCACTCTTTCATCCGCAATGTATGTTTTGCTTGGAATTACGACCCTGCTTTTAAGAGGGAAGAGTAACAGGCGCATATTGGTTGAATATATAGTAATAGGGGTAGTGGTGTTTTTGGTCTCCTTTTTAACAACTTCTTGGACAGGTTGAGCCTAATTTGTAGTGGAGGAGTAGAGGTATTTACGCACATAATTTGGGAGATAGCTTGATGTAGAAGCCCAAACAGGGAAGTAGAGTAGGGGCGTGAAAACTATAGGATTATTCCGTGAAAAGAGATAGTGATACGCTTTGATATAGTTGCTACGCACAGAGGTAAAAAACTATAGGGCTATTAATCATGCTGCACAGGGAATCTGCTCTTGCCTCTTTCTTACATTCTTAGCCTCCTTTTGTGGATATCTTATGTTTTTATCCCCTTAAAAGTAGCAGCAGATTGATATAGTTGCTAAAATAACCCGAACTCTACTGGGAGAAGAGAAGTACTCTTGCCTTCGGTAAGGCTTAATGAATGTTATTTATAGGGAAGGTTACCTACAAGCTTTACTTGATTGTGTAATGAACTGTTGCTTTTTCTCTTCCTTGTTTGACCTCCCTATATTATCATGTCGGACAATGCATCTTATACGACGACAAGGAAGGGGTTATCCAGGGAGCAGTGTTTCTGCCGGTAAATAAAATATAAGTGCCAAAAAGATTAGATTTTATACCACTAAATTTCATGCGTGTTTTCGCATATATTTCCTCCCAAAAATTTTTGTTTTCATGCTGCCTTTTCATAAAATCCTAATTTGGGTTTAGGCCTTTCTGACAATATAAACTATCGATGGCTAAGTAGTGGTCTACTCCCCCAATCAGCCGTTTTCAGGGCCTTCTAGCGCCTCGTGCCTAGATAGGCGTAAAGTCCTTGTTAAGTGGTTACCGTACCTGTTTAAGATGCACCGCTTATTAAAAATGTTGGCTTTCTTTATGATTTATAACTTCTTTTTCTTTCTCTGAAATTTATTCACTTACTAAGTTTTTTTATATTTAGTTTTAGTCAATAGTAAAAGTTTTCGGGGATGATTTTTATAGAAGCTTTGATGTCGGACAATATATAGGTTGAGCTTGGCCCAGCCTTATTCTTATTGACAAAGTATTATGAAAAGTGTCAATCTGGATATATGGATCTTTTTGACCCAAAAGGGTTGATGGAACAACAACTGCCCTACCCTGTCCTTAAATTAAAATATGTTTAACCAGGCAGAAAATTTTATAAATAAAAAAAATATCATCAACTTTCTGTTTTTGGCGATATTGGTTTTGGCTGTTCCTCTAACAGTTGGTTTGGTTAGGCAGCAGCAGATCTTATCGTCCAGAGCTGCTGCCGGAGAGATCAAGTTTTTAACCAGAGCAGAGGGGGCAGGAAACGATTGTGTTGTTGTCAGAGATAACAAGAGGGTGGCGGTTTGTAAAGATCTATATGTCAAGATTGTTGCTCCAAGCGGCTCCGATATTAAGACCCAATCCCAGACTGCCCAACTTCCTCAAACAGAGTTAATTAGCAAAGCCTATGCTCAAGACAATTCTTGTGAAGCAGGTTATCCAGAGCAGTGCTTCATTTATCTGCCTAAAGTTGGTGAGACAATACCGGGACAATGGTGGTGTAGCCCAGGGAAAGATTTAGGAGGTGGTGTCTGTGGTTATGATGACTCTTTGGCAGGACAGGTTACCTGTACCAAATGTGAGCCAATGGAGTCTCCAACCGGATCTGCCTGCTGGGTCGATGGCGGCTTTATAGACCAGGCTTCAGCAGACAAGGGGTGTACCGATACCTACAAACATACTTCAACTTGTAAGCAGCAAGTTGGTTCTGACACATACGCTGATGGTTGTACTAAACAATCAGCTGCTGGAGGTCCGACCGGTATCCCAGTAGGACAAGGTGGATGTTGTAATACAAATGCTGACTGTAATGCAAACAATAAACAATTTAGTGACAATAAGTCTACCGAAGGTTGGACTTGTACAGATACTAATCCCTCTTGTCAGGGAGGAAAAGCCTGCAAAGCTCCGGCGGGCACTTCTGACTTACCCTCCAATTGTTGTTCCAGTCCATCTGCTGCCAACTGCAGCAATAACAGAAATAATATTCCAGATAATCTGAAAGCTGATTTTGATAAATGTGTAGCCGGTGGTAAAGGTGGGTTAGTGGTGCCAGGAGGGTCCACTGGGGATACTGGCAAAAGAGACCTAGACCAAGCTTGTGACAATAATGAGCAGTGCAAATCCAATAACTGTGGTTATAAAGCATCATATTCCGGTAGTTCTATGATGACCAAGGTTCCTTCTCTGGTAGGAACTGTTTATGCAAAAGGTGCTGGTGAAGCATGTACTAAAGATAGCGAATGTGATTCCGGTAACTGTTGTGCGGGGCCGACTTGCAACCCAAGGGGGGTATGCTCTGGAGGCGGTTCGTCTGGTGGGAGTTCATCTGGGGGTTCTTCGTCAGGAGGATCAGGGGGCAACAAAGCTAATGGTGAAGCCTGTACTACTGATAGCCAATGCAGTTCCGGTAATTGCTGTGCTGGACCAAGCTGTAACCCAAGGAATGTGTGTGCTCCAGGTGGTGGCGGAGGTGGTTCCTCTGGTCGTGCTAATGGTGAAGCCTGTACTACTGATAGCCAATGCAGTTCCGGTAATTGCTGTG
>CAZGFG010000006.1:0-10903 GCA_964524895.1 uncultured Gammaproteobacteria bacterium | reverse complement strand
GACCAAGCTGTAACCCAAGGAATGTGTGTGCTCCAGGTGGTGGCGGAGGTGGTTCAAGGCAAAAGGTCTGTCTGTCTAGTGGTACCCAAGGAGATAATCTCCCCTCCAATTGTTGTTCCAGTCCATCTGCTGCCAACTGCAGCAATAACAGAAATAATATTCCAGATAATCTGAAAGCTGATTTTGATAAATGTGTAGCCGGTGGTAAAGGTGGGTTAGTGGTACAGGGCAGTCCTGGAGGTCCGGAGACTCCTGCAGCCTTGACTATTACCCAATACAGAAAGGCGGAAAATCCGACAGCTCTAAGCAGTGCTTCTTTTGTAAGTTATCCCGCAGGAGGGACCGTTATCCCCTTCTCTTTCTCGGATACAAGCCTAGGAGATAAATTCATCTTTGTGCAATTTAAAGATAACAGAGGCGGTGTCACTGCTCCTACCGAATTTTCCGCTAAAATTCAGTTTAGCCCGAATCCTGAAATAACAGGTCCGGCTTGTAATTTGGATTTAAAGGACGGCAGTTTGGTATTTAAGGTAGATGGTAGTAACTTTGGTAGCCGCAATAGCTCCTCCACCCTTACTGCCGACAACAGCACTTTGGAGACTGAAAGCTGGGAAGATAAAAGAGTAGTAGCCCGGATGAAGACCCCCCCGGATGTAACTAAGGGCAGAAACTATTCGATTACATTAAAACGTTCAGATGGGGCTCAAGTGACATCAGAGTGTAAGGTAGATACAACCCAAATTGCTTTGGGAGCAAAGCTGTTCTGCCGCACTCAAAACAATTTTGACCAGGATAATGTTGATATGTCGATTTTCCAAACTCAAGGAGTGGGAGTAAGCGGACCGCAATTTGTGGTAACCTCCAAAACCGCAGAAAAGGTTACAATAGGAAAAGACGGGGTAATACAAAATGTTAAAACTGTCTTGCAGGAAGGGGCTCAATATATGATTTGCCTAAAAGCCCCATTGAGCTTACGAAGTTGTACTGATAGGTTTATATCTACTTCCGGTACTAACTTAATTAAAGATTTTGTGTTGCCCAGAGGTGACCTAAACGCTGATGATAGCATTAATTCCATAGATGCAAGTTCCTTAAAGAGGCAATGGGGTCCTGTCACTAGTAGCTCGACTAAAAATTGTGATTTTAACCGGGATGGCCAATGTAATAGTTTTGAGTGGGGTTGCATGCTAAAAGATTTTAATGCCTCCAGCGCAAAGGAGCCACAATAATTATGGATAACCAACCACCTGCTACTTATCAAGCACCACAAAATCAGAACTCTCCTTCAGAGAGGCGAGGTTTGTTGCGTTATTTGACACCCAAAACCATTTTCATAATATTGGGAGTAGTAATATTTGGGGAGCTAATTTGGGGTATAAGAATCTTCCTTTCACCTGTTCCTAAAACCAGTAAACAGGTGCTCCAACCTCTATCGGCAGCCAAAATAGTTTTGATAGCGGATAAACAAAATATTAAAGTAGGAGATATAGTTTCTGTTAGAGTCAGGGTAATTACCGGAGGTCGCCCAACAACCGGCACAGATCTGGTTTTGCGGTATGACCCAAAAATACTGGAAGCAGCATCAGACGGGTCGATCGTAAAAGGTACAATCTATGATGAGTACCCGCTAATAAATGTAGATAACGAGGCCGGAGTGATTAGGATTTCCGGAGTGGAGTCGGCAACAGGTACAGACTCTTTTAATGGTGTTGCAGACTTTGCTACAATAAATTTCAGAGCCCAAACAATAGGGAAAAGCGAGTTGGTTGTAGATATGATACCGGGTTTGACAAATGAGTCGAATGTAGTGGAGTCCGGCTCCAATGCCGATATTTTGCAAAGCGTTACTAACACGACAATAAACGTACAATGATTAGACAAAAAATTGTTTCTTTACTAGCAGCAGTCGGATTGTTTCTACTGGCTCCCCTGCCTGTCTGGGCTGCAACTCTTTCTCTCTCCCCTTCTACGGGGACGTTTAATACTAATTGTCCTTTCTCCTTGGATATGGTATTGGATACGCAAGGTGCACAAACAGATGGAACGGATGCTATTTTGTTTTATGACACCAGCAGATTGACTGCCGGCTCAATTACCTCCGGAACTATATATCCGGATTATCCCGGAAATAATATTGATGATAGCGCCGGTAAGATAACTGTTTCCGGTTTGGCCTCTGTTTCCCAGGCGTTTTCCGGTAAAGGGACATTGGCTACCGTAAACTTTCTTGTTAAACAAAATGCCCCCACAGGAGCGACGCAAATTAAATTTGATTTCGATCCCAATGATAAGACCAAAACTACGGATTCTAATGTAGTCGAGAGAGGTACGGTGGTAGATGTCTTAAGCTCGGTAGTAAATGGGAATTACACTATTGGCACCGGAACCTGTGGAAGTCAAACTGTTACCGGTACCGGCGGGCCTACCATAGTAACAGTCCCCCAAGGAGCTGTTTCTACTCCGTCAGGTGCAGTTAAAGAACCGGTTACAATTTTACCCCCTGCCGGATCTGAAACTTTCACCTATACCATTGCAATTTTGGGCACTGTTTTAACTGTCTTGGGGATATTGGGACTGGCACTGCTGTAAGCTGCTTTGTCGGACAATCTTGATCTTCCCTCCTCTTTTTGTTTATCATAAGATTAATGACAATATCTACCCTGATTACGGATTTTCTGGAATATTTGGAATTGGAAAGGAATACTTCCCAATTAACAATTAAGAACTATGACCACTACCTAAAAAGGTTTTTAGAATTTGCCGGTGATATAGACCCCAAACAGATAGATTTGAATTTAGTACGCAAATACCGGCTGTACCTATCTCGCTGGAATGATCCCAAGACCGGCAAACCACTCAAGCGGGTTACCCAGAACTATTTTATGATTGCGCTGCGTGCGTTTTTGCGCTATTTGGCCCGCTGTGATATTACTACCCTTTCTCCGGAGAAAGTAGAACTTGGTGATTCGGACCCCAGGCCTTTGAAGGTCTTGGATGATATACAACTCAAACAGTTGTTGGAAGCGCCGGATGTCACCAAAAAAGACGGTATTCGGGACAGGGCCATTTTAGAGACACTTTTTTCTACAGGACTGCGGGTGTCGGAACTTGCTTCTCTTAATTGTGACCAGATCAATTCAAACAGGAGGGAGTTTGGCGTAGTAGGGAAAGGTGGTAAAGAGCGGGTAGTTTTTTTATCAGACAGCGCTGTTGATTGGCTGGAAAAGTATCTAGTATTGCGGCATGATACTTTCAAGCCTTTGTTTATTCGGTTCCAAGGCAAAGTTGACCCTCAAAATGGCGGTGAATCTATGAGGCTTACTTCCCGTTCGATTGAACGTATTGTGGAAAAGTATGTTAAGAAGTTGGGCTTATCGGTCAAAGCTACCCCCCACACTTTGCGTCATTCTTTTGCAACTGATCTTTTGATTAACGGAGCCGATATCCGCTCGGTGCAGGAGATGTTAGGACACTCCAATATTGCCACTACTCAAATTTATACCCATGTTACCAACCAGCATTTAAAAGATGTCCATAAATCCTTCCATTCCGGTAATAAGTAAGATGAAGCAATCAAACAGTGTGCGAGTTCTATGAATAAAGGATTAACCAGTGATCAAGCCAAAGTCCTACTTGCCCAACATGGGTTAAATAAGCTGCCTCAAAAAAATAAAGTATCAACTTTAAATCTACTTGTGAAACAGGTTAATAATGCTTTGTTTTATTTATTACTGGCAGCTACCCTCCTTTCTTTTTTAATCGGTGATAAATTGGATGCGTTCTTGATTAGTGCTATCTTGGTGCTTAATGCATCTTTAGGGTTCTGGCAGGAATATAAGGCCTCCAAAGAACTGGAGGCTTTGAGTAAACTGGAAGTCTCCAAGTCCCGGGTAATCCGAGACGGTCAGGAACAGTTAATTTCCTCTTCAGAAATTGTCCCCGGCGATCTAATAGTTTTAGAACCGGGAGACAAAATTCCGGCTGATGGAATTGTTGCGGAATCAATTTCATTATCAATTAATGAGGCTTCCCTCACCGGAGAATCCATGTCGGTAGTCAAAACCACGGATCAGGAGGACAACTTAATCTTTTTGGGAACAGTGGTGGTTTCCGGCAGGGGCAAGTTTGTTGTTACCTCAACAGGAGCTAATACCAAGTTTGGCAAGATTGCACTAAACCTGGCGGCGGTTGAAGATGAGACTACACCACTGGAGACGGCATTGTCAGGACTTAGTAAAACAGTCGGATTGTTGGCTCTGGGTGTGGCTGCAGCTATGTTTCTGATTAGAGTAGCTCAGGGGTTTGACCTATTTGAAATGCTTTTTACCAGCATTGCTTTGATGGTGGCAGTGGTACCGGAAGGATTGCCTACTGTGGTGATTATAGTATTGGCTTTAGGGGTTAGGAAGATGTATCAGAAGAAGGCTTTGGTCAGAAAAATGGTGGCTGTAGAAAGCTTGGGTGCAGCGACTGTTATATGTACTGATAAAACCGGCACTTTAACGGAAAACAAGATGAAGGTAAAAGAGGTTAAGGTTTTTGAAGATGATTTACCGGAACTAAGAAGGTGTGCAGTTTTGTGCAACAGTGCCAGTTTAGTTTTAAAGGAAGACCACGGAGGATATGATATTTTGGGAGATACTACAGAAGGAGCATTGCTTATTTGGGCTAAGGATGATCATGGGTTAAATATCGAAGAGCTTCGCCAAAGCGGAAAATTACTAAAAGAGCAGCCTTTTAATTTAAAAACCAGGATGATGAGGATTGTTTGGGAAGAGGATAACCGCCAAATAACTTACGTTAAGGGTGCACCGGAAACTATCCTTATTCAGACAACTCTTCCTGATGGTGAGATAGGCAGAATTACCAAAGAGTATGAACAGATGGCAACTAAAGGCTTGCGGGTTCTTGCTTTTGCCAAAGCCATAGGAGATAAAAAAGAGGGTTTGGAATATTTGGGGCTAATTGGTATTGCGGATTCGCCCCGCCCCGAGGCAAAAGAAGCTATACAGAAAGCCAAGGATGCCGGAATTAAAGTGGTTATGATCACCGGTGACAATGAATTAACGGCCAAAGCAATTGCCGAGGAGGTTGGTTTGATGGAGCCAGGGGATGAGGTTTTAACCGGAAAGCAGTTAGATGAACTAAATGAAGAAAGTTTATTGGAAAAAATTGGCCTGATAAGGATTTTTGCCCGGATAGAGCCGGAACAAAAATTGAGAATAGTGAAAGCTTATCAAAGTAAGGGAGAGATAGTAGCGGTAACCGGAGACGGAGTTAATGATTCGCTGGCTCTAAAGCAGGCACATGTGGGAATATCGATGGGAATAAGTGGGACGGATGTGGCCAAGGAAGCTGCAGATATAGTTTTACTGGATGACAACTTTGCTACGCTAATTTCTGCGGTTGAACAGGGACGACGAGTTTATAGTAATATCCTTAAGGTTGTTAAGTTCTTGCTGACAGGAAATTTATCCGAAGTTTTACTGATTATTTTGGCAGTATTGATTGGTCTGCCCACCCCTCTTTTACCGGCCCAGATCTTGTGGATTAATTTTGCAACAGACGGTTTGCCGGCTTTGGCTTTGGGAACGGATAAGCCTTCCCCTAACATTATGCGTCTTCCCCCACGCAAAGGTTCGATTCTTTTGGGAAAGGATATGCTTCAATATATCCTACTGGCAGGAATAATTATAGCCGGGATAACTTTAGGTGTCTTTTATTATTCTTTACGTTTATATGGGCTGGAGTTTGCCCGGGCCTTGACCTTTAGTATGGTAGTATTTTTACAAATGACTTTGCCCTTTATTATCAGAAGGCATCATACCCTGCTCTCCAATAAGTTTTTAGTCTTCTCGGTTCTTTTTGTGTTGGTAATGCAGGTTTTGATTATGACTCTGGAGCCACTACGGATACTGTTTAAGATATAACCAGGTTTTTGAGCATCTGAATATTTTCCCGATCCGGACCATTACCGGAGAAACCCGGTACCTCTAATATAAAAGGTATAGATTTTAGTTTGGGATGATTTATTATGCGGGCAAATCCTTTGGTTCCAATGAATCCTTCGCCGATATTTTCATGCCTATCTTTCTGTGAGGCGAGTTCTGTTTTGGAATCATTAAGATGAATGACCGCCAGGTTTTTAAGTCCTATCTCCTTATTGAATTCGAACAGAGTTTTCTCCAATCCAAGCTTGCTGGCCAGGTCATACCCGGCTGTAAAGGTATGTTGGGTATCCAGGCAAACTTTTAATCTCTCATCCGAGACCGCTTTTAGAATTTTACCCAACTCTTCAAACCTTCCACCGATGTTTCCTCCGGCTCCAGCAGAAGTTTCCAAAATAAGGTAAGGTTTAGTGACTGCATTTTGATCGATCGGCAAATTTGTAGTCACCGTGGCAAGAATTGTATGTATAGCTTTGACTATTTGGTTTAAGCACTTTTCAAAACCAATCCCTTTATGTGAACCTAAATGAAAAATTACTCCAGCCATTTGTAGTTGTGCAGCCATGTTCATAGCATATATAAGCCAATTAATAGATTTTTTCAGATGTTCGTAATTCTGCGTAGCCAAATTAATTAAATAGGTTCCATGAATAAAATTGGGACTGGTCCCACTCTCTATTTGGGCTTTACGATATCTTTGAATTTCCTCCAGGCCATGTTTTGTCTGCAACCACTGTTGGGGAGGCGAAATAAAGATTTGGGTACACTCGGCCCCAATTTTTTTGGCTCGTTCAAAAGAAAGTTCTAAAGAAAAGGCAGCAGATACATGGGCACCTATCTTTGGTGAAGAAGACATAGATTAACTATTATATTTGGTTAACATTGGTTTTGACAGTAGCGAGCTCTTCTTCAATCCTTTGTTGTCCGTTCCACCAAATTTTTTCCCGTTCAGATACCCATACTCCTTCGTACAAGACAACCTTTCCCAGCCAACCGTTACAATCTTTAAGGCTACTCGCTCTCTTTAGGATATACTCCCCTGCTTTACCCCGGTATTGGGTACTATTTTGAGGGTAAAAACAATACACATGATCTTGGCCTTTCTTTGTGCCGCCGGCAACTCCGTTATCATCGGCAGAATGCCAAAGGATTGTGCCAAGCCTTGCCCGCAAAACCGGAGAATTGTGAACTACCTCATTTTTGTCCACAAAATTTACAAACAATAAATAATACCAAGAGATGATAAATAGTCCAAACAAAATCAGTTTATTCATAAAGCGATGAGTGATTATACCAGATGGAAGTCAAAATGCGTATGAAAATTGGGCAAGAAATCTGTTAAATGGGTTTGCCTGCTAGACCATAAGTAAGAAGATCAGTAGTAAAACCGATAGCTTGGTAGGGCCAGGTTAAGATAACGCTATAAAAACCCGGTGATAAAAAAGAAAGAGCCGGCCAGTGGTAATAAACAGCAAAGGCAATAGCAAATACAAATCCTATCATGAAATATAAAATTGCTATTCGACTCAACCAAGTTTCAATCTTCATAAATGCTACTTATCGGTTTTTTCTTTGGAAGAAACTACGGTGGCTGCTGCTACTTTTTCACCCTCTCTTACTCTCATCAGAATAACTCCTTGGGTTTGTCTTTGCAAGGTCGGAACTTCCTGTAAGTTCATTTTTATAAGTTGGCCTTTGTTAGATGTCATAACCAGGGTATCCATCTCCTTACCTATTACTTGGGCTGTGACAATTTGTCCTGTCCGGGGCGTGATTTCGGCAGCTTTCACCCCTTGTCCTCCTCTACCTTGTTTATTCCAAGCAGACATCTTTGTTTTCTTGCCAAGCCCATTCTCCATAACTATCAGTAATTCACCATTAGGATCATTAACCTTGTTTAACGAAACCACTCCATCGTTATTTAGTCTAACGCCTCTAACTCCAGAAGTATCACGGTGGGTAGGTTTAACTTGGGATTCGGAAAAGCGAATAGACTTTCCACCTTTGGATACAATAATCAAATCATCCTTGCCACCGGTTGGAGATACCCAACCCAGGTGATCACCGGAATCAAGTTTAATTGCTACTAAGCCGTTTTTTCGGATATTGGCATATTCGGAGATTGGAGTTTTCTTGACTGTTCCCAATTTGGTGCACATAAACATAAATTTGTCGGTTTCACCTTTGCCCCTGGTCGTTAAAACCGCTGTAACCTTTTCCCCGCCTTCTATATTAATCAAATTGACTACAGCTTGGCCTTTGGATGCCCGTTGGGTTTCCGGAATATCCCAGACCTTGATTTGAAAAACCCTTCCCCGGTCCGTAAAGAATAAGAGGTTATCGTGTGTTTGGGTATAAAATATGTGGCTGACAGCATCTGTTTCTTTGGTAGCGATACCAATAACTCCCTTCCCTCCCCTTTGTTGAGTCCGGAAAGAATGAGGCGATTGTCTTTTGACATAGCCACCTTGGGTGATTGTCACTATGGTTGTTTCGTTTGGTACCAAATCTTCTTCTGAAAATTCTCCTATTTTTTGTTTATAGACTCTGGTTTTTCTCTCATCTGCATAACGCTCCTTTATTTTAACCAGCTCGCTTTTAATAACCTTAAGGATTTTTTCCGGATGTGCTAACAGGTCTTCCAAATAAGCGATGGTTTCCCTAACCATTTTTAACTCATCCTCGATTTTTTGCCGCTCCAAAGCTGCCAAGCGTCTAAGTTGCATATCCAAGATGGCAATTGCCTGTGCCTCGCTTAACTTAAATTTTGTCATCAAATTTTTGCGGGCATCGTCGGAATCCTTGCTTTTTTTTATTGTTTCGATAACAGCATCGATATTATCAACGGCAATCTTTAGTCCTTCCAAAATATGTTCCCGGGCCTTGGCCTCTGCCAATTCATATTCGGATCGACGTTTGACTACTACCTGTCGATGGTTAATAAATTCCTCTAGAACATGTTTAAGGGTTAAAAGGTGTGGTACTCCATCTACGAGGGCAACCAGGTTAACATTAAAAACAGACTGCATAGCTGTGTGCTTGTATAAGTTATTTAACAACGCTTGAGGTTTGGCATCACGCTTTAAGTCAAAAACGATACGTACCATTTGTTTCCGGTCGGATTCATCCCTTAAATCGGCAACTCCCTCTAGCTTTTTATCTTTTACCAAGTCTGCAATACGTGCGATTAAAGTAGCCTTGTTTACCTGAAAAGGTAGTTCCGAGACAATAATTTGCATTTTGCCGCCTGTTGTTTCATCTATTTCGGCCTTAGCCCGCATAACGATTCTACCTTTACCTGTTGCATAGGCAGCTTGGATTTCGGTTTGGTCAAAGATTGATGCACCAGTTGGGAAATCCGGGCCTTTAACATACTTCATCAAATCTTCAACGGAAGCATCTGTGCTGAATTTTTCATCTTGTTTGAGAGGAGATTCTTTTTCCGCAGGTTTGGTAGTTAAATCTATCATGTAAATTAGGGCATCACAAATCTCACCCAAATTATGGGGAGGAATTTGAGTAGCCATACCAACGGCAATACCGGAAGCTCCATTCAGCAGTAAGTTGGGTATAACGGAAGGAAGAAGTACCGGTTCTTGTGTGCTTCCTGAATAGTTGTCTACGAACTCAACCGTATCTTTACCGATATCGCGAAGCAGCTCATCAGCAATAGCGGAAAGCCTAGCTTCAGTGTAACGCATGGCTGCCGGAGAATCGCCATCGATTGACCCAAAATTTCCCTGCCCATCAATTAACGGGTAACGCATAGAGAAATTTTGAGCCATTCTTACCATAGCATCATAGACAGGTACATCACCATGAGGGTGGTAATTTTTTAATACTTCCCCGACAACTGCAGCACTTTTCTGATGCCTTGAAGTGTGGTGAAGATTTTGCTGCTGCATGGCATAGATAATCCGGCGTTGAACCGGTTTTAGACCATCCCTTACATCCGGTAGTGCCCGGGAAACAATAACAGACATGGCATAGTCCAAATAGGACTTTTGCATCTCTTCTATAATGGGAGTTGGTTGAATTTTACCTAAATTTGCATCTGCCATAATTTAACTCAAAAGCATTTAAAAATGGGCTTAAGCCCTGGATTAATTCTACCACTTTACAAGTCTGATTACCAGGGTAAATTAGTTTATTTTTCTGTCTTTTTAATCTTTAAAGACATGTTTTAAAAGGTATCCGAAAGTGATTTTAAAACCTGGGGTATATTTAATATGGTCTTTATCTCTTGCCATTTCTTTAAGGATATTTGATGGTTTTTTCCAGATAACCAGTTGAACCTCATGAGGATCCAATTTTACGGGCTCTGCTTGGCAGTAATAGATTGTATATAAATGTTTAACATTGTGGTTTGGTCCAGAATCTGTGTGTTCCAGAACTGTTTCCCCTATTTCTAATAAATCCACATCTTCTACGCCCAACTCCTCGAATAGTTCTCTTGTAGCGGCATCAAGCGTACTCTCTCCGGGGTCTACATGACCAGCGGAAGAGTGGTCATACTTGCCGTTATCGGCGCGCTGCTGAACCAATACCTCTCTCTTTTCATTGATCAAATAAACTACGGAAATTTGGTGTAGTAGTCCTTGAATGTGTGCTTCGGTTCGAGTGACTACCCCCCTACTGTTACCATTTTCATCAATCCAGATAACCTTATCTTCTCTTTTCATATTTTAGGCAGCTATCCTTTTGGTGGTTGAGGTGAGGTGTATCAACAGTTCATAAGGTATGGTATAGATGGAAGATGCAAGTTTCGAGATGGAATTTTTATCCTTTGGGTTATCGGAATAAATTATTACCTCTGATCCAATCTGTGGATTTTTTACTGGTGAGAGGTCAATAGTGCACAAATTCATACTAACCCTGCCTAAGATTTTGCAATATTTATCCTCGATCTTAACAAACCCTTTATTGGACAGTCTTCTATCTATCCCGTCATTATA
>CAZGFG010000005.1:0-74475 GCA_964524895.1 uncultured Gammaproteobacteria bacterium | reverse complement strand
AAGTCATTCTGCTATATTGGAAAAGCACTCTGCTATTTTGGAAAGTCATTCTGCTATATTGGAAAAGCACTCTGCTATTTTGGAAAGTCATTCTGCTATATTGGAAAAGCACTCTGCTATTTTGGAAAGTCATTCTGCTGCATTAATGCGGATAGAGTCAATCCTCCTAGGTTATGCAGATAGTTATAAGGTTAATCAACAGAATATCGAAAGGTTAGATGATAGATTATCTAATGTTGAAGAAAAGATGGATATTGAAGTGCCAGAAGATCTAAAAGTCCCTCACTTTTCTGCAAAATAGTTTGATTGGATGTTATAATAAATTATTACCCAAAACTTACCTAGATGTGATATAATCCTAAATAGTTATAGGATAAGGAGATGGCAGAATCAGATATGAACAATTCACCTGAAAATAAACCTTCACCAGAGCCTAGCAGGAGAAAATTTCTCAAGGGTGCTGTGGCTTTGGGAGTAGTAGCTGCATTAAACCCTGAAACACTATTTGCACAAGCTGAACCCCCAACCGAAGTTGCAGGAGTCACTATTTCACAAATCAGCGAGTCTGAAATCCAGCTCTTTAGAGATAAGGGTGTGGAATATGGACGTTTCTTTATGGAGACTGGAAATTTGACAGCTAAGACCGGATTTGCAGTCCAAGATTATGAAAATGGTCCCAAGTTTTGGTCTGCTTTTCAACGTTTAGGAGGAGTCGAGACTTTGGGCCACCCTATCTCTTTCCCCTTTAAAAAAGACAGTCTCACTTACCAGCTTTTCCAAGGAGGAGCATTGCAAGAAAATCCCAATGAAGGTAGCCCGGATGGAGTAGCTTTGGCAAATTCCATGGATATTTTAAATGATATTGAAAAAGAGCATCCTGATTTTGCTCAAAGATTAAGATTTGAGGGAGTACCTGCTCACAAACCAGGAGAAAATATTTCCCCACAAGAGAGATTAACCTGGATTGACCCTGGCTTTTACCCTAATCCCACAATAAAAGGGGCAGTAGCTGCCATTAGGAAAGTATATACAACCATAGGAGGAGAGAAAATGACTGTTGAAGATGCAGCTCTAATCCGTGGATACCCAACTTCGCTGTATGTCTCTGCCGGACCTTTTGGTGGTGTTAGATTTCAAAGAGGAGCCCTGCAGTATTGGAATGACCAATTACCCAATGGACCGGAACCAGGCAGTGTTACCCCCTTTTTAGCAGGGGAACTTCTAAAACGAGGTAGCTGGGTTAAAGACACAAAAGCTCTTTCTCCTACTGCCTTAAATCCCGCTTTGGCATATATAATCCCTAAAGAAGAAGGGAGGTTAGATACCCCAGTCAATACAGAAGCCCCTTTTCCTAAAGAGTTTGGAGACCTAAAAAAAGACGGGATAGTCTTTCATAATATGGGTAATAAGGTGGGGTTAAAATTAAATGACCCTCAATTTTTAACAGATTACCTTGATCCTTTAGCCAAAGCAGCCAGACCTGGAGGAGTTGAAATATTCACATATAATACTTCAATTGCTGAAAGATTTTTTCAAGATCCTAAGTACGTATTTGACCCTAAATATAAGGGATATAAAATAGAAAACCACGTGCCTAATGAAACCTTTTCAACTTACGTTGGGGAAAATCCATATTTAGAAAGAACTACTGTATGGGTGTTGGTGCGTCCTGACGGAGTAGCAGAAATACATTTTGCTATACTTCCTAAATCTGGAATCAACATGGCTGATCAAGATATTAACAGAGACGTTTCTACTAGACTCTTAAATATTCTACGAGGTTATATAATCCCTTACCAAGGAAATTGGGATATTCCGGAAAGTGATCGTATGGGGCAGGCTTTATATGATAGTCTCTTTGCTGCCAGAAAAGATCTTACAAAAACTATACCCATCAATATAGCTGTCTAACACCTACATACTTTACAAAGCTGCTCCTGCCATAATATAGTGGGATCATGGACCGCTCTGCCATAATCCTCCTGATAATTTCTTCTTTGATCTTTTTAATAATTGGTTTTACTATCGGAGTATCCGGAATTATTAAAACCAAACCTTTTTTTCAAACTAAAGACACCTCTTCTGCACCCAAACTTTTAATAAACCCAAATAATAATACGGTAATTAATGCCCAGGTAGTATATCTTTTGGATGGGACTATCCAATCCATGGTCCCTACCACTACCGAATCAGGGAAAAGTACCGGCTACCAATTAACACTCTCCGATCCTGCCGGTGTTATTTTGGATAATACACTTATCATAAATACCCAAAGTGAGAATATTCCTAAGACAGAGATTGTTACTATTGATTCCAAAGGAAAGGAAACACCGGCTTCTGTTTCTGATTTACAGCCGGGTAAAACTATTAAGCTTAGTTACTTCATAAATCTAAAAGATAGTCCCGATGTAGGCCTGGTAACAAAAGTTTTTTTACCGGCTCGTTAAACTTAAGGCATGAAACAACAGATCTTCCTTAACGTATCCTTTTTTATTACTTTTATTAGCCTTACTCTCCTTCTTGCCTTATTTATTGCACCCCAAAAAATATATGCTCAAGCTATCTCCACCTGTGGTCCCTGTCTGGATAGTAGTGGACAAGTGGCAGAAGAATGTGAGGTGGGAACCCAATCGTGTGTATCAGGTGTAGCAGGAAATTATACATACTATAGTCAAGCTTGTAACATCTGTTATGGAAATGAACCAACCCCTACCTGTGATGATAAATGTGAGCTTGCAAATACCACATTCGTTTTATGCGAAGGAGCACAAGACACAGTCCGATGTTACCCTGAAGGCGACGGTAATTGTGGATATTGTCAAGCCATAGAAGAGTGTACCAATTATCAATGTCTCGACTCCAGTATTCAGAGTTGTGGGGAAACTTTCTCCAAATGTGGATTAAATTGTGGGCCCGGAACCTGGTGTCCAGCCGGCTATAGCTGTACAAGTGGAGGTTGTGTACAAAACCCTCCAGAGCCTCCGCCACCTCCCCCTCCTCCACCTTCAGGTTGTACTTGTGATTCAACAACTGCTGCCAATACCTGTACAGGTAGTATCTTTGCTGATAGCTGCGGAAATATTATGTGCTCGGGGACAAAGCAGTGTCCGGGTTCTGGTTCAGGATCGGGTTTAGACCCTTCCTGTACAGTCTGTGGTGGACTTAACCAAGCCTGCTGCTATGGTTCAGATGCATATTGTGGAGGGAAGGATGGATCAAGATGTGTAAGTGGTTCTACCTGTATAGCAGGCAGATGCCAAGGTAGCGGTGGTGGTGGTTCTTGTGTAGCAGATGGAGGCAGCTGCTTGACAGATTCAAGCTGTTGTGGTGGGGATTGTTGGGTAGGAGGAGGAAGTATCTGCAGAGTGGGTGGTGGAGGTTCCTGTTCCAACTTTTGGCCATGTGAACCCGGGAATCCTTCCAAAGGTTGCTGCAGTGGATTCTTCTGTAATACCTCCAGGGAACCTTTTGAATGTACCTCCACTGCCGGATCATGTGTCAGTCCTCCTGATAGATGTGGACCTGCAGCAGATGGCAGAGGTTGTTGTCCGGGCAGCTATTGTTTTGAAGGACCATGCAGAGAAAGAGATGGTCAAGGGAATTGTTTGGATCGGGACTACAACTGTGTCTGCCAGCCTAAATGTCCTGATCCTTCTACTCAACCTTGTGGTAAACCTCTTTCAGATGGCTGTGGAGGCAGTTGTGGAGTGGGTACCCAATGTGCGGTTGGAAATTGTGATGTTCCAAACCAGAAATGCCTTCTGCCCTGGATCCAGACCATTGGTGGTGATGTCCATTCCAATACCAGGATTGATACACCGGGAGGACCATGAGGAGGAAATTACAAATACCAAATCCTAAATACCAAGAAGGTCAAACAGTCTTAATTTTACTTCTGGTGATGACGGTAGCACTGGCAATAGGGCTTGCAGTTATCCAAAAGAGCCTTACTGACGTTTCTACGGCCTCCAGGGTGGAAGAATCCTCCAGAGCCTTCTCGGCAGCAGAGGCAGGTATCGAGCGGGCACTTCAGGGAGATACACAAGAAGTGGTTTTTTCCGAGAATAATTCGTCGGCTACTGTCAAGGATTCGGGACTACTGCCTCTGGCCAAGCAGCCTTTGGAGTATCCTCCACTGGCCAAAGAAGATGTGGCTCATGTTTGGTTAGCCAATCCTAATACTGATCCGGTATCGGCCTACTACAGCCAATCTTCGCTGGATGTATATTGGGGCCTTCCCGATATAATAGATCCCAATGACCGTCCGGCATTGGAGTTGACCATTGTTTATTTGCCTGCAGGCGGATCTTATCAGACTCAAAAATTTTATTTAGATCCAAATTCGCTTCGTTCTGCCGGCAACGGGTTTACTAACGTTTCCGGTGGATGTTCGAACAACCTGCCTCCTATCAACACCAGCATGGGTAACGAGCGGACCTTTTATTGTAAGAGGACTATTACGGGGTTAAACCAACTTCCGATACTGGTTAGGGCGAGGCTTCTTTATAATATAACCAGTCAACCTTTGGCTATTGCTCCCGTGGGGGGTTGCGAGGGGTTTTCCTGTTCACTCCCTCCGCAAGCCCGAGTAATTGTTTCCACCGGTGTGTCCGGGTCTACCAGGCGTCGGATACAGGTATTTAAGCTGGATAAAGTAGTTCCTCCCTATTTTGATTACGCAATCTTTTCTGTCGGGGATATAAATAAATAATTCGGAGAATCCCAAGTTTTGATTGGCATTGATTATTGGGCGCGGCAGTGATTACAATAAAAGTATGCCCAAATTTAATGTTGGTTTAGATATCGGATTTTCCTCTATCAAAGTCGTTGAGTTGGCTTTGGATAAAGACCAAGCTCGTCTAGTTTCTCTGGGCTCCATTGCTGCCCCCCACCCAGGAATGATCTCTGATTCGGACTTGGATTTAGAAACAGTCGCAACTGCCATCAAAAAACTTTTGGCAGCGACCAGGATAGAAGGCAAGGAAGTGGTAACAGCTTTACCGGAGTCTAAAGTATTCACCAGAGTGATCGATGATCTCCCATATTTAAACGATGAGGAGCTTTCTTCCGCAATTGGGTATGCCGCAGAAGAGTTTATCCCCTTACCTTTAAACGAAGTAAATCTTAACTGGCAAACTTTATTCCGGTCTGACCCGAAAGATAAAAATGCCCGAACAGTGGTATTTGTGGTTGCTACCCCTAAAAATATAGTCAGTAAATATATAAAAGTTTTAGCTATGGCCGGTTTGCAACCTAGAGCTTTGGAAACGGAAGTTATAGCTGCAACCCGGTCTTTAGTTGGCAATAATGTTATCTCCCCCAGTACCTTAATTGTTCAAATAGGTGCCAGTGCTACTGATTTGGCAGTAGTTTCCAAAGGATTGGTATGGTTGACCCGATCAATTACGACCGGCGGGCAAGCTTTAACTCGGGCAGTGGCCCAGCAATTCAACTTTGAAATGATGCAGGCAGAAGAATACAAAAAAACTTATGGTTTATTGGAAGATCAACTCGAGGGAAAGGTATTTGAAGAGTTGAAACCCATTATAGATGTGATAGTGAACGAAAGCAGGAGAGTAATCCAAGCTTTTCAAACAAAATACCCCAGTAACCAGATCAAGAGGTTAGTGTTAAGCGGTGGTGGTGCTAAAATGCCCGGAATAGTGATTTATTTTGCTAATTCCCTAGGACTCGAAGTTCAGGAAGCAGATCCCTGGTTTTCTATTACTAAAGATAAACAATTGGCAGTTAAGTTAGCCCAAGATGCACCTTCCTATTCTGTGGCCGTAGGTTTAGCCTTAAGAAATGAGTAGCCAAAGACAGGTCATGTCTATAAATCTTTTGCCTGCTGAATATGCCAATCAGAAGGCCAAAGTAGATAGATTATACAAAGTCCAGCAGTTTGGCACGATCACCCTGTTGGCTTTAGCCTTTTTAGCATCTTTCACGTTTGCTCTGCGTATTTTACAAAGCCAAAATATTAAGCAAGTTGAGGCAAAATTAGATAAAGCAGAAGGCAGAGTTTCGGACCTAAAAAGCAAAGAGGCCACTTTATTCATTTTAAAAAATAGATTGGAAGTCATTAATGAATTTTCATCTGAAAAGTCTAAACAGCTGGCTGTTTACGAATTAGTTAACAAAAACCTGCCACCACAGGTCAGTGTTACCACTGTAGAAATTAACAGCTTTGGCAATGTTTTAATCACCCTGATAGCTGCGGATGCATCAAGTTTGGACAACTTTATTAATGGTTTATTGGAATCGGCGGTGGCCGATTCGGATATTATAGATAAGGTCTCTATAGATAGTTTAAACAGATCTAGGGATGGTTTTTACCGGGCCAATCTAAAAGTGGAATCCAAGACTCTTGAGCCATGATGAATGAAAACCTGAAACAATTATATGGTAAATATAAATTGTATATTATCCCTTTAGTAATAGGGGTATCCAGCCTGATTTTAATAGTTTTTGTAATTTATCCGCAGATTGTAAAGTTGATAGGCAACAATAATGCTCAAGGAGCTTTGCTTAGCCGGTCTAAATTTCTGGAAGCCAAGGCTTCAGAATTGCAGAATGTAAATGAAGCGGATTTATCCAAGAAGCTAAACCTTGCCCTTGCAGCCTTACCGGGTGACAAAGATTTTGGTGAGGTTATCGGTTTGGTTCAACAAATCTCCAGCCAAAACAGCTTTAATCTAGTTTCCTTGGATCTGACTTCTTCCGAAGAACAAGCAACTGCTAGCGCAAGCTCTGCATACAATATTGCTATAGAGGTAATAGGCCCCAAAGCCGGACTCAATAATTTATTGGCGGGAATTGAAAATACTTCTCGGGTTATGAGGGTAAATACGATACTGATTACTTCGGGAAAAGACCCCAATATCATCAATGCGGTTATTCAAGTTAAGGTTTATTACTCTATGATTCCCACAAAAATAGGGTCTATTGATGCCCCCCTACCCCAACTTTCCAAGCAAGATGAAGATTTACTGATAAAACTTAGCAGTATCGTTGAGGCTACCCCTCCTACGACTACTACCTTAAGCCCGAGAGGTAAATCAAACCCTTTTGAGTAAGCGGAGCTTCTCTTCGAGTAGTTCAGGGCGCAGTTTCCTGGTCCTCTTAAGCGCTTGTTCCCTTCTCCATTTGGCTATCATACTGTGATTACCGGATAATAAAACTTTGGGTACTTTTTTCCCTTCAAAAACTTCCGGCCTGGTATATTGAGGAAATTCCAATAAATTGTTACTAAAAGACTCTATCTCAACTGCCTCACTTTTTTCCAAGACTTTTGGAATTAACCTCGTTATAGCATCTATTACCGCCATAGCAGGCACCTCCCCGCCTGTTAGAACATATTCTCCGATTGAAATTTCTTCCCTTGCGTACTTATCGGCAAATCTTTGGTCTACCCCTTCGTAGTGTCCACAGACTATAACCAGATTCTTTTTACCGGAGAGTTCTTTAGCCTTTTTTTGAGTAAAAGTTGTACCGGCTGCCGACATCAAAATTGTAAAAGGTTTCTGGCGTGCTACCGACTTTAGAGCTTTAGCCAACACATCTGCTTTCAAGATCATACCCACTCCCCCTCCGTAAGGTTTATCATCGACTGTTTTGTGAGTTCCCACGCCGAAGTCCCGCAGGTTAATTAGCTTGAATTTTACCAGTTTCTTTTTCTGGGCACGCTTAAGAATACTGGAGTTTAAAATAGGTTCAAAAACCTCGGGGAAAAGAGTAATAACAGTAATCTCCATTTATGCCAGTTGTTGCGTTTCAACCAGATTTAGGTTTACCCGGACGTTTTCGGCTATAGCCCTGACTGTTAGCAATTTACGGATAGCCCTGATTGTTTGCCCTTTTTTGCCGATCACCAGTCCCATATCTTCCGGATCTACCTTCAACTCAAATTCAACAGTTCCCTCTTCTTGGTTCTCTTTAATTTCCACAGCATCGGGCTTGGATACCAGATTTGTGATAATGTATTCCAGTAAGTCTTTCATAGTACTTATGCCTTTACTTCTTCTGTCTTTCCTTCCTCTGCAGGTGTCTCCTCTGGTGGTTGCGTTTGCTCGGTAGTAGCCTCTGGTGTGGCGGATTGCTCCTGCGTTGCAGTCTTGACAGGCGACTCTGGTTGTTGTTTGCGAGGTTTTCTCGGTAGTTTTTGAGGGGCTTTGCCAATAATCCTCAAAAAACCAACAGAAGCTTGAGCACCTTGTTTTAGCCAATAATCAATCCTATCCTGCTTTAAGTTTATCTCCTTAGGTTGGGTAAGGGGATTATATGTACCCACTGACTCAATATAACTGCCGGTGCGTTTTTTACGCTCATCAACCGCGACCACCCGATAGAATGGCTTTTTCTTAGTACCGATCCGCATTAATCTTATCTTTAACATATTGTTTGGCTTGAGGATTTTATCAGATTATAGCTTAAGTAACAATCCCTAAAGTAAATCTTTTTGGTTGGGGCCTGTTAAAGTCCTTAATGCATCTTTTGCTGCATGTTCTTCGGCATCTTGTTTGCTGGTACCAGTTCCCTCACCCAACTTTCTGCCCTTTAAAAAAGCTCCGACTTTAAATTCTTTAGCATGGTCCGGGCCAAATGTTTGTAAAGTTCTGTATTGAGGTGATTGCTTAAAACGCTCCTGCAATACTTCTTGCAGTAGGCTTTTGGAGTCTTTGGGAGGACCGCTCTTAATCTCTTTCTCAAATAAGGGCAATAAAGTATTTTCTATAACTTTGGTTACCGAATCCAGACCGCGGTCTAAAAAAACCGCTCCCAACAGCGCCTCGTAAGTATTTGCCAAAAGCTGTGGATTTTCTCTCCCTCCGGAAGCATCTTCTCCCCTGGATAAGCTCAAATAGTCTCCGAGGTGAAGTTTCCCGGCTGCTTGAGCCAGTGATTTGGTTTTGACTATATAGGCCCTTAAATTAGTTAGGTCCCCTTCGGTATCTGCGGTACGGTTTCTAAAGAGATGGTTGGATACTACAAAAGATAGTATGGCATCTCCTAAAAACTCCAGCCTCTCGTTGGATTGCATATTAAGTTTTACCTCATTCAGATATGAGCGGTGGATAAAAGCTTGGGTGAGTAAGTTTATGTTTTTGAATTGAAGTCCCAAAGATCTTAAGAGGTCATCGAAATTATCTTTTGCCATAACTACCCTATCAAATTATCCTCAATAAGTGCTACCAGGTCGTCTAATGTTTTCAGCTCTTCTACATCTTGAGCAGTGAAACTAAGATCATATTTTTCCGAAAGGTAATTTAGCAGGTCATTTAGTTCAATAGGTCCAAGCCCCAAATCCTCTCGGAGCAGACTTTGTCGGTCCAAATCTTCGGCAGATAAGCCTAAATGTTCACCGATTGCTTGTGTGATGTCTTTGGCTGTTGGCATATTTATATTTTTATTTTGGTTGTTTTAATAGCTTGACCGAGAGCCCCATTTATAAATGCAGGTGAGGAATCGGAACCATACTCTTTGCCCAATTCAATAGCCTCATCAACAATTACCTTAGGAGGTGCCTCCTTTTTAATTATTAACTCAAATACTGCTAAACGCAAGATGGCTAAATCTATCTTGTTGATTTGTTCTATCGGCCGATCCGGAGCAGATTTGGCAATTAGTTTATCAATTACATCTAGATTTTTTACAATCTCTTTGGATTTAGGATTAATAAGCCGGATGGATTGGAATTCCCAGGAAAATAATTCCTGCATTACCTTTATCCTATTGATATGTCTTGGATCAGTTTTCCTTTTCATAATTTTTAGTCTAACTTAGAACTAATGATAATGTCTAGAGTATTGATATTTGCGCTGAATCCCACCTGGAAGGTGGAATAGCTTGGCACCTGTTACTCTAGTGCCAGATGTTTGATCCTTTTTAACTCCTTCGCATAAGATATTTGATCATGAACAAATCTTTTGTATTCTATCCTAGATCTAAAAAAGCTTAAAATTGTTTCTCTTTGGCAAATAACATTTGTGTTTTGTCCTAAATACTCGGGATAAGAAGAGGCAATATATTCCCCCAGTTTTTGTTCTTCCACTATTCCAGCAACAATAGGATTTAAATGAATATATCTGGATAAATGAACTAGTTGTTCGTCTGTTTCTATGAGAACAGCTTTAAAGGTACCCTGAAACAAAGGACCTTCCCTCTCGTTTTTAGTATTAAAGTACTTGGTGTAACTGTTAGTAAAGTTGGAAATAAATTTGGAAATTCCTTGGTCTTTCAGTTGCTTTAATAAAAAATGGAAATGATTGGGCATTAGACAAAATGCTATGATTTCCACCAGCTTGTTGTTTTGGTTGAATTGCTGAATTATTTTGTTTTTTTCCTCATCAGAGCATGATAAAAATTTGGATAGTTTTACCGGAGGCTTTGTGAATCTATAATATTTTAAAGTTTCCAAAGCCCTCCTAATCTCTCTTTTCCCTATAAAGGTTGGCCTTCTTTCTATTCCCCTATTGTAAACATGATAAAAGTGATCAGTGGCAAAAGGAATTTTTCTTGGATTGGGCATTAGCCTCAATATAATTTAAAAAGTAGCAGGTGTCAATTCGAACCACCTGGAGGGTGGGCTTGGCGTTGTATGAACTTTTTGTTACTAGAGGTTTTGGGGGAGGTGGGAGATTAAAACAAAACCTCTCAGATATATTTACTTCTAACCAGCTTAATTGTTTAGCTCAAGATCTCGGATTTAGAGTCAACGACATGCCGAGTGAGTTAACTTTCGACCAATGGGTTGGAATGTTTGAATTTGTACTTAAAGGAATATCCCAAGTTCAAAAACAAAAACTTATTTCGAAGTCTAGAAAGTAACTCATTTGAGAATCTTATTGTAAAACTCATACTTTTTCTTTTGATATTTTCTTAACGATTCACCATTCATCCTTGATTTTAACTCCTGATATTCTTTGAGCAGTCTTTTATTGGCTCTCAGAATTTCAAATACCATAATTTGTTGTTTCATTGTTTCGGAATCTGGCGCAGTTAGATAGAACTCCACTTCAAAACCGTTTTTATTAGATTTCCACTCTACAAAGGTATTGTGTCTATTTAGAGGTTTTCCTAAAAGTCTGATAAGTCCTGGAAGATACTTGTTAAAATCTGACGGATTAGAGTAAGCATAAACATCCAACTCTTTTTGACCTGAAATCCCCAGAGCAGAAGCCCCCATTTGGTTAATTTCCAAATTTGGATATATCTCTTTAACAGATCCAATTATTTTCTCAGCCGTTTTTGTAGCTGTGTTACTAAATGGGTAAATCTTTACTTTTTTATCGGATGGTATTTTCTTCAAATAATTTTTCTGGTCTTTAGTAAGCATGATCTGATTTTAGCACAGTAATGAAGAGCTGGGCAATCAACTTATTTATGTTAAAATCAAGCTAATGGACATCAAGCAAGGTCCTGAAAGACTTCAAATCAAACCACCCCCGCAGAACTCTTAGGCAGGTATTGTGGAAAAGGTTGCACCAAAGAAGTCAAAAGATAGAGGGATTGTTTAAGCTTTAGTGACAGTGACTTTTTGGGTTTTGGAAATTTCTTTTCCGCCATAAAAACCACATTCCTTACATACAATGTGTGGTAGGGTTAGTTTGCCGCAATTTTTACAATTAATAGTTGCAGCAGCCCGAAGCAATATTGATGCTCTCCTGGTCCTTTTTCTTGCCTTAGAATGTCTTCTCTTTGGTTCTTGTGACATATTTTTTCAGTCAGGCATTATTTCGCCTGTCTTTGCAGCTAATTGTGCCTTGAGAAAGGGGTATTTGTCAAGCGTAGGATTATCTTGTAGTAATTTTTGAGCAGCTTTCCTAGTCTTCTCAATCAAACTCAAATCTGAAAAAGAAGCAATCTTAAACTCAAACCTGCCGGATTGTCTTTTACCAAAAATTTCCCCACTGCCTCTAATCTTTAAATCCAGTTCTGCCAACCCCATTCCATTATCAGTTCTTTCCAAATGTTTTAGTCTGGATATATTTTGCTGCAGATCATTTTCACTAAACAGCAGGCAGAAAGATTGTCTACTCCCCCGTCCAACCCTACCCCGTAGCTGATGTAGTTGGGCAAGCCCGAACCTTTCAGCCCCCTCAATTACCATAACGGTGGCATTTGGGATATCTACACCTACTTCTACGACCGAGGTGGAAACCAGTATATTTATCTCTCCTTCTTTAAAATTTTTCATTACCGCCTCTTTTTCCCTGGGTTTCAACCTGCCATGCAAAAGCCCAAGCTTAAGTTTAGGAAAAATCTTTTTAGATAGCCTCTCGAATTCCTCTTTGGCTGCCCGGGCAGAGGTTAAAGTTTCAGATTGTTCAATCAGCGGAGTAATAATATAAGCCTGCCCCCCCTCTTCTATTTGTTTTTGGATAAACCCATAAGCATCTGTTCTTTTTTTGGACGGTACAACATATGTTTTTATTTTTTGCCTGTTTTTCGGAAGTTCATCTATAATAGATAGATCCAAATCACCGTAGATTGTTAGGGCTACGGTTCTGGGGATGGGGGTAGCCGTCATGGTTAAGAAATGAGGTACTTTGGCCCGAGACCGAAGTAAACTTCTTTGCTCCACACCAAATCTTTGTTGTTCATCGATCACTATTAGGCCAACATTATCTATGGCAAGTTTATCCGATAAAAGGGCATGTGTACCAATGATCATAGAGGGTATAGGGTCTAGGGTTTGGGCTTTAGTAGTAGACCTTTTTCCCTTATTAAACTTTTTGCTGCCGGTATAAATTCCTATTTTAATTCCATATGGTCCCAGGAGCTTGGATATAGTTTCAAAATGTTGGAAGGCCAGTATTTCGGTAGGGGCCATAAACAGTGTCTTGAGGCCGTTTAGGTGAGTCAGGTAAGCTATGGTGGTAGCAACGACTGTTTTACCCGAGCCTACTTCTCCCTGGACTAACCTATTCATAGGATATGGTTGCTGCAGATCTGTGGATATCTGATTGATGACCTTCTGTTGGGCTGTTGTTAGTTGAAAGGGCAGGCCTTTGATAAAATTATCCAACTTGGTTTGATCAACCCTTAAAGGTTTAACAGATTTTCTTTGCTGCCACTTTTGCCTTACCTTTTGAGTAGCCAGCTGAACAAGGAACATCTCATCAAACCCCAGCCTTTCCCGGCTCTTCTCTACTGCTTGCCAATCTTTGGGAAGATGTATTTGTTCTAAAGCCTCCGGCAGTAGAAGCATTTGGCCCCGGATAGAATCCGGTAAGGGATCTTTTATTTGGTTTTTAACTTGAGGGAAGATTTGTGAAATTTTAGTCCTGATCCATTTAGAACTAAGGTCAAAAGTTTCAGGATAAATAGGTACTAATCTGCCGGTATGAATCAATCTATCAGTGGATCGGTGTGTCAGTGAGTCGGGTGCCAGCTTTTCCCAAGTTGGGGCAATAATAGAGAGCCTGTTTTTATATTTGTTCACCTTCCCGGAGATTTGCAGCCGGTCTCCTGTCTGGATCTGTTTTGTTAACCAGCTTTGGTTAAACCAGGTAAGTTCTATAGGAGAAGTACCGTCATTAAAAATAGCCCTGGTTAAGACTTTTCTGGAGCGGGTAAAAATATTTTTGATACTCCAAATCTCACCTACTAGAGTGACTTTCTCCCCTATCTTTGCCTCTAAAACATTTACAACTTGAGAAAAATCATCATAACGGAAGGGAAAATGATAGATTAAATCCCCGGCAGTGACAATATTAAGTTTGCTCAATTTATAAGATAAAGAAGACCCGATACCGGTAAGCTCGGAGAGCTTGGTGTTTAAATTCATTTGGAGGTATTATCGCAGAGTCTTAAAGCGCGGTCAAAAGAGGCAGGAAAGAAAAGAGTAAAATAGCAATGCCTGCAATTACCGAAAGTATAATCCAAACAACTCTGAATTTCTTAGAATACATACTTTTATTTTTTAGTTAATCTTTCCATCTCTTCCAGGGCGGCTTTTCTTTTGGGGTCTTCAAAATATTCCCTGGCCGGTTCAAGCTTTTCTATCAGCCAATCTGCCACGGCAGTTTTTAAATCCTGTGGATGCAGTTTTTTATCTGCATAATCTTTCTCCAAATCTTGATAAGAAGTATAGGTTAAATCCCCTCCCCACCTCTCCTCCCTTTTGACAATAAAGGTCGTATTTTCATTATAAAAAATTAAATGTTTAGTCCAATCCAAAATGGGGTTAAATTCCACTATCCCTTCCGGTGCATAAGCTGCTGTAATTTTTTCTCTGATCTGCTCTTCGGAATCGTGGATAAAAACTGCACTGTTTGGTTTGGACTTACTCATTTTGGCAGCTTCCACATCCAATGTTTGCTTCCCGGTCTCATCTGTGACAACGACAGGTTGCATTAATCCTTGTAACAGATGGTGGTGAAGAGCTACTGGTTTCTCATGTCCTAGCTGTTTTGCTGCCTCCCGTGCTACGACATGTACATTCCTTTGATCCATCCCAGCATGTGCCAAGTTGACTCCTAAAGCAAAAATATCTGCGGACTGCATGGCAGGGTAGATTAACATAGCCGTATCAGAAATCTCGCTTTCTTTACGGCCCATTATAGTAGTGGAACGAATCATGCGGGATAAAGTGGTAGCTTTTGCAACCTTTATCACCAAAGCCCAATAGTCGGTGCCCAACTGCGCATAAAGCTCACTCCCCAAAACAAAATTTATTTTTTGGGTATCGCATCCAGCTACTATCCCTGCAGCTTTAAGAGCTTCCTCAAAATAATCCCGAGCCAGCCTTTTGGCAGTTTCCAATGTACCATCTAGTTTTTTATTAAGCCATGTATGCCAGTCAGCCAGTAAAATGTTGACTTCTACTCCTGCCTCTTGGAAGTCTTTAATTTTCATCATCATATATATCCATCCCATATGGGCTTTCCCGGAGATCTCCAGGCCAATATAATGTTTTAGGGGAGTATTAGATTCTATGAGGGATCTTAATTCTTCTTCTGTTAGAACTTCTTCCAGATTTCTGGTAATTAGCTTAATCTTTTCCTCTGTAGTCATTCTAGTTTAGTTAACTTATGCTTATTGTACTTACGAAAAACAGCAGACGCAAGTATTATCTCCATCAATCTGCTCGGTTGAATTTTGTCTGACTTTAGTCTATATATTTGAACGCTTATGGCGCAAAGGTCTTTATCCAAAATTTCGTCTATTTTAATATCAGCATTCGATAGGAATAAGTTAATAACACAAGAAAAAACTATTTCGGTAAACCCGGTAGTTGCCGAAGTTGCTAGTTGGTATGAAAAGCTGCGCACGGCTATGGATTACCGTGAGGAAGAAGTAATTTTGCGCTCTTCTATAGAGAGAATTCTAAAAAGAAGACTGTTATTGGGAGGAAGCGGTAAGAGCGTGGCTGCTCCATTGATCCGGGAGCTGGTTTGGGCCAGGTATTTCCCGGACAGTAGTGTTCCGGAAACTATAGTGGAAGAGGTGGAAAAAAAGATTGATCTCTACTTAAGGTTGCAGGAGTTGATTTTTTCCAAAAATAAATTATCTAAAAGTACGGTTCGGGAATGGATTCTAAACCTAATGTCTTCCGATATTGAGAGAACATTAAAACCGGATCATCAAAAAGAATTAATGAGTAATTTTATTTACCACATTTTTCGAAGTACTATTACAATCTCCGATGATCTGGAAAAAAATCGCGATGTACAGACATTCATTGCAGTAAGGCGCGCTTATGCAAAAGAGGACTTACCGCTTTTGCGGTTTCATCTTTTTTTGCAATATTTCGGGGATTTAAATGAGCAGCGATTGGATAATATTGCCGATCACTTTATAGAAGGCTATACCGAAATCCAGGAGCAGTTACAATATCCAATCAAAGATAAAATTTACGGCTACATAAAAAAACAAATCATCCCCTTCTTTATTTTGGAGGATGTGTTAAAGAAATATCCTCTTGAGGCCAAAGCTTTAGTGGAAGAGGAAGAGAAACTGGCTTTGGCAGTTTTGGAAGCCTGTTCTAACCGGTATAAAGGTATTATGGAGAGGGTTAAAAGGGCAATTGTAAGAAGTGTAATCTTTCTATTTTTTACCAAAGCGTTATTTGCTTTGGCAGTTGAAGGCACTTTTGAAAACTTACTTTATGGCAAAGTTTTGTGGGGATCTATGGTTATAAATACACTTACCCCTCCCCTTTTGATGGTAGTGGTTGGTATGTTTATTAAAACTCCGGGAAAGGATAATTCTAACCGTATTCTGGGACAAATTAAAACTATTTTATTTGAGGAAAATCCGGTTTTAGAGCGCCCTTTAGTAGTCAAAAAAACATCCAGTAAAACAGATCCATTGTTAAGTTTACTTTTTATTGGGCTTTGGGTTGTAGCGGTAATTCTGGGTTTTGGGGCGATTGTCTTTATTCTGTCTAAACTGCACTTTAACATTTTAAGCATGGCAATTTTCCTATTCTTCTTGGCTATAGTATCTTTTCTTTCTTACCGGATTAACCAAACGGCCAATATGTATACAATAAAGCAGGATAGAGAAAATGTAGGGGCAGTATTGTTTGATTTTTTCTTTATGCCTTTTATTCAGATAGGCAAGAATCTGACTATGGGGATCTCCCAATTAAATATCTTATTGTCTATATTTGACATGCTAATTGAAGCTCCCTTCAAAAGTTTATTTTCCTTTTTTGAACAGTGGTTTCTCTATCTAAGGACCCAACGGGAAAAGCTGGATTAGAATCAAAAAGTTGCCGGTACAGAAAAGATACCTTCCCGCAATACCTCTATCTTGTCCCCTTTCAGACGAATTACTGCAGAGGATGCGCTTTTTATTTTTGAACCAGTATCCACATAAATATCTACTCTGTCTGTAAAATAATTCCTGGCCTCTGTGATATTTTTTGCCGGTATTTTACCTTCCGGATTGGCACTGGGAGCCACCAAGGGTCCTGTATGTTTTAGCAAATCAAGAAGCCAGGGAAGGTTGGGAATTCTGAAGGCTAGACTGTTTGTTCCCCGGTGAAGATGTTCCAGGTCGTCGTTTTTGCAGGGTAAGATTACACTCACAGGATTTGGCCAAATTTTTGTTAAGAATCTTTTTTGCCTTAAAGGCAGCTTAATGTGGAATTTTTCCAGATCTTTCAGGGAAGAGATCAGGATTATCAGGGGTTTGCTGCCAGCCCTTTGTCTTAGATTGTAAATTTTTCCCACCGTATCAGGATTTAGGGCAGAGCCGACTATTCCGTATATTGTATCCGTAGGGATGACTGCTATCCCACCTTTTTTCAGGCAAATCGCCAAATCTTGTAGGTTCTTTTTGTTCATAATCGAATTATATCAAAACGGATTGACCGGAGGTTCACTTTTTCTGTACAATACCCACAATGGAACATGGAATTGTTTTGGCTCCGGAAATAATCGGACATATTGGTTTTCTGCCTGTTACTAACACAATGCTGGTAACTTGGGTAGCAATGCTGTTTTTGGTAATTACCAGTATCATTGCTACCTGGAGGGTTAAAGCTATCCCTTCCGGTTTGCAGAATTTCTTTGAGTTGGTTATTGAAGCGGGCTATCAGACTGTTGAGGATTTGGCCCATGACAAAACTAAATTATTTTTCCCGATTGTCATGACTTTTTTCCTGTTTATTATTACTGCCAATTGGATGGGACTTTTACCCGGGTTTGCCACCATAGGATTAAATGAAATTCATGAAGGAAAGAAACAATTCATTCCCCTGCTTCGTTCAATTAATTCGGATTTAAATACTACCTTAGCCTTGGCTTTAATATCCGCAATTACTACCCATATTTTCGCAATTAAGTTTTTGGGGATTAAGAACTACTTATTAAGATGGGTATCCCTAAACCCTATTTTTTTGTTTGTGGGGATTTTAGAGATAATTTCCGAATTTACCAAGATTGTCTCGCTTTCTTTTAGGCTTTTTGGTAATATATTTGCGGGTGAGGTTGTACTGGCAACGGTCTCCAATATTTTTGCATTTGTGATACCTTTACCCTTTTATTTCTTGGAGATTATAGTTGGTTTTGTACAGGCGGCAGTATTTATGATGCTGACGCTTGTTTTTATGGTGCTGCTTTCGGAAAAACACGAAAGCCACTAAAATAAAGAAAGGAGGAAAGTTACAGATGGAAAATTTACCATCAGCTTTGGCTATTGGTGTAGGAGCGCTCGGCCCGGCTTTGGGCATTGGATTAATTGGAATGAAGGCTATGGAAGCGATTGGCCGAAACCCTGAAGCACAAAGCAAGATTTTACCGGCAATGCTTTTGGGTATGGCTTTTGCAGAGGCTATTGCTATTTATGCTTTAGTTATAGCTTTTATAAAATAAGTGCCAGATCAGCTCGTCTGGCTGCAAAGTATCGCTTGGCCTACCAGTAGCCTCGCTTGAAGTTTGTCCGACGCCGTAGTGAATGGTCGAACCATTAAATAAGATTTAAGTCGGACTGCACTACATACTTTGACTGGCCTAGACTTTGCTGCTCTTTATTGGAATGAAGTAGCTAATTTATGGAAAAGATCTTGGAACAATTTGGGGTTCAACCTATTTTACTTGCCGCGCAGGCGGTTAATTTTCTAATCCTTCTCTTTATCCTGAAAAAAGTTTTATATCGTCCAATCCTGAAGGTTTTAGCGGAACGTAAGAGAAGGATAGCAGAAAGCCTTAAAAATGCCCAAGAGATAGAAAAAAAGCTAATCCAGACAGAAGAAGAAAGAGAAAAGGCTTTAGCCAAAGCTGCCTCGGAAGCTCAACGGATATTGGATGAGGCTACCAAATCTGCAGGTTTGTTGGTTGCGGATGCCAAGCAAAAAGCAACCCAAGAGATGGAAAAAATTGTTAAAAAAGGCGGAGAAAGCATTAAGTTAGAACGGGAAAAGATGTTCCAGGAAATAAGAACGGAATTGGCAGATCTGGTGGTTGTTTCCCTTGAGAAGGTAGTAGGGAAAGCTTTGTCCCAGAAAGATCAGAAGGATTTGATAGAAAAAAGCGTTAAAGACTTAAAAATATGAAAAGAAACAGATATTTAGACAGTTTAGTCAAAAAGGCAGTGCACTCAAGCTTTCAGACCGGGAAATTACAGGTAAAGGTTGTAAATAAGTTGGTGCTGGAATTTAAGAAGTTGCCCACCAGAAAAGCTATATATACTCTTACAGGCTATGTAAAAGGACTTAAGAGGGAACTTTCCAAACAAACTGCGGTTGTGGAATCCGCTACTCCCCTTTCTCAAAGCGAGCGCAGCCTAGTCCTAAAAAAATGGCAACCTGCAACCCGTATTCTAAATTCTTATTTTATTTTAAACCCTTCTCTTTACGGGGGTTTTAGGGTTAAAATCGGTGATGATGTGATAGATTTCTCCATTAAGAATAGAATTAACCAACTGAAAGGAACAATTGCCAATGGCTAGTGATGTAGTTGACCAGATTGAAAAACAGATTAAAAATTTACAGCTTAAGGCTGGTAAAGAAAACATTGGGAGAGTGGTAGAGGTTGGAGACGGGATTGCCCGGATAGAAGGCCTCTCTGATGTCCAGTCATCAGAGCTTATTGATTTTGGGGATAAAGTTTACGGATTGGCTTTAAACTTGGAGCAATATAGTGTTGGCGCGGTTATTTTGGGAGATTTTACCAAGGTTAAGGAAGGCTCAACAGTTAAAACCACAGGCCAAGTATTGCAGGTTCCGGTTGGCGATGCGTTTGTCGGTCGTGTAGTTGATGCGCTGGGGTTACCGTTAGATGGAAAAGGACCGATTAAGGCCGACAAAAGATACCCGGTTGAAAAGGTTGCTCCCGGTGTTATTACCAGGCAGTCGGTCAACACTCCCCTTCAAACTGGTATCAAGGCAATTGATGCCTTAATCCCGATAGGACGGGGCCAAAGAGAGCTTATTATTGGGGATAGAAACACCGGTAAAACCACTATTGCCGTAGACACTATCATCAGCCAGAAAGACTCGCCTCGCTCCTCGTCTGGCGGCGGAGCGGGTGCGGGCGGAGCGGGTGTAACCTGTATTTATGTGGCCATCGGCCAAAAAGTTTCTAAAGTTGCTCAAATTGTGGCCAAATTAGAAGATTTGGGAGCAATGGATCACACAATCGTGGTTATAGCTTCTGCTTCTGATCCTGCACCAATGCAATATCTGGCTCCCTATTGCGGTTGTGCTTTGGGGGAATATTTTATGGATCAGGGTAAAGATGCCTTAATTGTCTATGATGATTTGTCCAAGCACGCCAACGCTTACCGCCAGATGAGCCTTTTACTTCGTAGGCCTTCCGGGCGAGAGGCCTATCCCGGGGATGTCTTTTATTTACATTCCAGATTGCTCGAACGGGCAGCCAGGTTGAATAAAGATTTTGGAGGCGGGTCTTTAACTGCTTTACCTGTAATTGAAACCCAAGCCGGAGACGTATCTGCCTATATTCCGACTAATGTTATTTCCATTACTGATGGGCAAATTTATTTGGAATCGGATTTATTTTATGCGGGTGTTAGACCGGCTGTTAACGTTGGTTTGTCTGTTTCCAGGGTTGGTGGGACTGCTCAAACCAAAGCTATGAAATCTGTGGCCGGAAGGCTTAAATTGGATTTGGCCCAATTTAGGGAATTGGCAGCCTTTGCTCAATTCTCTTCCGATTTAGACCCTCAAACCCGCTCTCAAATAGAGAGGGGCAAAAGAATTACGGAAGTATTGAAACAACTACCCTATTCTCCTGTCCCTATGGAGGAGCAGGTGGTCATTCTTTGGGCTGCAACTAATGGTTATTTGGACGAGCTGGAGGTTGCTAGGTTGCGGGATTTTGAACAAAAGTATATAGCCAGCCTAAGGCTTAGAAATAAAAAGCTGCTCCAAGAAATTAGAGAGAAGAAAGAGCTGGATGAAAAAATGATCAAGGAACTTCAAAAGGCAACGGAAGAGATTTTGAAGTTATACAAAAAGTCCGCGAAATAAGTTATGGCCAGTACTAGAGAGCTTCGAAGAAGGATCCGATCGGTAAAAAATACAGCCCAAATTACTCGGGCGATGCAGATGGTGGCAGCTACCAAGATGAGAAAAGCTCAATCCCAAGCTTTGTCCGGTCGTCCCTACTTTGAAACTTTAGTCTCGGCAGTATCGAAGATTTTACCGAAAATAAATCCGGAAAGTCACCTTTTGCTTCGGGGAAATGATGCACAAGATACAGCGGTGTTGCTCCTTTCCACAAATAAAAGCTTGTGTGGAGCCTTAAATACCAATCTTTTTAGGATGGTTCAAAGCTACTCTAAAGAAAACAAAAATCTGCATTTCTACAGTGTCGGTAAAAAGGGACGGGATTTTATTGTTAAGACCGGCAAGGATCTGAAGGCCGATTTTGAGAATCCGGAAGTTGTGATTTTCCGTCAGGCAAGACAGATTGCCAAACTTTTGATCGAGAGTTTTTTAAAGGGTGAATATAAAGAGGTTTATATCCTTTATCCCCACTTTGTCTCGGCCTTAAAACAGGAGTCGACTTTAGTGAAGCTTTTACCATTACAGGATGTCATCGCGAGCGGGTCTGAAAAAGAGATTGCTTTATCAAAGGCTCGAAGTGGCGGAAATAATTTGGAATTTTTGCTGGAGCCAACAGCCGATATCCTATTGGATCAGGTTTTAACACACTTTATTCAAACCAGGATTTACCAAACCCTGTTGGAAACTAAAGCCTCCGAACACTCGGCAAGGATGGTTGCCATGCAGAATGCTACAGACAATGCCAAGGAGCTTGTGCAAGATTTGCAGTTAACTTATAATCAGACACGGCAAGATAATATTACCAGGGAGCTGTTGGAGATAACATCTGCCGCAGCAGCATTGGAGTGAATTTAGAATTAAGAATAATGAATTAAGAATTATGGGAAAAACAAACACAGGTAAAGTCCTTCAGGTTATTGGTCCGGTGGTCGATTTACAATTTTCCGAAGATAAATTGCCGGCAATTTATAACGCGGTTGAGATTCTGACGGGGGATCATTCTCTAATTGCCGAGGTCCAAGCCCATTTAGGTGAAGGGGCTGTTCGGGCAGTGGCTATGGGGCCAACCGATGGATTAAAAAGAGGTACCGAAGTAGTTGATACCGGTGCTCCAATCTCTGTTCCGGTTGGCCCGGAAGTTTTGGGTAGGATTTTTAATGTTTTAGGGGAACCGGTTGACCGAAAAGGCGCGGTCAAAACTAAAAAAAGGCTTCCTATTCACAGACCCTCCCCTTCTTTTGAAGATCAATCCACCAAATCCGAAGTTTTTGAAACCGGCATCAAAGTCATAGATCTTTTGGCTCCGTTTATTAAGGGAGGAAAAGTTGGGTTATTCGGAGGTGCCGGGGTTGGCAAGACTGTTTTAATTCAAGAACTGATCCGAAATATTGCTGCCGAGCACGGAGGGTATTCTGTTTTTACCGGAGTTGGGGAGAGAAGTCGTGAAGGAAATGATTTATACCAAGAAATGCAACAATCCGGAGTCATAGATAAAACTGCCATGGTGTTTGGTCAGATGAATGAACCCCCTGGAGCCAGGCAAAGAGTTGGGCTTTCCGGGCTAACTATGGCCGAATATTTTCGGGATGAAGAAGGCAAGGATGTTCTGCTGTTTATTGACAACATTTTTAGGTTTTCCCAGGCAGGTTCCGAGGTCTCTGCTCTACTTGGGCGTATCCCTTCTGCTGTAGGATATCAGCCAACTTTGGCTACCGAGATGGGACAGCTGCAGGAGAGGATTACCTCCACTCAAAAAGGCTCTATCACCTCGGTCCAGGCGGTTTATGTTCCGGCTGATGATTACACAGATCCGGCCCCAGCTACCACCTTTGCCCATTTGGATTCAACAATTGCCTTGGAGAGATCTTTAGCTGAACAGGCTCTTTTTCCTGCTGTTGATCCGCTATCTTCATCTTCCCGAGCTCTGACACCTGAAATAGTGGGGCAGGAACATTATGATGTGGCTCAAGAAGTTTTAAGGGTTTTGCAAAGATATAAGGATTTGCAGGATATTATTGCTATTTTGGGGATGGAAGAATTATCTGATGAGGATAAATTAACAGTTTCCCGGGCCAGGAAGATCCAGAGGGCCTTAACCCAGCCATTCTTTGTTGGCGAAGCCTTTACCGGCAGAAAAGGAAAATATGTGCCTGTGAAGGAAACTATTAAAATGTTTAAGGAAATTTTGGAAGGCAAACACGATAGTAAGAATGAAACAGCCTTCTATATGATCGGCGGCCCAGAAGATTTGAAATAATATTCTCTATTTGATATTCGTGCCAATTGCCAAAAAACGCATAAAGCGGTATATTCCGAGTATGCCAGATTCTCAAGTTGATGTGGAAGTATATACTCGTGCTGTTGAGCTATTGCAGGAGATTTACACACGGCAATCTTCTACCCTAACAATTTTAAGGAGGGCAAGATTAGTTGCAAAAATGGTTGAAATAGAAGAGGTGGTCGAGTGGATCGATAAAGAAATCAGTGGATACAGTTCCAATGATCAGTTACCCCCATATCGTATTGTTGAAGCAGTTTTATCTTATACATACAGCCGTAGTTTACCAACAGATTACTACACAGCTAACAAAGGTAAGTTAACCTCTAGTACTTTCGAAGCTTATAACCTGTATATGGGCGTTCCAAAAATAGAATCGTGTTTGGCAGAAGGATCTGCCGTTTTTATAGGTAACCAAATTGCCAGTCCTGGTGGAGTGGCAGTCTATGAAACTCATACCATCAGTAAAAAAAATCTTTCGGAATTGCTGGACCGTATTCAAGAAAAAACAACAAAGGAATTAGAGACAATTGTTGCAACCAGTTTAAAGAAGCAACCTCTGAATACCTTGCCGACAAACCAAATAGATATAAAAGATACATTAAGGCGATTTAATGATTATAAAAAATATGATAAGGATCCAATTAAAGATGAGGATGGAGTAAGGGCTGATGTTTACAAAATATTAAAGCCAATGTACCCAGATCTTGTGGACGAAGAATATTTAAGTCGTTTTGGAGTAAAAAACCCTAAACCAGATTTTGCGATACCCAGCATAAAAATTTTTATAGAAAATAAATTTGTGCCTTCAAAGAAAGAGCTACCAAGAATTCAGGAAGAGATATTAGCAGATATACCCTCTTATCTTAAAAATAACAAGGATAAATTTGACGGGATTCTCGTGTTCGTTTATAGCAGAGACCATGTTCCAACCGATTTTATAAAAGCGATTAAGGATCAAGAAGGGATAATTGATGTTATTGTGGCTTATGCACCTGCTGTAATATAGTTTTTAAACGGCTTGGATTTATTTGTTTTAGTTGGGAAGCTTTAGATAGCTGTTAACTTTCGAGTCTGCACTTTTGGAAAAGGAGAAGCAAGGTTAGAACTTATTTGTACATTAAATCGCTATAGCGATCAACTGTACCCATCTTCCGGGTAGTCAATAAATTCCTTAAAAATTAATTGTTCTCCCCTTTCAATTTTATCAACTACTACTAAAGTTACATAATCAGATATTTCAAAGTAATTACACAAAAAATCAACTTCATTTTTACAAGGATAAGCACAAACAAAGATGCTATCCTGCAACCTGATACAACCTAGCTGTAATAGTTTCCTTCTAAAGGTATCCCTATTATTTCTTTTCTCTTCAGGTATATCAAAAATAATTAATCTCCATTTTCCATCCCTTTTTAAAGATTTTATCTCAATATTTTCAATATCATATTCCAAAAGTCTTCTTTTACCCTTTTCAGTGACTTCAATTGATAATTTATTTCCATTCTCTTTAATAGAGATCATCTCCTGTTTTTCCAGCCTTTTAATAATTCTACCCAGGTCTTTTTTATTGAACTGTTGCCAAGCTTTGTAGGTGGCCATTAAGGCTATGGGTAAATTTGGTATTGTTACGGCACTAACCACCAAAGTAGCGGCTCCGATTACTTTCAGAACATCCCGGGTGCGGACATTCATATTTATTAGGTATCAATTTTATAATAGCACTTTCCGGGGACAACGTAACGCTATAGCGAGTTGTTGTAACCAGAGGAAAAGGAATCTATACCTTTGCGCAGTGCAGCATTCGGAATTTGCACTTTTGTAAGATGGGAAGCAAGAGGATTTTAAGAAGGCAAGCTTAGGGTTAAATCCTCTGCAAATTGTAATCTTGGATTCACTACACGTTGACTGATCAAAATTCCATTTATGTGATCTGTCTCATGTTGGATGACTCTTGCAGGGAAATCCCGGTATCTACCTTCAACCAATCTTCCGTCTCTGTCTAGTGCTCTAAGAACTATAGCTTCAGGTCTGGGGATCAAGAGCCGTTGGCCAGGTAGACTTAAGCACCCTTCAAAATCTGCTCTAAGCAAACTCGATCTTTCAATAATTTCCGGATTTATAAAAGCTGTAAAATCAAACTCACCTGAATAGGCAACTATAATTCTTAAATTGTAGCCTACTTGATTTGCCGCGAGTCCTACTATTCCAGAATAATCTATAACAAAGTCTACCATATCTCCTATTAATTTCTGCACCTTATCAGAAGCCAATTGTTCTGCGGTGACTGGATCTTGTCGGATGAATAATATTGGATCTGGTGTAGTTCTAATCTCTAGGCCCATAACTTATGATTGTAGCAATATTATAACTGGAAATCAAACTATAGGGTAGCGTAGTTTTGATGTCAAGGTTTCAGGTTAAGGATTTGTTTGGTAAATCCCCATTTTGGTTCATAGATTAATTCTATTTTGGTAGGTTTAAGCTTATACCAAGATTCTCCTTCATCTAAAATCTCTCCCAATTTTTGTGGAGCCTCCTTTTTCCTCTTCAATCTGTGTTTTGTGGCAATTTCCAAAATATCCCCTTCAATTTTTTTATTTCATTCATTCCAATGTCTAATCTGCACCTTTAAAAGGAGAATTTCAAGATACAATCTATGAACTGGTTGTATCAAGAGGAGCTATTTGGGTTATAGGGTTTGGCTGTTTCCAAGCAAGGGCTATCCATGCAGCTTTGCAGATAATCCGGATCACTAGGTACAAGGGGTTGATGGTGTTGAGATATACACAACTCTCTTCTGGTTTGAGGGTGTATTATATCAACAAACTTGGTCCTGGGAGCACCAGGGAAAGGATTTGCAGCGTGTGGCAGCCCCACCCTGTCAGGCCTCTGTCCCTCTATAACTACTGGTCTTTCTAGTTCTAAAACTGTCATAATTTTTTAATGCGATTTTGAATGCATATTTTAGCAGGAATTTAAGATAAAATCAAAATAAATAGGCAGAAACAGGTAAGGATCTAGGAAGAAATAGGTTGGAAGGTGCCGTCAAGCTTAAGATAATAGGTTTCTACAGACAGATTTGGAAACTGTTTTTTAACTTCTGCAGCTGCATTTTTCAAATCCTGTGCATGTTTTTCTTCTGTCCCCGCTTCCCGATAGGCTCCGCAGTCTTCATGGTTTACAAACACAGCTCTATTAATATGGTGGAGTTTGACTGAAATTGAAAGCTGTTTCAAAATTCCATCCAGATCTTGAACTCCTCCGGCCCAAGTTACCCTGTCATAATTTTTCTCACCAAACTGTTTGCGTGCCCAGTCTTCCAGGTATTGTTGAAGTCTATAGTCTATACAGGTGGCTATAAATCCCTTACATGTGTGTGCCATGACGCAGATATTATAACAATTCCTTTATCTGATCAAGCCCAATAAGGTATAATACTTTTCATGAGTCAGATGAATTTAAAGATTGTAACTCCGGAGAAAGAAGTTTTCAGTGGTGAGGTTAATATGGTAACAGTTCCTTCTGCAGATGGTGAGCTTGGGATACTTCCCCACCATGCCAACTTGATGGCTAAGCTTGTCCCGGGTGAATTGAAGATAAAAAAAGGTGATAAAGTAGAATCTATGGCTGTGGGGGAGGGATTTTTGCAAATGACGGATAATGTCTTAACTGTCATGACAGATTTGGCAACCTATGCTGCAGACATAGATGAGAGGGTTGTTGAGGAAGCAAAAAAGAGAGCGGAGGCTGCTTTGGAACAAAAATTATCCGATGAAGAGTATGCGGAAACTTTAGCTGTTTTGGAAAAATCTCTGGCACAACTTAGGATTAAACGGCGCCACCGGGTCCGCTGATGTACTTCTACTTGACTTCTCCAACATATTGTGGGAATAATAAATAAATGTCTAAAAAGGACTTCTCCCCCAAAATAATTACCTTGTCTTTAAACCAATTAGTTGGGAAAATAGAGTTTCGAAAAAGCGGATTGGTAGCTTTTGGAGCATCTTTTGTCCTGGTATTTTTAATGGCAGCCTTATCTCACCTTCGTTAGTTTAATCCAACCTTAATTTAAGGTATAATACCCAAGATAATATACGACCGGAGGTGGCAGAGTAGTCAATTGCAATAACTCCTTACCTTGATATCAAAGATATTTGATATAATTCATCATATCAACCAGAGGTACCCAAGTGGCCAACGGGGGCTGACTGTAAATCAGCTGGCTTATGCCTTCGAAGGTTCGAATCCTTCCCTCTGGACTTCACCCTATAGTTGATGAATTAACTTTATTCCTGTTATAATTTCCGCATGGATATGTATTTTAAAAAAGAAATTGTTTATCCTTTTCAAGGGGAAAAGTTTAAATTTGATGTGGCAAATACATTGTTCTCAACCTTTGAGATGGATCATGGAACCGATATATTGCTGCGTGCTCTAATTCCAAATAGACCTAAGACTATTCTTGATTTGGGGTGTGGTTATGGTCCAATAGGAATAATCCTCGCCAGAAAAAATCCTCAAGCCCAAGTTACTATGCTAGATGTCAACTTACTTGCTGTCCGCTATACCAAAAATAATATAGAGAAAAATAATGTTAAAAATGCAACTGTTAGTGGGAGTGTAGGGATGGAGCAAGTTATGGATAAAACCTTTGATCTTATCATGTCTAACATCCCAGCCAAAATTGGTGACGAGGCGATCACTCAGGATTTTATTTTAACCTCATATAAACACCTTAACCCGGGAGGAGAGCTTTGGATTGTGGTGATAAATGCTCTAAATCGCTTAATTCCAAAAGTTGGCCGTAAGAACGAATTAAATATGAAGGAAGTAAAAAAGAGAAACGGTCATACTGTTTATCGAATAAAGAAACCCCTAATCAATAAATAAGTTGTCTATATATTGCTAATTCTTCAAATGGTAAACCAGGGATCAGGGTTCGAACAGCGTCTACCAGGCGGACAGAACTCTCAATAATCGAACCCGAAGAGGGTAAAGCATTGTGCTCTTGTAGCTTACTCATCATTGAGCGTGGGTAAATATCCAGGGTTTTGTTCCTTAAGACAATCTTAACTCCAATTGCGTTTAAAATTGTCCTTTTTTCCTCTAGTGTTCCATTTTCCCATTTGTCTCAATCATCCCAGGTGGTCATGAGGTATAGCGAACACCTCGTGTCAAATTTAATTCAGAATCGGCTAATAAAAATTCAGAAACACTTCCTTTTCCAACACCGTTCACTCTTCCCAGAAATCTTTGGCTACCTCAATAATTTTATTTTTTCCTAAAATATTCTTTTGTATCGGTATAAGTAATTAAAGTATCATTATCAAAAATTCCAATTCCTGTATAAACATAATTATCAGTTTTAAGAATTTCCGGCAAAAAGTTTTTTTGATAAGCAGCTAAATCCTGTAGATCATCTAATTCATTAATTTTATACCAAGCAAGTATCCCTTCGGAACTTTCTTCTAAAAGCCTTCCTTTATATTCCTTAGATACGATTAAATGAGAGATTCCAATAAAATTGTTATCGATCCAGGTATATGTCCCTTTAAAGATTGGGTTTAATAGTTCCAATCCTGTTTCTTCTAAAAACTCTCTCTTTGCGGAAGTAAGTATATCTTCATCCTTCTCTATTTTTCCACCCAGCCCAACTAATTTAGAGGCGAGAAGTTTTTTTGAGGAGTTACGCTTCATAAGTAAAACCTTATTATTTTGAGTTAAATAAATCAGAGTAAATGGATTAAATGATTTTGATGGTAAATCAGTCATATATCAAATTAAGGTTAGTATATCATCTAAATTCACTGATTTATTCTCAGAAGACAGATTAATTAGTTAATTGTCGATATACATTTAACTCTTCAAAGCCCAAAAATGGTATCAAGGTGCGACTATCGTTAACTAAGCGGACTATTATTGACTCTGGTACTTGTTAGCGTTGTACCTGCCCTCTATCTAAGATATAATTTCCTTATGGCTTTTAGATCCTGGAAATTGCGCCGTGAAAATTCCCGCCTCTGGCGCTTTAAATTTTTATCCAATCTATCAACAGGAATGATGACTGTGTTTTTGGTTTTCCTGTTGATCCTGTTTTCATCTATAGTCTTTTTTGCAGTCCAAATACCCTCTCCGCAAAGTTTGACCAACAGAGATGTAGCCCAATCTACCAAAATTTACGACAGGAACGGTGAGCTGCTTTATGATATTTACCAAAATCAAAACCGCACCCCCATTAAATTAGATGAAATTCCGGAGGTTGTTAAACAGTCAACAATTGCTATAGAAGACAAGGATTTTTATAAACACCCGGGTTTTTCTATAGTAGGTATAGCCCGTTCCGCTTTTGATTTAATCATCCACAGAAAAGTTGAGGGAGGTGGCTCCACTCTTACCCAGCAACTGGTTAAAAATGCCCTACTTTCCGGTGAACGTACCCTCCCGCGGAAGATGAAGGAATTTATACTAGCTATTCAGGTAGAGCGGACTTATCCCAAGGACCAGATTCTGGAGATGTATTTAAATGAGATTCCTTATGGGGGGACCGCCTACGGAATAGAAGCTGCTGCCAACCTCTATTTTGGCAAGTCAGCCAAGGATTTGGATTTGGCGGAAGCTTCACTTTTGGCGGGCCTTCCCCAACTCCCATCTGTTTATTCGCCTTACGGAACTAGGCCGGAGCTGGCCAAGGTTAGGCAAAAAGAAGTTTTGCGCCGGATGGTAGAAGATGACTATATTACTCAAGCCCAAGCTGATTCTGCCGCAAATGAAGAACTTAAATACCGTACCTCTCAAAAAGAGATCGGATTTAAGTCGCCCCACTTTGTCTTATATGTCAAACAAAAACTGATTGAGCAGTTTGGGGACAAGATGGTTGAACAAGGAGGCTTAAGAGTTACTACCTCCTTGGATTACCAGCTGCAGAAAAAAGCCGAGGAGATAGTCAAGAGTGAGGTAGACAAACTCAAAAGCGCCAAGGCCGGTAACGGAGCAGCTGTAGTGCTGGATGCCAAAACCGGCCAAATCCTTTCATTGGTTGGTAGCAAGGATTATTTCGCCGATTCCGAACCTGCAGGTTGTGTCGAGGGTGAGACCTGTACCTTTGAGTCAAACGTTAACGCCGTACTTTCACACCGCCAACCGGGTTCTGCTACCAAACCTATTACCTATGCCCGGGCTTTGGAAAAAGGTTACACAGCCAACTACACTTTGATGGACGTTAAGACAGAATTTCCTGGTGGTGATCAACCTGCCTATATTCCGGTAAACTATGACGGGCAATTCCACGGTCCTGTCCAGATTCGTTATGCATTGGGTAACTCTTTCAATATCCCTGCAGTCAAGACACTTGCTTTAGTAGGGGTGAGAGATGTTATGGATTTAGGCTACAGGATGGGGTTAACCAGTTGGGAGCCTTCGACGGAAAATATCAATTCGGTTGGATTGAGCTTAACCTTAGGAGGTCGGGAGGTAAGATTGATGGATCTAACTTCGGCTTTTGAGGTTTTTGCTAATAAAGGAAAACAGATAGACCCGGTTTCAATTCTTAAGGTTACCGATTCCAAGGGAAAAACTTTATTTGAGTATCAACCTTCCGAAGGCAGGAAAGTATTAGATGAAAGTGTGACCTTTATTATTTCCGATATTCTCGCTGATAATGGTGCTAGAACCGCCGCCTTTGGCTCAAATTCGGTTCTAAATATCCCAGGTAAGACAGTAGCAGTCAAAACCGGTACAACCGATCAAAAAAAGGACAACTGGACAATTGGTTATACGCCCTCGATTGTAGTCGGGGTTTGGGTTGGTAATAACGATAACTCGGAAATGAGTACGACCATTGCCTCTGGTGTTACCGGTGCTTCTCCAATTTGGAATAAGATTATGCGGCAAGCAATCAAGGATAAGCCGAACGAACCCTTTGAAAAACCCGGAAATGTGGTTCAACTGGAGGTAGACGGATTGATGTCCGGTAAATCTCATCCAGGTTCTCCAACCAGGAAGGAGTATTTTATTGGAGGTACGGAACCGAATGGTGAATCTGCCTTTTATCAACGTGCCAAAGTTTGCCGCAACAACCCTCACCGGTTGGCAAATGATAATGAGGAGGGAGATGATAAAGATGTCATTGTCCTCAAAGAAGATGATCCTACGGGTGCAAATAAATGGCAGGTGGGGATAGATTCTTGGGTACTGACTGCGCCTGATGCTCGCTTTGTAGGAGCTACCAAAGGTTGTGCGGGAGTTCCCGGATTTAGTGCCGGAGGCGGAGCAATTCAAATAGTAAATGTTGGAAATGGAGCCAATGTACCGAGAGTGTTTGATGTGCTGGCTGCGGTTAATTCCCCTGCAGGAGTGAAAAAAGTAACCTGGTCAATAGATGGTGCGGTGAAATCTACTCTATCCTCCGAGCCGTTTGCCCTACATGTAGAGTTTCCAGTAGGAGATAAAGGTTCACACACTATCACTGCAACGCTGGAAGATAACAATGGTGGCAATTTTTCTACAGCCATTGGGGTAACTGTTGCGCTTTAATTTGGCCAGTTGCTTTTATGATAAACATTTGCTAGCATGAGCTCAAGGACCTGCCCAGAAGGCAGGTTATTTGATTTATGGCAGAGCGAGAAGTAAAAGAATCAAGAAGTTACGAAGAGGCGCTTCGTGTAGTTTTAGATAGGGCCGTTAAGGATCCTTTTGTTCGTGTCCCCGCCAGGATAGAAGCCTATTTGTTTCAAGTAAAACTCAATAAAAGACCTCTTAGAGAAGCTATAGGTAAAGTGACCGTTCTGCTTAATAGAACTGAACATAAATATCCTGAAGTATATGAATGGTTGACAGAAGAGACCGGAAGGAATGCAAAAGGGAGTTCGATTACCCGACTAACTCAAATCAGATCCCGGATTCTACCTTAATTAATTCTTCCAGATCTATTTCCAAAACTGCAACCCTTTTTTGTATACCGAATTTATCCAAAATCCTTGGATGGACTTCTCCTACTGCCCCGATTCTTTTATCACCAAGCATAACGGGTAACAAACGGTTGGGGTGGAATAATGGTATCTCTACGGGCGGTTTCTCCCTGCTGATTTTAATTGAGGGATTAATTTGTTCGAACAATTTTTGTGCTATTTGATACAGCTCTGCCAAAGGATTGTCCGTGAGATTACTTAAAGCGATACTTAATACATAACTCTCTTTAGGTTTATCGCCTGCTATAGGGTTGAAGACTTTGCCAAATTCAAAAATACCCACATCCTCAAACTCCCTGTTTTTGGCAATTACTTCTACCAGATTTGGCCATATATTCATTCTTAGATATTCGGTTTCTTTAGAGATTGGGTTGGCAATTTTGACCAACAGCTTCGGTTGTTTATCCCAACCCAGACTTGTTAAAACACGGGTACTGAAAAATGAGTATGTTTGCAGTTCGGTTAACCCTAAATCCACCAGTTTGTTTTTTATTTTTGAAGTTGTTTCAAAGAGCGATTGGTCAATTTTTGAAGGAAGCTCTCCTTTTAAAGGGTTGGCGGGAATTTTCTCATAGCCATACATCCTGGCAATTTCTTCAATTAAATCTTCTTCAATACTAATATCTAACCTCCAATATGGAGGGGTCACTATCCAGCCTTCAGTATTGGGCTCAAGATTAAAATGCAGCTTTTTTAAATATCCTTCAACCTCATTGGCAGTAACTTCGATGCCAATTAATTGATTAATTTTTTCCGAACTTAGTTTGATAGTCGGTAACGGCTCATCCTCAATTTTTCCGGTTCTTGATATGGTTGTAACTTGCCCACCAAGTTGCTGGTACATCCTTAGTGCCACATCAAGTGCTTTTATTAACCTTCTTTTGGTCAAACCATGGTAAAACCTCTTGGAAGCTTCCGATTGCAATGCTAATCTGGCAGCGGTTTTTCTAATTTGTATTGGGTTGAAAATGGCAGCTTCTAGCAGTACCGTAACTTCACCACTATCCGGGATCTCGCTATCCTTGCCACCCATGATGCCTCCAAGGCCCAGAATTTTCTCCTGATCTGTAATTAAAATATCTCCCGGCTCTAAGGATCTGTTTTTTTGATCCAAGGTAGTTAGCTTCTCACCTGCTTTGGCAGATCTGACTATTATTGTTTGGTCTTTTACATAAGATGAGTTAAAAGCATGAAGCGGTTGGCCATACTCCAGCATGACTAGATTTGTCACATCGGTGACATTATTAATTGACCTAATACCCGAGTTCTCCAACTTAGCCTGCCACCCCAGGGGTGCCGGCTCAATCGTTAATCCTTCTATCCGAACTAAAAAGTAAAGCAGACAATCATCGGGATTTTCCACAACAGTTTTTACAGGTGGTTTAATCTTCTCCGAGCTATTCTTAGGCAGCTCTGATTCAGAGATATTCAAATCTTCAAATTTAATTTGGGAATTGGTGATTGCCGCGATTTCATAAGCCACCCCTCTTAGGGAAAGTAAATCGGCTCGGTTGTAACCTTTCATATCCAGCTCAATATAGTCCTTAGTGGTGTCCTTGACAGCAATTGTCCGAAGAGGCAATAGGCGGATAAGCTCCTCGACAGGAACCTTAAGATCAACTAATTCTTGTAGCCAATTGATGCTTACTCTCATATCTTATATCCCACCTCTATATCCCACCTCCGAGGTGGAAATACGATGACACCTCGGGATATATACTGTTAGAATCCCCCCAAAAACCTTAAATCCCCGCTTTTGAACAAACGGATATCTTCAATTCCGTGTCTTAACATGGCCATTCTTTCCGGCCCAAAGCCCCAGGCAATTCCGGTATAAACATTTGGGTCAATTCCCCCGTTTCTCAAAACTTGAGGGTGAATCATGCCTGCCCCGGCTAACTCTAACCACCCCACCCCACTGCAGACTTTACATCCCTTCCCCTTGCAGAAAATGCACAATCCGTCTACACCGGCTCCGGGTTCAACAAAAGGGAAATATTTTGGCCTTAAGCGGGCTTTGATATCTTTTCCCAAAATGGCTTTAAAAAAGTATTCGGAAAGGTATTGTAAATTGGCCATATTCACCCCTTTGTCAATGTAAATAAGCTCGAATTGTTCAAATGTATGCTCATGCCTGGCGTCCAAATTTTCATATCTAAAACAACGGTCTAAAATCATCACTCGAAGTGGAGTTCCCAGTTGTCTCATTGCCCTTACCTGGGCATTAGAGGTGTGGGTTCTTAGAAGCAGTTCTCCCGGGCTGACTCTTGAGCTTGGATTTTTGCTATTTGTCTCTATATAAAGGGTGTCCCAGAGATCTCTGGCTGGATGGCCTTTGGGGATATTCAAAAGTTCGAAATTATATTCATCGGTGTCAATATGAGGGGCGGCAAATTGGGAAAATCCCAATTTTTGGAATAACTCAATTATTTCTTGCTCAAATTCAGTAATCGGATGCAGATGACCTTGGCGTTTTTTTATTTCTGTAGGCTGTAAGTCCAACGGCTCATCAGGCAGTTTTTGGTAACTTTGCTCTTTGACCGCTTGACGCCGCTCCTCTATAGCCTGCTCCAGTTTTTGCTTAACTTGATTAAAAAGGGGTCCGACCTTTTTCAATTCTTCTTTTTGTAACGAGGCGAAATCCTTTGGGAGTAAAGCTAGCTCACCGCTTTTGCCAAATAAAGCCAAAAAGAGATTGTCGAGCTCTTTTAAAGACTTGGCCTGGTTGATTTTTTCCAAATAATTGCTTTGGATACTGTTAAGCTTATCCTGCATGAGAAGATTCTAGCATATTGGCCGGATTTGAACTAGGTTTTAGAGGGCATTTTGATTGGCGGATCACCATCCGGGTATAGTCTGGTTAAAAGCGCCAAAGCGGCGGTCATAATAAATACTGCAGGAAGTGGTAACCCAAACCACAAAAGAGCACCCGTTGTGAGTAAAAATAGAGTTTTTCCTACGGCCAAACCGATTTCTCTTTGCACAATGAATGCTACCAAATTGACATGTCTGGCTCTTTCATAAATCAGTGAATCCATAGAAATAAGTTGTCCTGCTCCTGTTAAAGCCCCTATTCCGGAAGTTACAAATACATGCATCGGGGTGGCTACAAAAGCCCTGAATATCCAGGCAATGCTATCCAGAGAAGAGAAAATAGTGAGGATTCTCTTGGCACCAAATTTGTCTATGAGCATACCTATACTTATAGTTGTAACCGTAGCAATCAGTGCTATCAAAGACCCCATGAACCCAACCCCAATATATCCGGCAAGGATAGGGAATACAAATATAGGCCAAAATAGGGCCGTAACTTGATCTAGCACCCCTGCACCCAGTAAAGCAAGATAGCTTTTTCTTTCTTCTTTTGGGGCAAGAGCTAAAACAGTTTTTACGATGTCGATTGAGATAATATCTTTTTGTTTAGGCAGATACTTTAAGGGTAAGTTAGCCAAAATAACTACAATGGTCATAACCAAAAAAGTAGCACCGAACCCCCCATAACTAATAATAAGTCCCCCAAAAGCCGGGGCTCCGATGGCTGCTATGGCCGATAAAGAAGTACTAAGGGCAATTTCCTCACCTTGCGCTTTGTCGTCAGTTAGCTCGGCAAAATAAATGTGGAAGGCAGTCCAATACATGCCTATTTGCAGACCGCTCAAGATGGCAGCCAATAGTAAAAAGATCGGGTCATATTTTGCCAAAAACATAATTGCAAAAAAACCGACCAAAAATATATTTCCCCAAAATACGGAAAACCGTAACCCTTTTTTGCTGATCAACCACAACGAAGGAGCGGTGGCTAAAGCCTGGACAGCAAAGATTAAGGCAAATAGTAAAGCTGTAGCACCTAAAGATTGTTGGTTGTTAAATCCGGTATCCTTTAAGACCTGAAAGATATACAAACCGCTAAAAATTTGGAAAATTGAGACGGCAAAAAGCCTGGCAATAGAGTGGAGATAAAATGCTCCTAAATATCTAAATTGGCGGTGGTGAATGATAGACCGGTAAAACATTATCCTCTTTTAGGATAACACATTAGGCAGAAACTTCGGAGACAATTTTTTTGAATTCTTGTGGGTGGTTAACTGCTAGATCCGCTAAGATTTTACGGTCCAAATTGATATTTTTCTTCTTCATCCCGGCTATAAATTTAGAATAGCTTAAACCTTCTGCCCTAACAGCATTACCCAGTTGTACTATCCAAAGCCTGCGCATATCTCTTTTGCGCAGTTTCCGTCCGGCGAAGGCATATTCTCCTGCATGCAAAAGAGAAGATTTTGCTTCTCTGATTAACTTACTTCGGCCTCCCTTGTGACCCTTGGTAAGTTTTAATACTTTTTTATGTTTTCTGTGTGCAACAACACCTCTTTTAACTCTTGCCATAGTTAAAGTCCCAGTAGGCTTTTAATGCCCTTTGAGCCTCCTTTAAATAATTCTACCGACTTCTTTTGTCTCTCCAAAGCACCTTTGCTTTTTTTACGCTTAAGATGTCCTGCGCCTAATTGATGGCGTCTTAGAACCTTACCGGTAGCGGTAATTTTTAATCTTTTTAAAAAAGCTTTTTTTGTCTTTTGTTTTGTCATTTTTTTAAACTTTCTGCGTATTTTCTGTTAACTTTACGTTACCTTTGCCGCGCATTAGTATGATAGCCAGCTTTCTGCCCTCAAATTTAGGCTCCCTTTCCACGGCTACTTTATCTCCCAGAGAAGTTAAAGCTTGATTTAAAACTTCATGCCCCAACTCCGGGTGGGCCATTTCCCGACCCTTAAATTTTACAGTCAATTTTACCTTATATCCCTCACCAATAAACTCCTCGGCCCTTCTCAACCTAACCTGCAAATCATGTTCAGCTATCCTGGGAGAAAGCCAAAGCTCTTTTAATCCCCCTTCATTTGACCCTTTTTTTGCAGCCTGCGCCTTTTTATTTTCCTCATACCTGAATTTTTGAAAATCCAATATCCTAACAACCGGAGGGTCTGCATTGGCAGCTACCTCTATCAAGTCCATTCCTTGGTCCTTAGCTTTTTCTAAAGCTGCATCCCGGGAAAGAATTCCAAGTTGTTTTCCCTGGGGATCCAGAACTCTAAGTTTTGGTGCCTGGATATGTTCGTTTATGCGGTAGAACTTAGCCAGTTACTTTAACCCTCCTCTTTTCAAAAATCCTTTTAACACAGTGCTAAATTCTAGCATAATTACTTTTTTGATTCAATTGCCTGTTTGATTTGACTCAAAAAGTCATTAAAACCTATTGCACCTAAATTTTGCTCGTCCCTGGTACGCACCGAAACCGTGTTATCTGCCTGTTCCCTTTCTCCAATAATTAGCATATAAGGAATTTTTTGTAGTTGGGCATTCCTGATTTTTGCCTGCATGGTTTCTGATCTATCATCTAGCTCCGCTCTTATTTCTGCATCATTTAATTGTTCGAGTAATTTTTGTCCATATTCTTTCTGCTTTTCTGAAATGGGTACAATTTGTACCTGAACAGGCGCAAGCCAGGCAGGAAAGGCCCCCTGGAAGTGTTCTGTCAGTATACCGATAAACCTTTCAAAGGAGCCAAAAATAGCCCTGTGGATCATCACCGGTCTTTGCTGCTCACCCTTTTCATCCGTGTATTTTAAATCAAAGGCTTGAGGCATATGAAAATCTAACTGAACTGTTGCCAACTGCCATTCTCTATCTAGAGAATCTTTAATATGCATATCGATTTTTGGACCATAAAAAGCACCATCACCCTTTTTATCACCTGCTCTGATACCTTTTTTCTTTAAAGCTTCAGCCAGTTCTTCCTCTGCTTTGTCCCACATCTGATCTGTTCCGGCCCGTTGCTCCGGTCTGGTAGCAAATCTAAATTCATACTCTAAACCAAACCTTTTATAAAAATCGGTCATCATGTCTAAAATCTTGGAAACCTCCTCAAAAATTTGATCCTCTCTAGTATAAATATGGGCATCATCCATAGTGATTTGCCGCACCCGTAATAATCCGTTTACTTCTCCGGATTTTTCCCTTCGGTGAAGACGTCCTATTTCGGCATAACGTAGAGGTAATTCCCGATAGCTTCTGGGACGGAATCGATAGAGAATTGTTGACTCCGGGCAGTTCATAGGTTTTAGAGAGTAATTAGCTTGAGGTAACTCCTGCTCTTTACCTTTGGCTATCTCCTCATCTTCATAGAGTGCCAGATTGTACATATTGTGTTCACCGAATTTTTCCCAGTGGCCGGATTGTTTAAATAGTTCACTTTTGACCATTATCGGAGTAGAGGTTTCCTGGTAACCTGCCTTTAAAGTTAATTCTCGGATGAATTTCTCTAGCTCTTTAAAAATGACCATTCCCTTTGGAAGCCAAAAAGGAGCCCCAGGGGCAATATCATCCGTAAAGAATAACTCCAACTCTTGACCTATTTGTTTATGATCTTTCATATTTTTATCCATTTTAAAAGCCCCTCAAGATATATCCAATGATATTCTTAGGGGCCCGGATTGGGCGGTTCCACCCTTTATTTTCAGCCAAAGGCTGATCATCCTTTGGATGACTCTTTGATCTTAACGCAGATTCTGGCGGAAAGCTCCGAAGTTGGTGAGTCTTCATCAATGCTTTCAAGTATAGTTTAGATATTGCTGGACAGATTGTCAATTGATTATCTGTTTAGTTGAATACTTCTGGTATTGCCGGACTCCGGCAGCTGTTTTGTTAAGTCTCCGACTAAAGGCAAAAAATTGAAAACCCTAATTAGGGAGAAGAATAGGGCTACTACCACTGTTGCCCCAATTACCGTACCCACTCCCCAAGCAATTCCTCCTAAAAAGTTGGCAACAATAATCTGGCGCTTTTTTAAATTCATCCCGGCTGTTAAGTGTTTCTCAATTTGAGGAGTGCTTTCTTCCACTAGTATTTATCATACCTAAGAGGTAGAGAATGTGTAAAGAGGTGTGTGGACTCGAGAGGACAATAAACCCTCCGACTGTGTAGGAATTGAACCTCTAGTGGGCGGTACAGGGCTCGAACCTGTGAACCTTCCGCACGTCAAGCGGACGCTCTACCAACTGAGCTAACCGCCCTTAGGTTAGCAATTTTCTCGCAGAAACCTCTACTAAGATACACTAATCTTCGTTGAAGAGCAATATTACCGCAGTACAACACACAGACCCCTTTATAGGTAGGATATGTGGGTGATCCAGCAGTTCTTTTGTCAATACTTACAGATTTAAAGTTATCTAGAGGGAGATTTAACTCCCGAGACCAGTATCTTTTCATCTCTTCTGGATTTTGGTCTGCTCTTAAATGGAGTTCGGCTGATATTTTGCTAACATCGATACAATAAACACCTTCAAGAGCTGCCACAAAGAATTTAAGGATTAAGGGATCAGAGTTGCCTAGGAGTGTTCCTGCTGATTTTGCTCCCTCGGCTAGGTATAACATAGCTAAAGCAAGCTCTAAGATATTCAAGTTGCTAATATTGATACTTTCTAACGTCTTCATTGCTAACTGCTCAGCTTCTTTTAGTCGGGCCACTTTTTGCTGGTTATGCCAAACTACCGCCTTTCTTCTAGCATTTCTTAGGTTCTCGAGCCAGTTTTTTCTCAAAACTAGTTGTTGTTCAGGAGTTAGTGTAATGTCTCTGAACCATCCGCTGAGAGTAGATTTAGGAATATTTAAGACTTTTGCCACATTTCTTAATGAGTTCCCATTTCTTCGCAACTCTATTGCTTGTGGTTTAAACCCGTACCATTTAGATTTCATGGACCAAGTATAATAGTGGGGTTCGAAATATTCAAGTAGTCTCTCTACCAACTGAGCTAACTGCCCAAACTTGATTATTTTAAGTTATAGGAGTGATTTATTCTAGGCAAGGAGGAGATTAGCCTACTCTTCCTGCTGCAGCACCACCGGAAGAAACCATACTTGCACCTTCCTGTTCATCCAACCTCATAGAATTATCTGCCTTAGCCTGTTTTTTGGTTGCCCGGGCGAATGCTTCTGCTCTATCTGCATCCCTTTGCTGCTCTTCCAGTTCTAACTGCTTTTTATCTGCATTAGCTCCATGGTATGCGGTAACATTTCCAGCGTTGTCAACACTACCCATATATAGTGCTTGGAGATCGTTCAGGCTATTAATTTTTATTCTTTTGTCTTCCACCGGTTGCTGGGTTATCGTTTGCATATGTTCATCTTTCAGCTCCCCCTGCAGCTTGTTAATAGCAAGCTGTGGATTAGTTTCTTGTGCCAACCGAGGTTGACTAAAATTCTCTATTGTCCCAGAGCTTTTAGGTCTTTCAACGGATTGCTCCGGTGTAGGGTTTGAGACATGGGTGGTTTTTTCCAAACTAAATAAATCTGCTGTTGCAGCAAGAAAATCACCCGGTGATTCTTTAATAAACTGTCCTCCGCTTTTTACCCAATCCTCGCCTTCAATCAGGCCTGGGATTCCCCCTATGACTTGGGCTGGAGATATTCTAGTTTTAGGTGATGAAGAATCTGGCATAATTGAGTGTAATTCTACTACTTTAATGCAAGAAGTCAAATTAAACCAGGTAAGAATGCCTTAAATTTTGTGCCGGGGACAGGACTCGAACCTGCACGTCATTACTGACAATAGGTCCTAGGACCTTGCAATTTTTAGTGTGGCCAAGAGAGGACTCGAACCTCCACGCTGTTTCCAGCACAGGATCCTAAATCCTGCGTGTCTACCATTCCACCACTTGGCCATGTCGGAATTAGCTTTATAAGTTCGGTTACTCGCATACTCGCAACTCGAACTTTTTCGCGATTCCTCCTCTCAAAATTGCATAGCAATTTTGTAACGTAATTTTATCACAGAGGTAGTTTTGATGGTACGGTTATAGAGCGGTAGTGGTTACCTGTGATTAAATAAGCCTCTTGATAATTGTTTTGTGGGCTTTGTTTTCTAGGGAATCATCCAGTGGCTCAAGCTCCATCTTTTTTCCATATTTTACCTCTAAAGCTTTTTGAAGCAGCCAGTCAGTCAGCCTTGGATTTTTGGGCAGAAGTGATCCGTGCATATAGCAGCCGATGGCATTTTTGTATATGCAGCCTTCTGTTTGATCCTCACCATTATTACCAAAACCTTTAATAACTTTTCCCAAGGGTTGTGCCCCCGATTTTAGATAAGTCTTTCCGGAGTGATTTTCAAAACCAACTAGGTAGGGTTTAGGGTTTGGGGTTTGGGGGTTAGTATTTTTATCACTATACCCTATACCCTGTACCCTAATCACTATGTTGCCTATCATTCTGTCGTAACTTGCCACAGTATAAGCTGGGAATAACCCCACCCCCTTTAATCTGGCTCCTTGGTGAGGTTGATAATATTCACCCAGGAGCTGGTACCCCCCACAAATAGAAAGCAGTGGTACCCCCCTTTCCACATCCTGTTTTATTACCTTACCCTTACTACTTTCTACCAAGTCTCCTGCTACCAACTCTTGTTGTTGGTCCTGACCTCCACCAAAAAAGTAGAGATCAACTATACTTGCCTTATGTTCATCTCCGGTGTTTATTGACCTAACTTCAACCTCTATTCCTCTCCATTGGGACCTCTTTTTTAAGGCAATAATATTGCCGGTATCACCATAGATATTCATGAGATCTGGATATAAGTAGCCGATGGTAATTTTCATTTATTCCTCCTCCCAGTAAGGCTTTTTCAATCCTTCTTTTGTCAATATTTCCTGCAGCTTGAGCATAGCGGTATAGGTAGGCAGAACAAACAGCCTGCCTTTAGTTTCTTCCCTGGCCTCTTTTAAGGCATGTTTTATATCAGCCTCTATTTTAAGCTGCTCACTTTCTATTCCGGCATATTTTAGCCTTAAAGCAAGATCCTCTGCCCGGATGCCACTACAATAGATTTTATTTTTAATCCCGGCAAGGTTCTCAAATTCAGTATCCCAAATCCAAGAGACATCTGTCCCATCGGCAAAGTTATCATTTAGTGCTATCAGTAAACTCGCGTTTCCATCCAGATTTGGCACAATTGTTTTCAAAACCTGCGTAGCCCCAACAGGGTTTTTAATCAAAAAGATATATCCAAACTCCAATTTTTCTACCCGACCAAAGGCCGGTCTGTATCTTTTTAAGGATTTAACCATACTCTTAACGGAAAAGCCTAGAACTTTTCCAACAGCAAAGGCTCCTAGAAAATCATAAATATGATAAATCCCAGGTAAAGGCAAGTAAATTTTCTGATTGTCTACCTCAAAAGAGCTCCCTTTTAAATCCAAAACTTGGATCTTTCTAGCCAATAGATTTGGCTCTGCTTTTTTAACCCTACCACCCTCTCCGAAAATTTTTAATTCTTCCAGTCCAAAAGTTTGGGGTTTTCCCAAAGAGGCAATAAGTTTTGCAGTATTGGTGTCATCACCGTTAACGATTATTTGAGTATCTCTACCAACGTTTTGCAATGTTTTACGCCAGTTTTCGACCACTGTATCGACTTCTCCGTACCGGTCCAACTGATCTCTGAAAGCATTGAGGAATATTACAACCCGGGGGTTTAATTTTGGAGCAACGGTATTAAAAGCAGCTTCGTCCAGTTCCCAAATTCCCAGGTCGTATTTTTTCTTACCCAGACCTATATGGTGAATTAGAGCTGAAGCTATCCCCCTCTCTAAATTAGATCCGGTCGAGTTTCTGATCACAGATAAGTTGTTTTCTTTAGCAAAGCAAGCAAGGAGTTTGGCAGTAGTAGTTTTGCCGTTAGTTCCGGTAATAATAATATTTCTGTGTATAAACTTACTTAAGTTGGAGATTAAATTGGGGTCTACCTTTAAGGCATACAATCCGGGAGCTGAAGACCCTCCTCCAATTTTTAGTCTGCGGCTGGCCCCCCAAATTAGTTTACCTGCAGCAACGGCAGCTTGAGTTCTCATTAAGCCATTATATATCAACAGCTTAAAAATAGGCCAAGGTTAATTGAGCAGAGCTTCCGGCACTTTTGGTTATTAGGCTGTGTACCAATGAGGTATTTTTTGAGTCATATTCTAAAGCATACTTGTCTAAGTCGTTCATAAAGTAAGCTACATGTCTACCCCAAGCTGGAGAGGCAGCGTATACCCTATTCATAGTGTAAGGGTTAGTTAAACCCTTGTTGATGTAGCCTTCTTTTAGGCCTTTGGTAACAGTAAAGATAGCATCCCTCCAAGAGTCAAAATAAATAGCCTGGGTGCCATAGACCCCCCAACCCCAAGCGTTATATCCGCCCGGTATAAATTTACCGAAAGTAGATTCTGTTCCGGCAATGGCAGGAACCAATTTCCAATCTACTCCGTATTCATCCGAAGCATCGATAAAATCTTGGGCATGATATTGCAAGGGTGAGCCATATTGGGCAAGATAGCTGGCCAGAATTTCGGCCCTTTTATCCATAAGTTTACCTTCAATCTCCACGGCTATCTGCGCAGCTTTGGCCTCCTGTGCATAAGCCAGGTATGGGATAAAGGAGATTAAAAGTAGAACCAGAATCTTTTTGTATAACATATTTTGCAGGCTGTTTGCCCACAAAAAAATCCTGATACTTGAGGGGACAAATATCAGGATTAGTGTGTAATGATACCAAACTTAAGGCGAAAAGTCAAACTCTATAGGCTCTATAAAATGGGTTCGGCTATTAGCGAAGCTCTTCCATGAAGCTATTTACACCTTTGGCCCAAGCTCCACCTTTAGCCAGAGAAGGAGGGGTATATTTAGCCATGATTGTGTTTGGCTCGGTGAGTCCAATGTTAAGATAATCCTCCCTTAGTCCCCGTCCGACCCTTTCTATAGCTTCTTCCCAAGAATTGAAACGTAGTACCTTACTGCCATAAATACCGTAGCCAAAAGGGTTATAGGAGCCTTTGATTACCCGCTTACCACCATTTGACTCTTGCATGGAAATAGCAGGTAGCAGACGGTAATCCAGTTTGTATTTTTCAGCCACCTGAAGAAACACATTACTATAGTCTGCCAGTATGGATTCATAACCTTTGAAGAAGTTACGGATGATTTTTTCTCTGGCATCGGCTTGACCGATATCGTCTTTTGCTGTTACCCCTGCCTCCGGCAAAGCCGCATATAGTTGAAAATTTTGGGAACTGGGTTGGACAAAATGATCGGTCGATAAATAGACCAAGAAGGTAATAGAAAATGCGAGCGTAGAAATGGTTGTTCCAAACCAACCCAATAAAAAGTTAACTTTTGTGTCCATCTGCAAAGTTTAGAAGATAGTAGCTTTAATTTTTACAGTTTGTCAAGTTAAGTAGCGGGTTCAGTGGGATTGGATTAGATTGTTACAACAAGCTAATTTAGATCAAGTATAATCTTTCCCAATATATCCGGATCATGACGGAAAAGATGCTCTTTTAGGTGATATCGTCCCAGTGAAGAGGAAACTATTTTCGTTTTGGGAGAAACTTTTTGACAAACCTTTTCATCTATCTCTACCGGCATCTGGTTTTCTCCCTTGTAGACCTTTAGAACTTCTTTGTCCAGGCCATTTGAATTTGCTATCAGGTAATTGATTCTACCGTTATCCTCCAAGTAGTAGTTAAAAGCCTTTAGAAAATCGGAAGCCTTAAAGTTGTCGGTTTCCCCGCCTTTTGACATAAGATTTAGCACTAAAATTACTTTGGCTTTCGAAGAAAGTATAGCTTCTTTGATTCCGTTTACCAAAAGGTGAGGCAGGACACTGGTAAAAAGATCACCCGGTGCAAAGACTATTTTTTCTGCCTGCGAAAGGGTCGAGATAGCTTCCGGATTAGGATCGGCGCTGCTGTCAAAGTATATCCTGGAGATCTTTTCCCCCGGCCCAATCTTTGACTTGGAACCACGTAAATCTATATTGGTTTCCCCCTCTACTTCGCTGCCGTTTTCCAGTTTTGCAATAAGGTTTAAATCAGAAAGGCTCACCGGAATAACTTTCCCTCTGATTCTAAATAGCAGCCTTTCAGCCTCTATTCCCCTGTCCCCGCCTTTGTAAATATGGTCTAACCTGGCAGTAATAAGATTTCCCAGGCTATGGCCTTGCAGGGGGCCTGTAACTTCTGCTAATCTATCATCAAATAGTTTTTGGGCAACTTGTCGCTGCAATGGGTCTTCCATTAAGGCAAGTAAGCATTGGCGTATATCTCCGGGTGGCAATACCCCCATTTCAGTCCGCAGCCTTCCGGAACTTCCTCCGCTATCCCAGGTACCAACAATAGCTGTAATTAAGTCAGGCTGATTTTGTTCTACCAACCCACGTAGAAGTGAGAAGTGACCAGTGCCTCCACCCAAAGTAACTATTTTTTGGGCATAAGGATACCCTGATGAGTTTTTGTCATCGGACATAAGTATCTAATTATAACATTTAGGTTTTTTAATATCAGATTTTGCTAAATACAGGGGTAATTGCTACAATATGAAGCTGGGAATGCCGAAGTGGTGGAATGGTAGACACGCAGCGTTCAGAGCGCTGTCCGAGCAATCGGGTGGAGGTTCAACTCCTCTCTTCGGCACAATCTAGGATTGCTTTGCGCGCGGATGTGGTGAAACGGTATACACGCTACCTTGAGGTGGTAGTGCCCGAAAGGGCGTGGAGGTTCAACTCCTCTCATCCGCACATTATTTACCTACCTCTTACTTATTCCTAATCCCGATTTTTAGTATTTTAGCTATTATGTTTGCAGTAGAATGAGAGAAGCTATTTCATCTCTTGCAGCATTAATTATACTGTTTTTGTTTCTTCCTCCGGTAGTTTTGGCCCAGACTTATTCCAAAAGGGTAGAGGTAAATCTTACCAACCAGCATTTATATGCCTTTGAAAGAGATAAATTAGTTTACAACTTCCCTATTTCCTCCGGCAAAGCATGGTGGCCTACCCCAACCGGTGAATTTAAACCTTGGACTAAATTAAGGTACGACCGGATGATCGGAGGAGATCGGAGGCTGGGAACTTACTATGATCTGCCCAATGTGCCATTTGTTGTTTATTTTTATAAAAGCTATGCAATTCATGGAACTTATTGGCATAACAATTTTGGAGTTCCTATGAGTCATGGTTGCATAAATGTTAGTACTACCAATATGGCTGTTTTGTATAACTGGATAGATATGAATACCCAGATCAAGATTTATGGAATTACCCCCAGAGGTTAGTTAAACTGGAGAAATTTCCCCAAAATCTGTTAAAATACCCCAGTGGAGTCATAGCTCAGTTGGCTAGAGCGTCTCGTTTACACCGAGAAGGTCTGTGGTTCGAGTCCACATGACTCCACACTTTAATAAGCCTCCTTAAATTTATGTGTGGAATATTTGGATTGATAGGACAAGATAACAACGCTGCCAGCTTAGTTTTTTCAGGCCTAAAGGATATTGAATATAGAGGTTATGATTCCTGGGGAGTAGCGTATTGGAAAATAGAAGATAGAAAGTGGAAAATAGAAAAGAAGGTGGGTTTTCTACCCGCTACCTTCCACCTTCCATCCTCGGCTGTCTCCATTGGACACACCCGTTGGGCAACACACGGAGGTGTTACCCAAGATAATGCACACCCTCATTTGGATTGCAACGGCAAGTTGAGTTTGGTTCATAATGGAATTGTTGAAAATTACCTGGAATTAAAAAGAAGTCTACAAGAAAACCATGTTTTTAAATCAGAGACTGATACGGAAGTTGTTATTCATGCAATTGAGGAAGAATACAAGAAAACTTCAAAACTAATAGAAGCTGTAGCAAAGGTATTTAACCGGCTTAAGGGTTTGAGTGTAATTGTTGTCTCTGACGGAAAAAATATTGTAGCCGCCAAAATTGGCTCTCCCCTAGTTGTAGGGAAGCTTAATAAAGGTTTTATATTAGCTTCTGACCCTAATGCCCTGCTTCCCTATACTCAAGATTTAATGTTTATTGAAGACGGGCAACTGGTTGAGTTAAATGACCGGATTGAACTTTTTAAGGTTAAAAATATGGTAAAAATCGAGCCTAAATTCACCAAAGTTGAGTGGAAATATAATTTCTCCTCCAAAAACCGATATCCCCACTTTATGCTCAAAGAGATTTATGAGCAGCCCGATGTTATTAAGGAAATTTTAGGTAATCTTGAGCAAGTCAAGAAAGTTTCGGCAATGATTAAAAAAGCTTTTGGCACCTATTTTATCGCCTGCGGATCTGCCTCTTATACCTGTTTACTGGGGACTTACCTTTTCTCCAAGTTTGCCAAAAAGCATGTCAATTTTGCTATTGGATCTGAATTTAATTACTTGCAGGATTTTTTAACCGATAAAAGTTTACTTATCGCGGTTTCTCAAAGCGGAGAGAGTATTGATACCTTAGAGCCCGTAATAGCGGCCAAACAGAGGGGGGCAAAAATTGTAGCTTTGGTTAATGTTTTAGGCTCATCCTTGTATAGAGTAGCGGATCAGAGTGTACTTTTATCTGCCGGAGTAGAAAAAGCAGTAGCCTCAACTAAAGCAGTAATTGCCATGGTCTCCTATATGGTTTTACTTTCATTTATGATGGTTGGCAAGGAAAAGGAGGCGGTAGAAATACTGGAAAAAAGCAGAAAAGAGGTCAAAAGAGTATTGAAGAAACAAAACGAAATCAAAAAATTAAGTGACAAAATTTTTCAGGCAAAAGATATCTATGTTTTAGGCAGAGGTTTATCCTATGCTGTGGCTTTGGAGTCAACCTTAAAAATTAAAGAAATTTCTTATATTCATGCCGAAGGTTTTGCCGGTGGTGAATTAAAACACGGGACTATCGCTTTAATGGAAAAAGGCACACCGGTGATAGTTTATGCTCCCAATGATGAGACATATGAGGCTTCAATATCCAATGCGATGGAAGTTAAATCCAGAGGGGCTTTTGTAATTGGCGTTGGGTTTAAGAATAACCCGGTCTTTGACTATTTCTTTGAAGTCGGAGATACGGGAGCCAGCTCGGTTATCCCCCACATAGTATTTGCCCAACTTTTGGCTTATTTCCTCACAGTAAAAAAAGGTCTTGATCCGGATAAGCCGCGGAATTTGGCCAAAAGTGTAGTGGTTAGGTGATACAATAGTTTTATGGTTTTTCTTAACTTCTTTAGGAAATGAAATCACTTCTGGGAAAAGTTAACTTTTTTCCTCCCCTAATTTTATTTCTTTTGGTTTTACTGTTTTTTTACAAAGTTTTTTTAGGACTAATTCCTATCCCTGCAGATTTAATTGTAGGGAGTTATTATCCTTGGGTAGACTATAAATGGGGTAATTTGGTAGGTGTACCGGTTAAAAATCCCCTTATTACGGATGCGGTATCAATCATCTATCCTCTTCGCTCGTATGCTACCGATTTAATCAAAGAAGGCCAAATTCCACTTTGGAATCCTCTAATGTTTGCCGGTTACCCAATAATCGGTAGCCAACCGGTAGGGTTGTATTTTCCAAGCATCCTTTTTTATCTGATCTTTTCTTCTTCTTTAGCTTGGACCCTTCAAGTAATGCTTCAACCGCTTTTGGCCGGGGGGTTTATGTATGCTTTGGCAAGGCATCTTAGTCTAAATAAAGGGGCAAGTCTGTTTGCAGCCATCAGCTATGGTTTTGGCGGTTTTTCACTCATTTGGTTGGAGTGGAATACCCAGGCTGCCTCCAGTGCTTTCTTGCCTCTGCTGATCTTATTTGAGGATTTACTCCTTACCAGTAAAAACATTAGGTGGGGTATTCTTTTGAGCTTTGCATTGGCATTGCAGATTTTTAGCGGATATTTCCCGGTCACCTTATTTTCACTTATAGCTATGGGGATTTGGTTTCTCTTCAGAGCATCTGTTAGAAATTTTTTAAAGCTTACTTTTTTTATATTGGCAGGATTAGGACTAAGCAGTATTTTACTTCTTCCAAGTCTGGAACTTTTCCAAAATTCCCAGAGGATATATGAGGTAATTGGTTTACAAGGAAGCTTTGTCCCATATGAATATCTACTGACCTTTTTATCTCCTGACTTTTTCGGTAACCCCTCAACCGGTAACTTTTGGGGGCCTGAAAATTATCTTAACGCGGCATTTTATAGTGGAGTTACAGCTGTAGGTTTGGCTATTGTCGGATTTTTAGGCGGATCTCGTTTAAGGGTTGTATATCCTCTGGCAGTGATATTGGTTATTACACTGATTATTGTTACTCCTAACCCAATAGCAAAAGTTTTATATCAGTGGAACCTTTGGGGCGGTCCCTCTGTAACTATGAACCGTGCTTTGTTTTTAGTAAATTTTGCTGTTGCACTGCTTTCTGGAGTTGGACTTAATCTATTGGGAGATAAATCTTTTAAATCTTATCTGCAAAGCTTTTTGGGGGTGTTGGGCATTTTGCTAGTTATGGGAGCCATAGTTTATTTGCTAAAAGACTGGCAGCCTGGTTTTAATATTAGTTTAAAGAATCTAATCTTTCCTTTAATAATATCTTTAACCGGTTTGCTTATTATTTTCTTTAGCAAGATTTTTAAGATCCCCAAACAGGTAGTTGCCATTGGGTTGCTGGTTTTGTTAACTGCGGAATTATTCCGTTTTGGCTGGAAGTTTAACCCCTTTACCCCCTCCAGGTATCTTTATCCGCCCACTCCTTTGACAGATTTTTTAAAGGGTCAAGTAAATTCCAGGTTTGTCAGCGAAATGCCCATACTGCCTCCTAATATGTGGGTTCCCTACCGTCTGCAATCTTTAGCAGGTTATGATGCTTACTATCCTTTGGGAATAGCAAAATTAATTGCCGTAGCCAATTCAAATGATCCCAATGCAGATCCCCAAACCAAAAACGGGGTATCAACTAATTTTACCTCTCCTCTTTTAAATATTGCGGGTACAAATCTCATAATTGTCCCCAAAAGAGATGAGGAAAATAATATCAAACCTGATGGGATTATAGATCCAAAGCTGGATAAAATAAGATTTAAGAAGGTCTTTGAGAGCGGGAGTGTTGTTGTTTTGGAAAACTTATCTGCTCTACCCCGGGCTTACCAGACAATTGGAAGTAGTGAATCTTATGAAAAATCCCCCTATCGGCAGATTAGTAATGATCACGTACAAATTAAAACAGAGGCAGAAGTTGATTCTGTTTTGGTAGTGCTGGACAATTATTACCCCGGATGGGAAGCTGCTGTTGACTTTGCACCTGCCCCAATCCGTAAAGTAAATTATACATTCCGGGCTGTAGAGGTTCCTGCGGGCAAGCATGTAGTTGATTTTTATTACCGGCCTAAATCTTTACAATATGGAATTCTGATTTCCATTTCAACAATTATTGTATTACTACTTTCCCCGCTGTATCTTAAGAGACTAAAGTTATCTTAGATGCAAATTTCTCTATGTTTTTCTTAAAAAAAGAGTTTATTATTTCTTTTTTGGTCGGGTTTATTCTATTTCTAATTTACTCTTACCGGCTAAATGATGCATTTGTTTTGACTACTGATTTTGGCAGGGATATATATCACTCCCTTAGAATAGCTCAAGGTGACATTGTATTAATTGGGCCTAAGATGAATTTGGGTGGATATTACAGTGGGCCGTATATATATTACCTGTTTGCACCGATACTTTTATTTGGTAGTTACAATATTTCTGTCCTGCTCTATTTCCATGCCTTGCTTTTTTCCGTCTCGATAGGATTTTTTTGTTGGACAATCTTTAAAAAATATGGACTCCACAAAGCCCTGCTTACTTCCCTGGCAATAGGGTTGCTACCCTTTTTTATTTTAAGTGCAAGGCATCCAAGCAACGGATATACTTACTTCCCTTTTTTGTTAATACTCTCTACTTTAATCCTTTTTTACAACTTTAAGAAAAAAACATCTCTGTTTTTGTTAGGGCTTTTGGCAGGATTTATATTTAATATTCATCCTATCAGCATATTTGTGCTCCTACCACTGGCTGTATACTTGTTCATTTCTCTTAAGAAAAAGAAAATATTCCTTCTTTTCCTGTTAGGAGGAATCATTACCCTCATACCCTTGGCTCTATTTGAAATAAAACATGATTTTGTGATGACCAAAGATACTTTTGTAAACCAATCTTTTAATTCTTTTATTGCCAGCAAAAGTAAACCGCAACTGGCATTAAACAATAGTCCTACAATAAGCATTTTTCTGTTTATATCTTCCAAACTGAAGGAGTTTACTCTATTTGAACCGCTTACCTTATTTGCTTTGATGTTTGGGGTGATATTGTTACAGTTTAAATTTCTTAAGAAAATAAAAATGGATTTATATTTTAAGAGGTCATTGTTTCTTTTTGTAAGCTCCCTATTAGGTCTTGCTTTACTGGCTTTAATTTTACACACTCACTACGAAGACCATTATCTTTTCCCACTGGCTTTTTTCATTCCATTTGCAGCAGTTTTAATCTTATTGGTATCCCGTTTTTGGATTTTAATTTTTTTAATAGTTTTTTTAGAAATTATGTTTTTCCCCAAATATCTTTACCAGGATTCGGTAAAACGTTTTCAGGATGTAGAAAGTGCAGTCAAATATGCTGTTGATAATGGGTTAGTAAATAAAAAGGCCTCCTTTAATCTTATAGAGGTCTCTGATGCTTATGCTTTGGTTACGACGGGTTATGACTTAAGGTTTTTCTTTAGAAAATATGGGTTTAAACCTAAATCCGAATATGATTATAAAACTGCAGAAGAGTTGCTAATTTTTTCCGAAACTCCCTACTATGATATTGACAGATTTAAAATGTGGGCAACGGAGGAATTTGGCAGAAAATATTTTATAAATAGAGAAGTTTATAAATCCGGAGATATTACCATCTACAAAATTTCCAAAACTGATGCTATATAGGCATAAAATGGTAAATCCTTGCTGCAAGTATTGGCGCACCTCTTCTTAGATTTTCTAAAAATTCATAACGCCTTACTGTACCTTGAAAGATTTTTCTTATCTGACCTACGTCCGGCAGATTGTCTACTTGCTGTACGAATAATGAACTCCTAGGGTCAGGACGAGCTGCTACTATATATTCGGTTAATGCTTTTGTCCCTACTTCATCCAAGCCTGTAATGATTATTTTGCTTGGACCCGGGCAAACAGGGTAGCCGATCTGGAAGTAGGCTAAAGTATCTCCGCGGCCTTTTCCTTCAGCCTGCAGTATTGCAGGATGTGAAGGAGCATCAGGAGACCAGGCTACATTTCCATCAGCCAATAAAACTCCCAGCAGTAATCTATATGTATTTTCTCTACCTCCTGGGAAAGTTGCTAACTCTTGGCTTAATCTGGGGGTGTCAATTGTTACATTTTCCACCAGGTATCGAAAGGCGTGGTATATATTGTCAGATTGGTAAGTTTTGTAAGCATCTAGGCGTTCGAGCATAGAACTTTATTATAGCAGTCTCTAGGTGGTATTACAAACTATAGGTTTATGTGTCATCCTATCACACCTGGGGGGTCTTCGATTCCGAGATCATTCAGATTCGAGGAACTCGAAGAGTGGTCTAGGTTGGCACTATTTCCAAAGGGCTTCTTTCTTTTCTCTTCTCCAACCTTTAATTTCAGACTCCCTTCTTCTGGCTTCTGAAAGAGTTGGGTAGTTTTCAAAATATTTAAGAATCACGGGTCTTCGGATTTTAGTGTAGTGAGCACCCCATTTAGAGTCATTATGCTGTTTTAGGCGGTGTTCTAAATTATTAGTACAACCGGCATAATAGCTTTTATCCGAGCATTCTAAGATATACACAAAGAAAGGCATTAATTCATTATACCCTTCGTCGCAGACTCCTCAGGGACTTCTTCGCCTTTTATCGGAAGGGCCAAAGGCACTGATGAGACCGACGAAGTAGGGCGAAGAAGTGCTGGCTCTGCTCAATACATTCAGAACCTATGAATGGACTATACCATACCAACCATTAGATTATAGCTTCAATTACATGCAACAAATTCTTTATAAATAAACTATTGCTCTACCTAAGAATTTAGCTGATCCATTTTTATAACCTGCCTAAGTTTATATTGCTAATAGAAAGTTTTTAAGGGTCTGATAATATTGCTCCAAACTTTTTATGCTTACACATTCATCATCACTTCCAATATTCTCACCTATTGGTCCGAATTCAATTCCATCAGTACCTACTCTGGTAAAATGTCTAGCGTCAGAAGAACCCTGCGCACCATAAAAGCGCACCTTGTTCTTGGTAACCTGTTCAGCCACACTCTGAAGTGTTTTTAGGTATTGGTTATTTTCATCAACAAACAAAGCCGGCTCTTTTTCGACAATATCCAACTTAAACCCTTTGGGTAGCAGTTCTTTTATATCATTAACTATAGTATCTGCTTCCTCTGGAATATATCGAATATCAAGCAAGATTTCACAGTCATCCGGAATCTTATTAAAAGACTTATTTGTTGTTTCGATCTTACTCAAATTAACAGTTGTTACCCATTCTTGTTGAGAAGGAATTGGATACTGTTTTGATAATGAGTTGAGAAATTGGTTCATTTTCCAAATTGCGTTTACTCCTCTCCATGGATAGGCTCCATGAGCAGTTTTACCCTTAGTAGAAATCTTTACTTGTAAAATCCCTTTCGCCCTATTTGCAATCTGAAGACCAGTGCTTTCACCAGCGATTACAAAATCTGCTTTTACACCCTTTTCTACTTGATATTTTGTGCCATTAAAACCTCCTATTTCCTCATCGGTAACCAATTGCAGAGCAAGCGGATAATCAACTTTGTTTGCTACTTCTTTGAAGACCATAATAAGACAAGCAACACTGGCCTTCATGTCCATTGACCCAACTCCATAAAGCTTATCACCTTTAATTTTTGGCAAATATTGATAGTCCTTACCTGGAACTACATCTAAATGTCCATTAAGTATAATCCTAAATTTTTTTGGTCTTTTTTTAGCATTGTAAACTAAGGCGCTCTTAACACCTTTATTTTCAAATCGCTCAATAGTAAACTCCTTTAAGTTTGATAAAGCAATTCCTAACATCTTATCTAACTCGGATGTATCTTCAGAGTTCGATTTAATAGAAATAAATTCTTTGGTTAAAGCTATAATTTTATTTAACATAGTTTCATTTTATATTATCTCAGCATACACTGAGGAACTATTTCCGTGAACCCTATTATTTTGGGCCTCATTAGAATCAATAGGCATTAGTGTTCTTTCACCACCCATAAACCTGTAATTCTGACCATCGTTGGAGAAAAAGACCCTATCTATATACATATAGGAGCGCCCGTCATCCTGATTTGTTATCGTAGGATTTTGTAATTCAGGTTGGACAATGTACGAGCCTCTTTTTAATAGAGCATTTCGTAGTTCTCGTCTAAATCTTGAATCTCCTAAGGTACCACGAAAATGACCATATCCTCCATAAGTTCCTTTCATCGGTTTAGCACGCAATAGTAACTCTCCAGATCTAACTCTTGATGGATCTACACCTTGTGATCTTAAATAGGAGCCAAATTCTTCAGAGGTTAAATCTTCACCATAATAGACTGGGAAAGCCATACCCATTGCCCCAAGGTATTCCTTTGTATCATTTATACGCCTGCTATCTCCAATTGGCAAGTTGGGGTTATCAATGTTAAAAGTGAGAGCATTAGCTTTAATTATTCTTCTCATTTCATCATCTGCTAATAGCGGCTCCCTCACTAGCAACTCTGGCCTTTTCATTTTAGCTACAGGGTCAGAAGAACGAACGTATAAAAGATAATCAGAGTTACCACCATTGTCCTCTAAATATTTTTTGAACTCCTCCGGAGAGAAAAACTTATCAAATCCTGAATACTCCCTCACCTCACCATCAGTTAATGGCTCACAATCTCTTTTACCGAATTCAGTCTCTCTCATTGCCTGATATTTTTGGTCAGTAACAGCGAGTAAAGCAATTGGTCGTCCGTACCTTCGCCTTATATTATCTAAACCAGCACGGAATTGCCTCTTAAAAAGAGTATCTTGAGTTCCATCTGAAAAGAAGTACTCTAGAAGCGAGTACATTGCTATAGAATTTTCTATTTCAAAGATCCTACCTCTTAAAGCTTCGCTTATATCTTCTTCTCTTAAAGTTGTTGCTTGCTCTAAAAACCCAGTTGGTAATCCAACCATGTCAATTTGAATGAAGCTGTTAATTGGAGTTCCATCCGGTGTCAGACAATATTGATAATCTGTTGCATACTCTCTATTAGCTGCCACCAAGCGACGAAAAGCCTGGTTATATTCTGCATATAAATTCCCCAAAGCCTGTAGGACAACAGGTGGGTAAGTAGTCTTATATTCTGGATAAATTTGGAATGGGCCTAGTGTAGATTTAATATCTCTTCTCAAACTTATCGCACCTAAACTAGCAGTGTTAGGAGTTTCAATACTTTGATCCAAAAGCAACCTAGTCTCTGAAGATGAGGCACTTCTGTTTAACTCTTGTTCTCTAAATAAAGCTAGTGAAGCTTCCCTCAGCCTTTTTCGCTCAGCGTCTGTTATGGTAAGTGCTTTTTCTGTATTTGATTCCTCTAGTGAGCTAGCGATTAGAAATTCTAATCCACGAGCAATTATCTCACCTTCTAATTGTTCAAGCTTGTTAGGGTCTTTCAGTACGGCCTCTCTTTCAACTCCAAGTTGTGTTATAGCAGTATCTATTACTTCTGGTGCTCTGCTGGAGAGTATTTCCTTGATAAACGCTTTAGTAAGGACTGGCATAATCTCATCATCTGTAACCTCATCCTCTAATTGCTTTCGTAATTTATTTCCAGCAAATTTATATATAGAACGTTCATCTGAAATTTTCGGGATTCCTACCCCGCGAACAACTGATAACTCATCATTGTTAAGTTTGGTGGCATCCGCAATAATCTGATCTACCAATGCTTGATACCTTGAAAATATGCGTGGGCCCGGTTCTTCCACAAGCTCTCTTTTCAAATCATAAATCTTCTGCTCTGCTAGTTCTGCCCTAATTTGAGCAACCTGTTTGGAACCATCTATTTTTGATTTTTCCAATCTAACTTCTGCTTGTTGTTTTGCAGAGGCACTTAAAGCTTCAATAACTGCCGGGTCTTTTAAACCAGTAGCTTTTAATTGTTCATCAAGATTTGTTAATGCTTTCAACGTAGCAGGAATATCTCCTAAGCTATTTCCTTCAGGAATAGGTATTGCTTTGGTATATTGCTCAGCGATCTTCCTTAAAGTTTTAAATCCTGCTTGAGTACTGGGAAGCACAACTGGTAAGTAAGGTTCTAATCGCCTGGCGGAAGCAAGATTACCAATAACTGATACGGTGTTTAGAAACAGGTCAATTTGGGTTTGAATCTGATCTATTTGCTTTGGGGACAATGAGGCAAAACGGGCTTCAAGACCTGAGTTTTTGACAAGTTTACCACCTCTGGCATTCTTAATAGATCCATCCGCGAGAAAGCTGAGGGGTGGAATGTTGGCAAATAGAGCATCCTCGGTTGCTAAAGCTCCGGGCGCATTTTCTCCTCCTTCTATAAATTCTACTAAATCACCTAACTTTTGAACAGAAGCAACTAACCCTATGCGTTTTTCAGCACTATTAGTAGCCACTATTCCGTTTGATTCAATATTTAGATTTCCGTTTTCAATTTCTTTGCTCATATTTTTCCTTTTTAACCACAAAAAACCTCCCTTTCAGGAGGTCTGTAACAAGGTTTTCCTTGTAAAACTGTTTTGCTTATTTAAGCATTACAGCACAGCCTCCCTTTGGAGAGGATGAAAGAAAAACCAATAATTATTGCTGTAGTTAATATTCATAACTTTTTTTAGTATAACATGATTGCCAACAACCGTCAACTATAGGATTAATATGGGAATTACTCAACTTTAACGAAGTAACCAGGAATTAATTTAGTAATAATTATATGAACGGGGGTTCTGGACTACTGGAGGTTGTTCTTCCTCCTCTGGTTCCTGATCTTGGTTTTTGTTTTGCTGTTTCTGTTGTTTCACCTGAACTTTTCGTTGGGTTTCAGCCTCTAACCAATCATTGCTGATTTTTTGTCCAAAATCTATAATTTCGCTAACTTTTACCTTTGTATCTTTAACGTCTTCTTTTTCATTTTTATCTTTTTTAATTGGATCATTTGGCATAAATTATAGCTCCTTAAATATAATAGCATCTCTCTTACTACTAAGTAATCTATCAAATTCTGGTTTAATGGTAGACCATTCTGTTAAATTTTCAATGTGATTAATGTTCAAATTTAGTAAGTCTTTAGCTTCATCTCTAAAAATTGCGTACTCATGTGCCGGATAATCATTTACCAGAGATCGGCTTGTTTTCATTGCTTGAGGGAAGTTAGTCTTCATCATTCTAGCAGTTAATAAATCAATAGCGTAATAAAGAGCGATTTTAATTTCTCGAAAACTTTTCTGTAGATGATAGGGGTCAATCTGTCTAGCAACCGGCTCTACTATTTCTGCCGTAGAACTAAATGCTAGTTTTGCAGCTTCTGATTTTTTAAGACCAATCTCATCTCTGATTCTAGTATATAAATTTAAAGCTGTAGATGTATAAAATGATGCTAAGTTAGTTAATGTGTTAGTAACATCTAAGGACGATATTCTACTACCATCTGAAGGATGCTCTATTGGAAGATCTAGTGGTCCTAATCTTGATTCTTGATCCATCCATATTTCATCACTCCCTAGTGCCATTAAAGTTCCCGCACTAATAGCCATATCCGGTACTACTACAGCTATTTTTTTAAATCTTTTTTGAAGTATTCTCATAATTCTGACTGCTGAATAGGCATCTCCCCCATAAGTGTGAATAACAAGGTAAATTAAGTCGTCATCTTTTCCTAAAACTTGATCTTTAGCTTGAATAAGATGTGGGTTTGAAATTGAAGAGTTACAAACAGAAAAGAATAAAACCTTAATCTTTTTATTGGGTGTGACTTGACTGGGTTGAGGATTAGGTATTTGCTGAGGTATTGATTCTGAAGTTATTTTTTTAGGTCTTGGCATAGCCAGATTATATACTATCTTGTCTTTTTAAGAATACTATTTGTAACTTAGCCTCAAGAAGTTAACAACTTAACACACATTAAAAAAGACTTTTCGTAATTCCAATCCCACCTGGAAGGTGGTCTACGTTGACACCTTCTACTTTTGTCGATATTGGTTATAGCCCTACGATAAACTCAGGGCCATGGCCGTGAGCGATGGTGAGCGTAGCCGAACCAGAGTCGAATGGCTGCAGGGCTTGGACCAAGTTAGAACCTGTTTAATGAATAGTTATGGTTTAATAATTATTCTGCATATCAGATAATTTTGCGCTTACAAAAGGTATTAGAGTCTCATCTTCGCTCTGTCCACCATGATTTCCTTTAAATTTGTAACTGCTTTCCGGAGTATAGTGATACCAAATAGTATCTGCACCATTCGGTAATATTAACAAATCACCTGTTCTATTAAGGAATTCCTGATGAGTATTACCGCTTCCAAACCATCCTTGCTTTATACAGTTGGTAATTTTTAATATCTGAGTTCCACTGGGCAATTTAGATTTTAGTAATCCTATCGCCTCATCTTGCTTTTCAGGTTTAATATTAAGCAAAACATCCCTAACATTTCCTGTTGGTAATATAGGTTCACCGTCGGCACCTACCTTAAAAAATTCTTTAAATCCGGGTATGGTATCCAGATAAAATGTTTCTTTAGGATCAGTAGCAATCTGTCCGTGATCTGCAGTCATAAATAAAGCAATCTGATTCGCTATATTTTGGTCAATCTTATTAACAAATTCAGCCTCTAAAAGGTAGGAGAGTGACGATATTTCAACCTCTACTTCTTCAGCCCATGGACCAAATTCATGCTCAGCACTATCAATAGCAGAAATATATACATAAATATAGGCCTTACCTTTTGATTTATTGAGTAATTTCCGTAATTGAACCATTAGATTGGGATATGTATTATAAGGAATAACAACCGCTCCCTTATTTGCTTGGATATTATAAAAACTTTCCGCTAAATACCTATTTAAAAATATATAAGAAGGCACATGAACCTCATTTAAGTACTCATAAACTGTCTTTTGATTGAATAATATTTTAGGTGGAGCTGCTTTTAATTTATCTAGATCTTCCTTAAAAGCTGGTGTAAACGGTAAGCTTTCTAGGATTGCATCTAACTCCTGAAAGTAGAGATACCATTCTGGTAAGCCATGCTCAATAGGAGACAAACCGCTATTTATTGTTGAAATAGCTGCTGCGGTTGTGGAGGGAAAAACAGTTTGAATGGGGTTATAGATTCCTTTCTCTGCATACTTCTTAAAGAAAGGATACTTCAGGCCAACTTTTTGATATAGATTATGGCCGAATCCATCCAGAAGAAAAAATACTACCTTTTCACAACCTATTGAGTTTTTATAGTAACTTTCAGGGAGTATATTCTTGATAGGGTTTGCACCTAATAATTTTAAGAAAGTTGAAGGAACGTTTAATAAACTTGGTAATTTGTAATTAGGTATAATCGTCTTGTCCATATCCTGAGTATATCAGAGATTTAGTTTAGGTTGTCAGAACAAGCTGTGCTGCGGGGCATGGATTCGAACCATGATAGACAGATCCAAAGTCTGTCGTCCTACCATTGAACGACCCCGCAATAGTTGAGCCGTGAGAATTATATCAATTTTTATCCTTTGAGGATAGTTCTACCGGAGAATAAAAAGGTTCTGTTTTCCTTCGTATCCCGCTGCTTCTTTATATTTTTCCAAATATTGGTATAAATCGGTATGTTTACAACCCTCACAATAAAAGTAAGTGGGAGGATATTCTACAAAAGCTTTATTTACTGCCTGGCGGATTTCCGGTACCCCTGCCATCCAGGTGTAGTAGCCAAAAAGTTTAGGTATGTGGTTTGCATCAGATTGCCAGTAAACAAGCCAAGCATCCGCAAAAACAAATAAGGTATCCCCTTCTTTTTTCATACTTTTAATGCTTTCCCCTATTTTGGTATGGGTTGAGAAAAATACCTGATAATCTGCTTGTGCATCTTTCTTGATAAAAAGGTTTTGCCTTGCATATTGAATAGAAAAAAACAAAGCCAGAATTAATACACCAATATTTGTGATTTTTAATAAATAAGAGGATTTACTTTTGAGCTGTAGGGCGAATAAAGAAGAGGCAATAAATACTAAGGAAGCATACCAAGGCAATAGATGGAAACCGTCTGCATGTCCTTCACTTATAGGGACAGATCTTAGGTTTAGTAACCCCAAAAAGGTAAAAATTGCAGCTGCCAAACTAAATTTTTTCTGAAGGATAAGGTAAGCAAGGTTTACAATTAGTATTACCGAAAGAGTTCTGATTAATCTTAGATTGTCATCAAGAGCTTGGCCCTCAAAGGAAAGTATAGGAGAGAAGAATGATTTTCCTAAAGCCGGGATCCAATAATCTAATGTTTTTGGAACCATATTTTGTAAATTCCCATAAATGTAATATTGGAAGTATCCGGATATTTTGACAAAAGGAAGCACCAGCAGGAAAACCAATAGTGCACCCAGAAAAGCGAGCGGCAAATCTCTTAGAGGCTGTTTTACCACCAATAAAATAGTTAAGAGAAATAGCGCAGGCCAAATTGGACCTAAAGTTAAAGCCAGAAAAGCAAGCAGGGTTCCTGCAAAGAATAATTCAAATGGTTTCAGTGGACCTTTCTTAAAAATTATAAGTCCAGCTAGAAAAGCTAAAGGGTATGCAGTGAAGGTTTCTGCCAAAAATAAATTGCCGTAAAAATGGATTCTGGTAAGCTCAAAGATAAAAGAAAACAATAAGCCCGCCAGACCAAAGTAGAATACCAAGACAGTGGCCCAGATCAAGGACCATGTGGTAATAAATGTCCTTTGAGTCTCAATAAGATCATGGGTGGTAGCTGGATTATCTCGCTTTTGGATAAGTCCGCTTAATAAACCAGCCAGTGGTAAGTGGTTAGTTGCAATATCCTCATAAAAGATCTCTCCGCGGATTATATATTTTCCGACAGCAAAATTTTCTTCTTCATCAACAAATTTGGTGGAAAAAAGAATATTTTTATATGATGGGATTGTGAAAGAAAAAAGGGAAAAAATTAAAATAAACAGTAAATATCGGCTTGCATAATACATGCAAGTATTCTACCAGACTCATTTAAGTCCATGATCTAGAGTTACTGTTGGGTAGTTCCAGAAAGAAGGTAGAACCCTTTCCCCGGTTGTTCTTTACCCAGAGTTTCCCATGGTAGTTTTTAATAATTTGGGATGAGATGTATAGTCCCATACCTAATCCTTCTGTTGTGCCATCATGGGCTTTTTTAGCTTGGTAATATTGACTGAAGATATGTTTCTGGTCGGATTTTGGGATTCCGATACCATAATCTTTAATGCTTAAAAAAACACTTTTACCCTTCTCCTTTATTCTAATTTCTATTTTACTCTTTGGGGGAGAATATTTGATAGCATTTGTTAGAAGATTGGTTATTACTTGTCCAATCCGATAGCGATCACCACAGATAATTTTTTTACATTTACCTACAAGAGTAATTTTTCTGTTTTTTTCTATGAGTTTTTGGTAACTGATAACTTCTCTTACCAAATCATTTAAATCAAATGGCTCATCTTTATATTCGAACTTTCCTATCTCTATTTTAGTGACATTTAAAAGGCCTTCAACCAGACTTAGAAGTCTGTCTGATTGAAGTTCTATCTCCGATGCATATGAAATTATTTTCTTTTGGCTTAATTTCCTGGAGGCTTTAGCAAGAAGTTCTGCAAAACCTTTGATGGTGCTTAAGGGTGTTTTTAACTCATGGGCAGCAATACCGATGAATTCATCTTTTTTAAGGTCTGCTTCATATCTGGCTTCTGAAAGGATACTGATAACAATTCCTTCTAATAAATAAATAAAGGTAAGCAGTAGGTCTCCCTGTAAAGGTTGATAAGAAGGGTCTGCCCTTAAGATAACATAGTAGTTAAGTGCTGCTGTTATAACCGTTGCAAAAATACCCGGACCAAATCCTCCATACCAAGAACTCAAAGTTACAATAAAAGTTAATGTTAAAAATGCGGTGGTTTGACCGTGGAATAAATGGAAATATGTTTTGGGTGAGAGGATAACAAAAGAGAATGTAATTAGTACGAGTACAAGTGGAAGACCATATCTTTTAAGCCTGCTTCTTTTTTTGACATAGGCCAATTTCATCAACCAAAGCTTTACCCTAAACCATAACTCCTCCACTTTGGCAGAATTAACATAAAGTAAGTTATTATGTCAACGGGCACTCTTCCATTTAGGAGATGGCTTACTTTTTTTGTATTGACCCCTATACTTTTTAGTAGATACTATTGCTACTGTTTTAGTTATTATTGCAGCCATTAATTTTGGTATAGAGGGGGTTGTTGGTTTTGATATATTAGAGTCTTTTTTCGGCACTATTGTTAAAAGGATCTTTGCCATCTTCTCCGGATCTTCCGGTGTATATTTGGTTTGGAAATGGTACTTTTCTAAATAGCTCCCTGTTTAGGTTTACACCCCTGGGGTGTGAACACATTTGGGCGTACAGTCTTTCGCATCTTCCAGCAAACTTCGTTATAAGGATTAGCACTAATCTCCGTCTGTAGGTTTATCTTTGGGCTTAAATTCTATATCACTCGAAAATGGCTTGATGTCACTCAGAAACTTTCCGTAATCAACTGCATAAAAACTAGTGGTTATTTTTGATGCTTTATTACGCATCCTGACTTCTTGATTATATGTATCACGCATTTGTTCTCTGTGGGCATCGATAAATTCGTTTGCTTTTTTAACTATTTCAGGATCAGCAAACCCAGAAATATCTTTCAATAATTTTTTTATTTCTTCAGGACTAACTCGAACTTGGTAATGTGAGATGTCATTTGGATGAATGTAAGAATCACCCTCTACTAAGCTCTTTTCCATTTCTGCTTTTAATCCTGTAGTATTGATCTTATGAGCACCATGCTGATTGATAGCATATTCAAATTCCTGAGTATCATATCCGGTAAAAAAACTGAAACTTTCAACATTACCATCCTTATCAACTTTGAATGATGGAGATCTTCTGGTTTTATTTAGCAACTCATACTCTTTTCTCAAATTATCCAAGATAGCTTTTCCTATTGATGTCTGTCCGTTATTAATAGCCGCTTCAAAAAACTTAAAAAATTCGTCTGCCTCGGTGGGAGACATAAAATGGTTCTTTCTGCGCGAGTTTAGAATATCAAATTCGGGTTTACCACCTGAGCGCAAGATATATCTTTTCCCTGCATGGGTAACATAAACTCCGTCTCCATTTGATGTAAATTCAAATGAGTCTTGTTCATAGGGATTTTCTGCTTTTATCTCGATAAAAGGCAAATTTAAACGCTCTGCATGTTGTTTCAACTTATATACTTGGGACCGATCTAAATACCCCCCCTCATCAATTTTGGCAAAAAATCCTACAACTTTTGCCTCACCTTGCCCGCTACTCCCTAAGGCAACAACCTCATTATAGGTATTGGGTGAAGAGTTTGCTAAAAGCTGATCCCAGCTTATTGGTGGATGTTCTTGTGCTTGTTGCTTTAAAACATCAGTAGAAGCGTGTACCGAGCCGGCATCGCTGGTAGAAACCAAAATTACATTGACTTTAGGAACCTCGACGACTAATCCATAATTTCCCCAAGTGGCACGATGTTTTTCGTCTATCAATGATAGGCTTATAAACTCTCTTTTACTAATCTTGTCAGGATTATTTAATAAATCTACTACACTACCCGTTTGTCTTGTTTCTAAATCTGCTTTAGCAACATTAACACTCACTATTCTTTGACCAATTGCAGCATATGGTTTAAATGCGTAGACAAGATAACGAAAGTGGTTGTCTTGATGTTCTTTTGGGTCAGTAACTCCGCCCCATGCTTCTTTGTGTCTTATATCAGCCTCTATTTGATTTGGTTTTAACTGTTCATCCATATGTCAATTATTGTAACTTTTCTGTCAATTTATGTATATTTATGTCGATAACTGTCAATTGTCCTTCGACTTCGCTCAGGATTATAAGAGCGGCGGACCGGATTTGGACCGGCGACCTTCTCGTTGGCAACGAGACATTCTACCACTGAACTACCGCCGCGAGTATAACAAGCGGAGGGAGGAAGTGGCAGGACCAGTCTGGAAGACTAGCCTACCACTGAACTACCGCCGCAAAATGGTGTGCCGAAGCGGTGAATCGAACACCGATAAGACGCTCTTCAGGCGCCCGCCTTGACCACGTTGGCAACTTCGGCATGTGCTTAATTTTACAACATATAACCAGAGATATAAAGTCCTAGGCCCGCGGAAGCTTATAATTTACACTATTGATCTTTTTATAAAAAGTATGGTATTAAGTTATCCGTTATGCCAAGTTCTAAAGATATCAAAAGAATCCTGATCGTACTTCTGGCAATTTTTGTAGTTGCCTTATTTTTATCCCCAAGATCCAACCCGGATTTTCCTCCACTTTATAATTTAAAACGCTTGCAGGAAAAACTTTTTTCGGCAATTTCTACTTCCCCCACTGCCAAAGCCGACTATCAGCAATATTTACTGGACCAAAGACTTGCTGAATTAGACCATCTGGTAAAATCCCAACAATACACATATCTTTGGTCCTCCAGTTTGAGATATGCGGCAGTTGCCGGTAATTTAACAGATTACATTATTGCCAATAATTTAAAGGATAAAATCCCTGTAGTGACCGAGCAATTTAGGAACCACCAAAGAGCCCTTTATGCCCTCTATGTCTATTACCCTAAAAATATTAACAATGATGAATGGAAATATGTATTGGATGATATCAACTATCTAAATGGAAATCTGGAGAAACTCTCTACGGCCGATAAGAATAATCAATAAGTCTTAAGGTTTTATCCTAAACTTTGTTGGTAAAATTTTATTGTTTTCTCTATTCCTTCGGAAAAATCTACCTTTGCTTCCCAATTCAATTTTTCCTTGGCTTTGTTTGGATCTAAACAGACCCTAAATGCATCCCCGGGCCTGTTGGGGGCATATTCCGGTTTAATACCGGTGTGTAAAGCATGCTCGATAGTATCGAAAACCGTCTGCGTTGCCGTTTCTACCCCTGTAGATATATTAAAATAGTCCGACCCGACAAAGTCTGATGCTTTAATATTTGCCTCAACTACATCTGCAACATATATATAATCCCTGGTATGGTGCCCTTCTCCAAAGATTGTTGGCTGACTATTTCTCATAAGTTTTTCAGTAAATATAGCTACCACTCCTGCTTCTTTATTGCCTGCCTGTCTGGGGCCATAAACATTCGAATAACGCAGGGAGATCCACCCTATATTATGCAAATTTCCATATAGTTTTAAGTAATATTCTGCTGATAATTTAGATACTCCATAGAAAGAAGTCGGCTTGTTAACGGGCTGGTCCTCTTTAATGGGTAAATTCTCCTCCGGCACATCCCCATAAAAAGCTCCTCCGGTATTGGAGTAAATAACTTTTTTAACCCCACTCTCTTTTGCAGCCTCCATCAAATTCATCATTCCCACGATATTTATTTTTTCATCTTCAAAGGGATGCTCCATAGAATACGGCACTTCATTTTGGGCAGCCAAGTGGAAAATAACTTCCGGGGTAAACTTTAAGACTGCACTTCTAAAGGAGTCTAAATTAGTAATATCTATTTCAAAAAATGTGGTTTTGGGATTTAAGTTTTCTTTTTTGCCGGACCTCAAGTTATCTAAAACCGCCACTTCATGACCCAACTCCAAGAACTTGTCCTGTATATGGGAACCAATAAAACCCGCTCCACCAGTAATAAGTATTTTCATAGCTTTAAGATATCATATCAGATTTACCAAAAGAAGAGGTTTTTTGCTTTTTGTTGATATTTGGAGGCTTCAATCCGATTTAAGAAATCCCCCTTGCTTGCCTCGATATTGGCCATAAGTAGATTTGCCAAAGGGCTTTGTGGATTTAACTGAAGGGACTTTAGAATAAACTTCTGCCCGCTTTGGGTATAACCCGTACTTATCAAAAATATTCCCATCCTTAAATAGGACACATGATTTAAGAATTGGTATTGGGTGGGGTCAAGGGAGGTAAGGTCTACGCCCTTCAAAGCAGGACTTGGATTCTTTGCTAAAACTATCATGGTGTCATCAAGATAAACTGTTTTCCATGTATTATCGTGGGTAATGGATTGCAGAAAAGCTTTCCCCCAGGGAGTTTGGTCGGTATGGGAAAATATAACTGTTTGGAAGTTATATTTTTGTTCAAGATCCTCAAATTTTTGGTAATCATATTGTGAAGGTATATAGACTTGCTGAAAAAATTCCTTTGGATAGGCTTCCGGTCTGCCGTCTATAAAGACCCGGTAATTTGGATAGCCCCTATAAATAATATAGCTGCCTATATCAAAATTGTTATAAATAGGGCCTAAAATTTTCTGGCTTAAAACAAGGTCCAAAGCTCCTTTAGCATTTTGCTCAAAAGCCAGACCCGGTCTATATTGGCTATCTGTTTGTGTGTAATATGACCCGTTTAGGTAAAACCAGGACTCCCCGATCAATAAAGTAACGGTTATAAATGATAAAATTTTGGTCCAAAGTGAAGGTTTAATAGGGCCGAAATTTATTAAGGCAGCCGGTAAAGAAATCAGAACCAGAAAAGGAAAACTGCGGACATTGCCTAAAGCCAATCCTAACCCGAGCAGAGATAGCAAGATAGATTTCAAATTGATATGTCGCCGGATTATGGATACAACTATGGAAAATAGGATAATTACGCCTGCCAGTTTGACAAAGAGAAAGTTATGGTCGGAAAATCCAATATTTTCTAAGAGAAACATGGTTTGGTTTTCTACAATTGTGTAGCCGTAGTTATCAAAGACATTTAAGGGATACAAAAAGCCTTTTAAAAAATGAGGGTTAATTAAACTTGCTATAACCGATAGAACGAAAACTATTCCCAGCATCCTTAGCTTTCCACCTCGGGGGTGGAAACGTAGATGCGTTAGACCGATATGAATTAAAAATATGGCCTGTAGGATAAGTCCTATAGGAAAGTAGATATGGGTGTTAACCCAAATCAGCTGGATGAGCGGAAGGGAAAAAATGAGTTTTGTGCCAAACTTTTCGTATTTATCCAAAATATAAAAAGTTAATGCTGTAAACAAGAAGGAGAAAATTTCCGGCCTTAAATCTGTCCTTTCGCGCAGTACATGTAAAAAGATAAATCCAACAGGCAAAAGCAAAGCAGAGTTATTCCTAGCAATGATCTTTAAGGTTAACCAAACCGAGATTAAGATAATGGCTACTTTCAAGATCAAAAGAGTATAGAGACCCAGAGAGTTACTTCCCATAAAAACCAAGACTTCAAACAGCCAGTGGGTGTTTATAAATGGAAAATTTGGATTTGTGTAAGAAAAAAGATTAACTTTGGGTACTGTATGGGTTTGGGTTATTATCTCCCCCAGCTTAAGGTGCCTACCCAAATCCTGGTCAAAGGATAGGTCTGACCTAATGAGAAAAGAAAGGACAAACACTAAAAGTAAGATTTTGGTGAGCATCCTAAAAATTGTAACACTGTTTTGAATAAAAGATTGCCAATTTTATTTTTTTATATTAGAGTAAAGATAGAGATAAGAAATGATTCGCGATTTATTGCGCGATTATTTCGTGATTATGGTATAATACATCCATGTTTGAGCCTAAGTTTACTATAACCCCATCAATATTAGATAAAATTAGCCAAATTACCGAGATTAAGACAATAATTGAAAGATCCCGGGTACTGCCAAAAAGGGAGATCGAACTAAGACGACAAGCTGTCATCCGGATGGTGCACACATCTACTTCTATAGAAGGTAATCAATTGGCTGAATATCAAGTACATAAGGTTTTATCTAACGAGCCTGTCAAGGCTGATCCTAAATCTATTCGGGAGGTCAAGAATTACCAAAATGCCCTACTGCTTATGGACCAGATAGCGGAGCAAAAAAAGAGCTTTGATATAGACGATATCTTAAATATCCAAAAGAAAGTAACGGAAGGGGTTCTGACCGATAATAAATCAGGGCATTTCCGCCCTTCGACTGTTTATGTTGTCAACAGCATGAAGGGGGTGGATCATGTTATGTACCGGCCTCCCTCGGCAAAAAAGGTACCTGTCTTAATTGAAGAACTATTGGCGTGGCTGGAAAAAGCCTCAAAAGAGGGATTGCATCCTGTTATTACCGCCGGTATATTGCATCTGGAATTTGCTTCCATTCATCCTTTTACCGATGGAAATGGCAGAACCACCAGGATTTTGACACAATTACATCTCATTCAAAGGGGCTGGGATTTTAGAAAAATTTTGGTGCTTGATGAATACTACAACCAGGATCGTCTGGAATACTATAACGCGCTTCAAATAGATAAAACCTACAGGGAGAGAATAGGAAAAGATATTACCGCTTGGCTGGAGTATTTCACGGAAGGGTTTTTGGTTGAAGCCATGAGGCTTAGAGATGATATTATTGCTACAGGTTTGTATAAAGTCACTTCTAAAGATGAGCAGATATTTTTGGATAGAGATGAGATTCCAATTGTAGAATTTTTAACAACCGTTGGTAGGATAACATCTGATGACGTTGCAGATATCTTAAAGGTGTCCAAAAGGGCAGCCCAACTTAAAATTAAGGCTTTGGTCGATAAGAAACTGATTGCGTCTCAAGGGAAAGGCCCGAGTACTTACTATACCTTAAGTGAGTGATTTAAGGTTCGCTATTTTCTACGCGATTATTGCGCGATTTTAGACTTTTAAGACACCTCTTGATATTTATCTGCGTTTATCCGATAATATGCCTAGTGTGCGAGTGTAATTTTTAATATTCACCTCACATAAAGAAGAATGGAGGTGAATTCATATAAACGGTAAAAAATTGTTTATTGGCTCTTTGCCATGGGCAGTTGATGACAATAAACTTCGTGAGATTTTTTCTCAAGCAGGTAATGTAGTTTCAGCTCAAGTTGTTAAAGATAGAGAAACAGGACGTTCTCGTGGTTTCGGTTTTGTAGAAATGTCTACAGAAGAAGAAGCCCAAAACGCTGTTTCCAATCTAAACGGTGCAGATGTTGAAGGTCGAAAGATCGTAGTAAACATCGCACGTCCCAGAGAAGATCGCTAAATTTAATTTCTAATTCTTACTTAAAGTACTAAACTTTTGAGGATGGATATATTTACAGGGTCGGTCAATGCTCCCGAATTTCCTGATAATTTAACTTGGCTTAATACGCCTGGTTTAACTATGGGGAAATTGAGGGGTAAGGTAGTTTTGATCGACTTCTGGGCGTATTCCTGCATCAATTGCCAAAGAACTCTTCCCTACCTTAAGAAATGGTGGGATAAGTATAAAGATAAGGGTCTGGTAATTATAGGAGTTCATTCCCCTGAATTTGAATTTGAAAAGGATATTAAGAATGTGCAAAAAGCTTTAAGGCAATACGAAGTTGATTGGCCTGTGGTAATGGATAACCAGATGCAGATTTGGAACTCTTACGCCAATCATTATTGGCCTGCCAAATACCTTGTAAATGATGAAGGTAAGATTATTTATACTCATTTTGGGGAAGGAAACTATGGTGAAACCGAACTGAAAATCCAGTCTGCTTTGCGTGATGCCGGATTTAAAGTAGGAAATCAACTGATCAGCGGCTTTGAAGAAAGTTTTTTGGCAATACAAACACCCGAACTTTATTTTGGTTCACTGCGGGGGCTGGTGGAAAATGTCCCATCCGATATTAGCTTAAAACCGGACAGGATTTATGCTATCGGGAAGTGGGATCAGAAGGAAGAATTTTTGCAGCATACTCGGGAAACAAAGGAATTGGATGATTTAATTGTCCTAAATTACAAGGCTAAGGAGGTATTTTTGGTGATGGAAGCTGCCGATAAAAAGCCGATTAAAGTTTACGTGACTTTAGACGGGGTTGGGCTAAATCGGGAAAATGCCGGCAGGGATATCCAATTTGATAAAGAAAATAGATCTTTTGTGGAGGTTGATTTTTCTACGCTCTACAACTTAATTTCCACCCCAACTTTCGGTGACCATACCTTGAGACTTTCTACTTTAAGCGACCAGCTGCGTTGTTTTGCTTTTACCTTCGGATCCTAATTGGTTGTGAAGCGACAGCGGACGTTTATGTGCTAGCAAAGTGGAGTATCTGGCGTTTCCTTTAGCATCCCTGAACTGTGCAAACCAGTTTAATGGTTGAATAGCTATCCCTCTCCTTGCGAAACTGGCGTGTATAAATAATGGTTCCCCAGAGTCATCATATTGCCCGGTAGAAACTGCTACATGAGGAATTCCCGGATACCTTTTTATAAAGAGATCTATCGCTTCCTGATTGCCTAAAAGTGCAGGGTTAAGGCCCTCTATGTTTTCAGGACCAAAGAAAGCTAAATCTCCAACTTGTGCTAGCTCTCCTGGCTTTACCTGCACTAGATAGGTGTTTGGAAGATACATCTCGATAGGCCCCAAGGATTGTGGTAGCCGGAACCCAAGACGTATAAGTAATAACCTGGCAAAGGCTCCGCAATTTACTCCCCGCTCTACTGCAGCTTGATCGTCTGGAACCTGACTTGGACCACTGTCAAAGTTGTACTTGAGTCCTTTCTCCAAAAAATCGGTAAAAACAGGATTTTCTACTAACATAAGGGGACATTATAAACAAGCAGGCTATTGACTACAACCTTGAGGTAAAGACAGCAAGATCCATCCCACCACTTATTTTTTCGCGGGGTAAATCATAAATGGTTCCTTCAGAAAGGGAGGAGCCAAACCACGTACCGACAGCTCCCAAGTAACCTGCTTTTTTGGCAGCGTCCCAGACTCTTTGATCGGAAATTCCGTAAGGATATGCTAGGAAATTAACCGGTTTTCCAAGTTGTGCCTCTAATGTTTTTTTACTTTCTACCAATTGGTATGTTAATTGTGGATCCACAAGTGCTGTCAAATTGGGGTGAGTAACAGAATGAGCTTGAAAGGAAACTAGACCGCTTGAATCTATCTCCTTAATTTGTGACCAGGTCATATAATAACTGCTTCCTACCAGACCTGTAGGTATAAAAGACACTGCATGTATGTTCAACCTCCTTAAAATAGGAAAGGCATTGTAGTAAAAATCGATGTACCCGTCATCAAAAGTAATAATAACAGGTTTGGGTGGAAGCTGGGCCTGTCCTTTTAGGATTGCATACATTGTGTCAAGAGAGATTGCATTATAGCCGTTTTCAGCCAAGTACTTCATCTGTTCCTCAAACTTATCCGGGGTAACTTCCAGATTATCCCGTGCCTTATCTGCAGGGTTTGGGTTGTTACCGATGTAGTGGTAAGTAAGGATGGGGATACGGATCATTCTGCCACTGTGGACAGGGATCGGGATTGGTGTAGGAGTAGGGGCAGCCGAGGGAGAAGCGGTTGATGCAGGTAAAGCAGGTTGGCTGGGTTGAACGGTTTCTTGGCTTTCCTGTTTCCCGGCTTTGCTTAAAATATTGCTCCAGCTGGGTATTGATAAACCTATAAATACTAGGATAAAAAGGATGGCCATAACTCCCTGGGTATTGGGATTTTTAAGGAATTGCACAGTTTTTTTATTCATTTAGGGCATATATGGCCTGCTATCTGTAGCTTTAGCGAAAGATAGTACCGCGGGTGGGATTCGAACCCACAAGGCTAAAAGCCATTGGATTTTAAGTCCAACGTGTATACCGTTCCACCACCGCGGCATGTATATTTGCCGGTACGAAGGATATTTTACCAAAATATTGCAGCTCGGGCCAGGATTATCTTAATTTTAGAAAAAACTGTCTGCAGATGTGGTTATTGTGTGTTTCCAAACAGCTCTTTGTTTAGTGCCTCTTCTTGTTTTAGAAGTTCATCGTAGTACTTTATATCTTGGTAATCTTTTTGGGTCAACCATTCCCTGTTTTTCTGTTTATTGTAGATTCTCGTTGCTATCTGCTGCATTTGTGCAACCAGGCTGATTTGGTTCTTAAGCTTGGTTTGATCCATACCCGGGTAACCTACCCAAGTTTGTAAATTAGCCAGGGATTGGTTATTGATACTGATTTCCTTAGACCAAGAATCTATAACTGTCTGGTCATAAGTTGGTACTGCAGGCCAGCTTAAAATAACCGAGATTATAGGGAAGGTACATTCCTTATTGGTTTTTTCCGTTATCCCTATACCTACCTCCGTATATTGTATTGACAAAAAATGGTCTTTTTCGCTTTGGGAATCAAAAATTTGGTCTAATACAGCTTGTTCATCAAGATAACCAAAGGTGACAAATTCATGGATTTGGTTAAAACGGTATCCACTCTCTTCCAATAGCTTATCTGCAGGTGCCGTTTTATTTTTCCAATCATCAAACCTATCTTTAATTTGTTCGGCTCTTTTTTTAGAGAGTTGATTTAAAGTAGTGTGGGTTACTAAAGTAGATGTGTTATTTTTGGTGCGGTATTCATTTAGCTTCTTAAGGAATACTTGTGGGTCTATGGTTGCTTTGGTTATTTCCTGCTGATACTGCTGGCCGGCAAACTTTTCCCCTACGTTTGTTTTTATCACCCCGTCAATATCTGCTTTATCAATAAAACCCAGAACCCGGGAATCGGAACTGACAGTTCTATTGTCTCCCAAAACCATGTAATTATTTTTAGGAACGGTATAATTTTCACAATCAATCAAGGCGGTATTACCGTATGTAGGTAGATTGTTTAGAGTGTAATCTTCCTGCAAAGCTCTACCATTTATAAAAACCGTACCGTTTTTGATTGAGACTTGCTCCCCTTCCAAACCAATAATTCTTTTTATGTAATGAAGCCCTCCTGTTTCATTGTTCATAAAGGAAACTATATCTCCTCTTTCCAGTCCATACTTTTTGGGATTTTTTAATTCAACTTCCGAACCATCCTGGATTGTTGGTAACATAGAGGTACCGCTTACGGGGATCTTAGTCAGTTTATCGGTGACTCCAGCTTCATAAGATGTATACTTAAAAAGAGAAATAACATCCCCAAAGCCGCTCCACCAAATTGAAGCGAAGATAACCAGAGTAAGAAAAAAATACCCTACTTTTCTTCCTCTTCCTCTTTCGGATCTATAAATATCCCTTAAAAGTACTAGGGGTAAGATTAATGTGAATATTATATTTGTGGCAATTTTTTTCATACTTTAGGGTTACTTGTTTTTTGAGACTTAAGGTAATTTATACCGCTGTATGCAAACCCCAATATTATTATTGTTAATAATGATTCTGTTATCGGAATATTTGCAGCCAGGGAAGGGATAAAGAGGATTAAATTCCAAATAAGTGTTGTTATAAATGCCACTGCTGCAGTATAGCGAAAGGTATTTTTAAAGCCGGTCTTCAGCTGGTTAATCCTTACCATTAAATACACTGCAAGTGTAAGAAGTAAAAATACAACAATCTGGAATATAAAAATAAACAGCAGTAATAAAAAGGGTGCTATTAAGATACTAATAGTTACTATTTTGCCTATGATGTTATTTTTATTTATCTCCTTAATTTTTTCTTTTATAACTTTTTGGTCCAGAGTTAAATCCTGCACCTCTCTTAAGGGATAAATATTTACCTTGTCATCATTGTAGTAAACGATGCTGGATTCTGTCAGCAAAGCAAAAGATTGATATCTTTCAAAGTCGTCTGCTTTGCCCTTGGTGTCTATAGCCAGTAGCCTAATTCTGGACCTGGTACTTTGATCCTCTGTTTTAAAGGAAAATAGATTTTCCAGGGTTTCCTGACGGACCGTAATGTAATAGGGCTCTGTTACATTGGTGGAAGCCGTACCGTTTTTGATTTTAATCTCCAGCTCTGAAGGATAGATTTCATCTACAAGCGCTAAGACCTTACTCTCAAGATTTTGGACCAAGGGATATACATCTTTAAAAATAGCGAATGAAGGCTTTACAGACAATACCAGGGCCAGTATAAAAGCTGCCAAGAATGGTCTATAGCTTTGAGTTCCGGCTAAAATAGAGGTGTAGTAGTGAAAAGAGAAGAGTTTTTTAATTAAATTCATGTGGTGGTTTAAAGATATTACTTTCAAGTTGGTGCGTCAAGAGAATAACGGGAATTGGAGAACTAACAATAGGTCGGGGACAGGGAATAAGATAGGGTTCCCACTCACAAGTTCGTGGCGACTTCCTTCTTTATCCCTGTCTCCTCCTTCGTTTCACTCTGTCGGGGACCAGGGAATTGAACCCTGTACTTCTCGCTCCCAAAGCGAGCGTTCTA